>NZ_OZ060395.1:0-175069 GCF_964059125.1 Buchnera aphidicola (Eriosoma lanigerum)
TTATATACAAAGTATAAATCAACATAAAAATTAATATTTATCAATTTTTAGTTCTTTATAAAAAAAATATACAGAAAAAAATAGGTTTGCTTCATGAATAAAAATGACAAAAAATTTGATGTTCTCGTTATAGGAGGAGGACATGCTGGAATTGAAGCAGCAGCCGCTGCTTCAAGAATGAAAAAAAAAACTTTGTTAATTACTCAAAAAAAGTGTACTATTGGAGCATTGTCATGTAATCCAGCAATTGGAGGAATTGGTAAAAGTCATTTGGTTAAAGAAATTGATGCTTTAGGTGGTTTAATGGCTGAAATTATTGATCAATCTGGAATTCAATTTAAAATATTAAATGCATCAAAAGGACCAGCTGTACAATCTACAAGAGCTCAAGCAGATAAAATCTTATATCATAAAAATGCAGTTAGTTATTTAAATAAAGAGAAAAATTTATTTATTTTAGAATCAGAAGTTCAAGACTTAATTATTAAAAATAATTGTATTTATGGAATTATAACTACATTAGAAGAAAAAATATTTTCTTCATGTGTAATACTAACTACTGGAACTTTTTTAAATGGTGTGATACACATTGGATCAAATCAATTAAAAGGAGGTAGAATTGGTGATCAATCTTCTATTATATTATCAAATAAATTAAGAGATTTACCATTTCGCATTAATCGATTAAAAACAGGAACTCCACCTAGAATAGAAGGAAAAACAATTAATTTTAAAGATTTAACTATTCAAAATGGAGATGTTCCTATTCCATTTTTTTCATTTATTCAAAATAAAAAAAATAATTTTTTTCAAGTACCTTGTTATATAACACATACTAATGAAAAAACACATGATATCATTAAATCAAACTTAAAAGAAAGTCCGATTTATCAAGGTAAAATAAAAGGAATTGGACCTCGTTATTGTCCTTCTATTGAAGATAAAATTATTCGTTTTGAAACAAAAAACAGTCATCAGATATTTTTAGAACCAGAAAGTTTATCTACCACTAGTATATATCCAAATGGAATTTCTACTAGTTTACCAATAAAAATTCAAATTCAGATGATTAATTCAATTAAAGGATTAGAAAATAGTACAATCATTAATCCTGGTTATGCTATTGAATATGATTATTTTGATCCTAGAGATTTAAAATTAACTTTAGAAAGTAAATTAATACATAGGTTATTTTTAGCCGGTCAAATAAATGGTACTACCGGTTACGAAGAGGCTGCTGCTCAAGGATTATTAGCAGGAATTAATGCTAGTTTATATGTATCAAATTTAGAACCTTGGTTTCCAAAAAGACATGAAGCATATCTAGGAGTATTAATAGATGATCTTTGTAATAAAGGAACTAACGAGCCATATCGTATGTTTACTTCAAGAGCAGAATATAGATTATTATTAAGAGAAGACAATGCTGATTTACGTTTAACAGAAATAGGAAAAAAGTTAGGATTAATTAACGATACCAGATGGATTCAATATAACAAAAAAGTTTCAAAAATAGAAAAAGAGAAAAAAAAATTAAAAAAATTAATTATATATCCTAATACAATAGAATCAGCTAAATTAAATACAAAATTAAGTATTAATATTCATAAAAAAATTACTGGTGAGGAATTATTAAAACGACCTAATGTTCATTATAATGATCTTATTGAAATAAATTTATTAAATAATTTGTCAAAAGAAAAAATTATTTCTGATCAAATTGAAATACAAATTAAATACTCCGGTTATATTCAACGTCAACATAATGAAATTAAAAAACAAATTAATAATGAATATACTAATTTATCTCAATCTTTAGATTATTCAAAAATTCCAGGTTTATCTAACGAAGTAATATTAAAATTAAATAATTATAAACCTATGTCTATAGGACAAGCTTCCCGAATTTCAGGAATTACTCCTGCAGCGATATCAATAATATTAATATATTTGAAAAAACAATCATTATTAAAAATAAAAAATAATAATTCAATATTATTAAATTAAAATAATAAACAGTTTTCTAAATTATAAATTTAGTACATAATAATTGTTTTTCGTAAAATATATAATTATTTAAAAAAATATGATTACAATATTAAAAAAAAAATAATCTAAACAAAAATAAAAGTATTTCAAAATTTTTATAAATTCTTAACAAATTAATTACTTTATATTAAATTTTTTATTTATATATATTATTTTTAATAAATTAAATAAAAGATATGTATCTAAATATAAATATACATATTAATATATTAAAAATATTACATATTACGAATAAGGATGATCATTTTTTATGTCTTTACCAGAAACACTTAATCCTCAAAAGTACATTAGTCATCATTTACAACATTTAACATTAGACTTACATACTTTAAAATTATTGGGTAAAGAAAATATATTAAATAATTTTTGGGTTATTAATCTTGATTCTCTTTTTTTTTCTTTTATATTAGGTTTTATTTTTTCAGTTCTATTTTACGTAACAACAAAAACATTAAAACAAAGAAAACCTAGTAAATTACAGACATTTATTGAAATAATAATAAATTTTATAAATAAAAATGTAACAGAAATATATCAAGAAAAAAATAAACTAATAGCACCATTGTCATTAACAATTTTTATGTGGATATTTTTAATGAATTTAATGGATTTATTACCAATAGATTATCTTCCTGTTTTAGGTAATACATTATTTGAAATTAAATTCATGAGAATTGTTCCTTCTGCAGATATAAATATTACGTTATCTCTAGCAATAGGTGTATTTATCTTAATTTTATATTATAATTTAAAAATAAAAGGATACGTAAATTTTATTAAGGAATTAACATTACAACCTTTTAATCATCCTATATTTTTGGTTTTTAATCTTACATTAGAGTTAATTACTTTAATATCTAAACCTATATCGTTAGCACTAAGATTATTTGGTAATATGTATGCAGGAGAAATGATTTTTATTATGATATCTAGTTTACTACCATGGTGGTCTCAATGGATCTTAAATACACCATGGGCTATTTTTCATATTCTTGTAATTTTTTTACAATCATTTATTTTTATGGTATTAACAATTGTATATTTATCCATGGCATCTCAAAAACATTAATTATTGTTAAAGATGATTAATAATTTTTAATTTTTTAAGTTAGAAGAGAAAATAATTATGGAACATTCTAATATAGATATGTTATATATGGCTGCAGCTATAATGATAGGATTAGCAGCTATTGGTGCAGCAATTGGTATTAGTTTATTAGGAGGAAAATTTTTAGAAGGAGCTTCTCGGCAACCTGATTTAATTCCTTTATTGAGATCTCAATTTTTTATTGTTATGGGTTTAATCGATGCTATTCCAATGATTGCAGTTGGTTTGTCTTTATATATTATATTTGCAGTTTCTTAATATTATGAGGATGATTTTTAAATCATATTAATTTAATTACATACTAATTTTTTATAAAATAAAATTGTCTTATATTAATCAACTATAGGTAAAACAATGTGAATTTAAATGCTACGATATTTGGACAGACAATTTCTTTTTTTCTTTTTGTTTGGTTTTGTATGAAATACATTTGGCCACCTATCATTAATATAATTGAAAATAGACAAAAAGAAATTCAAAATAATTTTTTATTAATTCAAGAAAAAGAAGAAGAATTAATTAAAAAAAATAATGAAATTGAAAAAAAATTAAATAACGCTCGAAAAGAAGCAATAAATATAATTAAAAAAGCTAATTTAAATAAAAATCATATTATTGAACAAGCTAAAAAGAAAGCTATCCAAGAAGAAAAAAAAATTATTGAAAGAAGTAGAATTCAAATTGAAATTGACAAGAAAAAAGTTTATGAAGAAATAAAAAAACAAACAGGATTAATTTCAATTACAATTGCAGAAAAAATGTTACAGAGATCTATTAATCAAAAAGATCATAAAAATTTAATTGATCAAATACTTGCTAATTTTTAAGAAAAACAATGATACCTGCATACATCACTTTAGCTAGACCTTATGCAACAGCAATTTTTAATTTAGCTATAAAAGATAACAATATTATAAATTGGAAACAACAGTTACAAATTTGTACAAAAATTGCATCAACAGAATTGATTCAACAACAATGTCTTAATGGTGTAAATTCTATAAAATTAATTGAAATATTTATTTCTATCGGTAAAGATCAAATAAATCAAGAAACAAAAAATTTAATTTCAATAATGACACAAAATAAAAGATTAAATTTATTTCCTAATATTTTAAATTATTTTTTAAAATTAATTGATGATTATTATCAAATAATACATTTAGAAATTATATCTGCTTATAAATTAGAATTAATATTTTTAAATTCTATTCATGAAAAATTAAAAAAATATTTTTCTAAAAAAATTATATTTAAACATACAATTGATAGTTCTATTATTGGAGGATTAGTTATTAAAAATAATGATCAAACCATAGATTATTCTATCTCAACACAATTAAAAATTTTATCTAATATAATAAAAAATTAAGAGAAAAATAATGTATGCAATTAAATTCCACTGAAATTAGTGAATTAATACAAAAAAGAATTACTGAATTTAATATTGAACCTATTATCCGAAATGAAGGAAAAATTATTTCTATTATTGATGGGATATTAAAAATATATGGAATATCTCATGTTATGCAAGGAGAAATGTTGTTAATTCCTGAATGTAACACATATGCAATTGCATTAAATTTAGAAAGAGATTCAGTAGGAGCAGTAGTATTAGGTTCATACCTTCATTTAACGGAAGGTATGATTATACAATGTACAAATAAAATATTAGAAGTACCAATAGGAACAGAATTATTAGGAAGAGTAGTTAATACATTAGGTGAACCAATTGACGGGAAAGGACCTGTTTCATGTACAAAGTTTGAAAAAATTGAATCTATTGCACCAGGAGTAATAGATAGACAAACAATTGATGAACCTATTCAAACTGGATACAAAGCAATAGATACTATGATACCTATCGGAAAAGGACAAAGAGAACTAATTATAGGAGATAGACAGACTGGTAAAACTACTTTAGCAATAGATACTATTATTAATCAAAGAAAATCTGGTGTTAAATGTATATATGTCGCAATTGGACAAAAAATTTCTACTATTGTAAATATAGTAGAAAAATTAAAAGAACACAAAGCGTTAAGTAATACTATAATAGTAGTTGCATCTTCTTCAGAATCGGCTTCATTACAATATTTATGTCCATATTCTGCTTGTACCATGGGTGAATATTTTCGTAATAAAGGCGAAGATGCTTTAATAGTATATGATGATTTATCTAAGCATGCTATAGCATATAGACAAATTTCATTATTATTAAGAAGACCTCCAGGTCGAGAAGCATATCCAGGAGATATTTTTTATTTACATTCTCGATTATTAGAAAGATCTGCAAGAGTCAATGCTAATTATGTAGAACAATTTACTAAAGGAAAAATAAGAAATAAAACAGGATCATTAACAGCATTACCAATTATTGAAACTCAATCTGGAGATGTTTCTGCTTTTGTTCCTACAAATGTTATATCGATTACTGATGGTCAAATATTTTTAGAAAATAATTTATTTTATTCCGGTATTAGACCTGCTGTCAATCCTGGAATTTCAGTGTCTCGTATTGGAAACAGTGCTCAAACAAATATAATTAAACAATTATCTGGAGGTATTAGGACAGCTTTAGCACAATATAGAGAATTAGCTGCCTTTTCTCAATTTGCTTCTGATCTTGATAAAAATACTAAAAAACAATTAATGTATGGAAGAAAAATAACTGAATTACTTAAACAAAAACAACATTTTCCATTATCTATAGCTGAACAAGCTTTACTTTTATATACTGCTGAAAATAATTATTTAGATGAAATAGAAATTAATAATATTTCTGTATTTGAATATGAATTATTACAAATGTTTAAATCTAAATATAAAGATTTAATAAATGTAATTAATAGTACTGGTGTATATGATCAAAATATCAAGAATTCATTTAAATCAATAATTAAAAAATTTATATCAAAAGAATAATTATCATTTAATAAAAATAAATATGTTCATTTAGGTCAATTATGAATTCAGTAAAAGAAATAAAAAATAAAATTAATATTGTTAAAAACACAAAAAAAATAACTAAAGCTATGGAAATGGTCGCAGTTTCAAAAATGAGAAAAATTCAAGAAAAAATGTTATCTACTCGTCCTTATTTTGAAAATATTATTAAAGTTATTAATCATGTTTCTCTTGCTAACGTGGAATATAAACATCCATATCTACAAGATAGAAAAACAAAAAATATAGGAATTATAGTTATTTCAACTGATCGAGGATTATGTAGTAATTTAAATTCTATCTTATTTAAAAAAATATTAATTAATATGCAACGATATGCTGAAAAAAATATTAAATGTAAATTAGTTGTTTTTGGATCTAAAGGTTTTCAGTTTTTTAATAAATTACAATGTAATATTATTAGTTATATGAATCAAATAAATAACAAAATTAACTTATCTGAATTACTAGGTAATATTCATATTTTATTACAAGAATATAAAAATAATAATATTGATAAAATATTTATAGCATATAATCATTTTCAAAATACTATGATACAAATACCTAAATTGAACATTTTATTGCCTATTATTAACAATAATCAAAATAAAAATAGTATAAAATGGGATTACATATATGAACCAAATGCAAAAATGGTATTGAATACATTATTAGATAGATTTATCGAATCTCAAATTTATCAAAGTATATTAGAAAATTTAGTCAGCGAACAAGCAGCAAGAATGCTATCCATGAAAAATGCAACAGATAATAGTAATAATTTTATTAAAGAATTGCAATTAAATTATAATAAAGCTCGTCAATCTTCAATAACTCAAGAATTAATTGAAATTATTTCTGGATCTAACAAAAAAAATTTCAATTAATTAATATAATCATTCGAGGCTTGAATCAATGTCTTCTGGAAAAATTATTCAAATTATTGGTTCTGTTATTGATGTTGAGTTTCCATCAACATCAGTTCCTAAAATTTATCATGCATTAGAAGTAAAAAATGATAAATTTAGTTTAATTCTAGAAGTACAACAACAATTAGGTTCTGGAATAGTTCGCACTATAGCTATGGGTTCATCTGATGGACTAAAAAGAGGTTTATTAGTAATTAATTTAAAACATACTATTAAAGTTCCTGTTGGTTATAGTACTTTAGGAAGAATAATGAATGTTTTAGGTGAACCTATAGATATGAAGGGAAAATTTATAAATAATAATGAAGAACCAATAGAACATTGGGAAATACATCGATCACCACCTAATTATGAAGATCAATCAGTTTCACAAGAAATATTAGAAACTGGAATTAAAGTAATAGATTTAATGTGTCCTTTTGCAAAAGGTGGAAAAGTTGGATTATTTGGAGGAGCAGGAGTAGGAAAAACAGTAAATATGATGGAATTAATTCGTAATATTGCTATAGCACATTCTGGATATTCTGTGTTTACTGGTGTAGGAGAACGAACTAGAGAAGGTAATGATTTTTATCATGAAATGAAAACTTCAAAAGTATTAAACAAAGTATCTTTAGTATATGGTCAAATGAATGAACCACCTGGAAATCGATTAAGAGTGGCATTTACAGGATTAACTTTAGCAGAAAAATTTAGAGACGAAGGGAAAGATGTTTTATTTTTTATTGATAATATTTATCGCTATACTTTAGCTGGAACAGAAGTATCTGCATTATTAGGAAGAATGCCTTCAGCTGTAGGATATCAACCTACTTTATCTGAAGAAATGGGAAAGTTACAAGAAAGAATTACTTCTACAAAAAAAGGTTCAATTACTTCTATTCAAGCAGTTTATGTACCAGCAGATGATTTAACTGATCCATCATGTGCTACTTTATTTTCTCATTTAGATTCTACTGTAACACTAAGTCGAGATATTTCTTCTTTAGGAATTTATCCTGCTATTGATCCATTGAATTCTACTAGTCGATTACTAGACCCTCAAATTGTCAGTCAAGAACATTATCAAACTGCTTTAGACGTTCAATCTATATTACAAAGATATCAAGAACTTAAAGATATTATTGCAATATTAGGTATGGATGAATTATCAGGAGATGATCAAATCTTAGTTAGTCGAGCAAGAAAAATACAAAGATTTTTATCACAGCCATTTTTTGTAGCAGAAGTATTTACTGGATTTCCAGGTAAATATGTACCTTTAAAAAATACTATTATAGATTTTAAAAAAATTATTGAAGGAGAATATGATCATTTACCGGAACAAGATTTCTATATGATTGGTTCGTTAGATGAATTGACAAATAATAAAAAAAAGAATAATGGAAACAAAACATTATAGGATCAATTATGTATTGTTATCTGAATGTTGTTAGCATGGAAAAAAAAATTTTTTCAGGTTCTATATTAAAAATTCATATTACAGGAATAGAAGGAGAATTAGGAATTTATCCTGGACATTCTCAATTATTAACTATAATTAAACCAGGATTATTGCTAATAGTACATATCAATAAAAAAAAAGAACATATTTATGTATCTGGTGGAATTTTAGAAATTCAACCGAAATTAATTACTATTCTATCTGATATAGCTATTCGTGGAATTGATTTAGATCGAAATAATATTATAAATGCAAAAAATAATACTGAAAAATTAATAAAAAAAAATTATAATAATAAAAAATTATCAATTAAATTATCTCAAGCTATAGCACAGTTAAAAGTAATTGAAAAAATGGATAAATCAAAAATCTAAAAAATAAATTAATTTAATAAAGAGATCGGCAGGTAATTTATTATACTATCCTGCCGACTATATATGTACAATCATGTATGTAAAAAATATATAGATAATTTTAAAAGTTATATTTTTTAATAACCAATGTTATTTGTTATATATTTTAAATGTCAATATATGATTAAAATATTAATGATTGTCATATACAACGTACAATTACTTTAATTGAATATAAATATTATATAATAATTATTATATTTAGATTAAACATCTAAATGTTGTACGTTTAATGCATTTGCTTCTATAAATTTTTTTCTTGGTTCTACTGCATCCCCCATAAGAACTGAAAATAATTTACTAGCTGAAATAGCATCATTAATGGTTATTTTAATCATATTTCTAGTCTCAGGATTCATAGTAGTTGTCCATAATTGAATAGGGTTCATTTCTCCTAAACCTTTGTATCTTTGTATATAAATATTATTTAAAGATTTTTTAATTAACCAATTGATTATATGTTCTAAATTATTTACTTTACATATATCATTTTCTTTTTCAATATATAAATCTCTATTTATTAAATTATTTAATTTTAAATTAAATAAAGATATTTTTTGATATACTTGTCCATTTATCAATTCTTTTGTCAGAATGTGTTCTTTGATTTCTCCATATAAATCAGTTTCAATAATTGGTTCAAATATTTTTTGATCAGTATTATACTGTAATTTTCCAGTATAATTAGTATTAGTAGTATCTTGTTTATTTAAATTATTGATTAAATTTTGTAACCAAATATCTATGTCATTTTTGTTATTTAGTTCTTTAATGACAGGTTCATAAACTAATGCATATAATATTATTTTAGGAATAGAACAGGAATTATCTTCTATTATTTTTTTAATAGAATAATATTCTTTAATAATATTTTTAAAAGTAATTAATTTTATTATTGTTTTATTTGGTTTATTTACATAAATAAAAATTTTCTCTAAAGCAATTTTCATTTTATAATAAAACATATCTAAGTCGTTATGAATGTATTGTTCTTCTTTACCTTTTTTCACTTTATATAATGGAGGTTGTGCTATATAAAGATGACCTCTTTTGATAATTTCTGGCATGAATTTATAAAAAAAAGTTAATAACAATGTTCTAATATGTGAACCATCAACATCAGCATCTGTCATAATAATTATATTTTTATATCTTAATTTATCAGGGTTATATTCATTTTCACCGATACCACATCCTAATACTTTAATTAATGTAGTGACTTCAGTTGATGATAATATTTTTTCCAATCTAGATTTTTCTACATTTAAGATTTTTCCTTTTAAAGGTAAAACAGCTTGATTTTTCCTATTCCTTCCTTGTTTAGCTGAACCCCCAGCAGAATCTCCTTCTACAAGATAGATTTCAGCAAGTGAAGGATCTTTTTCTTGACAATCAGCTAATTTACCAGGAATCCCAATTGAAAAATCTAATAAATTTTTTTTTCTAGTAATTTCTCTCGCTTTTTTTGCTGCATCTCTTACACGTACTGAATCAATAATTTTTGCTATAATTAATTTAGAATCATTAGGATTTTCTAATAAAAAATCAATTAAATGTTCACTAATTAAAGATTCAACAATAGATTTTACTTCAGATGAAACTAATTTTTCTTTAGTTTGTGAAGAAAATTTTGGATTAAACATTTTTATTGATAATATAGCAGTTAATCCTTCTCTAACATCTTCACCAGAAATATTAATTTTATTTTTTTTATTAAATCCTTCTTTTTCTAAATAAGTGTTAAAAGTTCGTGTCATAGCTGATTTGAAACCAACTAAATGAGTACCTCCATCACTTTGTGGTATATTATTAGTAAAACAATATATATTTTCTTGAAAAGAATTGTTCCATTGCATAGCTACTTCTATTTTAATATTTTCTTTTTCAGAAACAAAATAAAATATATGAGAATGAATTAATAATTGTTCTTTATTTAAAAATTTTATAAAAGACTTAATACCTCCTTTATAATAATATCGATCATTAATATTATTGCGTATATCTTTTAAGTAAATAGCTACTTTAGAATTTAAGAACGATAATTCTCTTAATCTTTTAGATAAAATTTTATATTCAAATTTATTTTTATTTTTAAATATTTGGTAATTTGGCCAAAAATGAATAGTAGTACCACTATTATTAATGGAATTTGTTTTTTCTAATGGTTTTTTTGCTACTCCATTAATATACCATTGAGTATATATAATTTTATTTTTTAAAATAATTAATTTTAATTTTTCGGATAATGCATTTACAACAGAAATACCTACACCATGTAATCCACCAGATATTTTATAAGAATGATCATCAAATTTTCCTCCAGCATGTAAAACCGTCATAATTACTTCAGCAGCTGAAACTCCTTCTTCTGGATGAATTTCTATGGGAATACCTCTTCCATTATCTTCTACAGAAATAGAATTATCATTATGAATAATAACGATAATTTCAGTACAATATCCTTCTAATGCTTCATCTATAGAATTATCTACTACTTCGAACACCATATGATGTAATCCAGTACCATCATCAGTATTACCAATATACATACCAGGTCGTTTCCTAACGGCATCTAATCCTTTTAAAATTTTAATACTAGATGCATCATAAATTTTAGACATTAATGCTCCTATTGATTCTAAATTAAATAAAATCAATTATTTTTATTGATATATATACTTAATATATTAGTAAAATTAATAATATGAAATACTATAAAACATTAATATATAAAAATTGCAATTTTTTTATTATTTGTAAAATAGTTAAGAATTATATAGTTTTAATATAAAAAAATTAATTTTTAATCAATTTTTAATAAAATATTACAATTTATAAAAATATATTATTAAAAAATTAATTTTAGTGTTATTGTTTATAACATTAATATTATTAAATAAAAAATATTATATATACATTGGCATAATCACATATTTCGTGAATGTTTTTTCTGTATCTTCAATTTGAATATTAGAAATAGGAATATTTAATATAAATCGAATATATTTACCTTTAATTACATTTAATACATCTAAAATATAATTAATATTTAAAGAAAACTCTATATTTTCAAAATTATTTTGATAATGTACATCTATAATTTCTTCAGCTAATTCATCTAATTGATTGTTACTAGTAATTTTAAATTCATTGTTATTAATATAAAAAGAGATACCTTTAAATTGCTGATTACATAGAATTGCAACTCTTAATATTGAATCACGAAGTGATTTTGTATTTATTTCAACAATTTTTTTTTTATTACTTAATAAGGTACTAGAATAATCAGGAAAATTTTCTTCTATTAGTTTAGTAGTAAAAGTTAAATCTTTAGTATAAATTGACATACTTTGTTTATTAATAAATAATTTCAATTCATCATTTGAATTTTGTAATATTTTAATTAATTCAATTATACTATTACGAGGAATAATAATTGAAAATTCTGGTATAAAATTTTTAAAATTTATTCTACAAATTGCTAATCTATAACCGTCAGTAGTAACAATTCGAATAACATTTTTTTCTATTTCTAACAACATTCCATTCAAATATGATCGAACATCTTGCTTAGCCATACAAAAGTAACTTACATTTAACATATATTTAAATATTTTTTCTTGCATAACAAAAATAATTTGATTTGAATGATTGTTTTTTAAAAATTCAGGAAATTGTTCACTAGATAATGTACATAAAGAAAAAAAAATTTTATTAGATTTTATAATAATTTTTTCTCCATCTAGATAAATTAACATATGAGATTGACTAGGAAATAAACGACAAATATTTAAAAATTTTCTTCCTGGAATAGTAATTTTACCAACAGTATATGGAAGACATAACATAATTTTTGCTACAATTTCTATTTCTAAATTACTACTAGTTAAAAATAAATGTCCTGATTCAATATTGATTAAAATATTATTAAGTATTGGTACATCAGTATTTTTTCCTAATAGAATACTAATTTGTTGTAAATACTTTAATAGTATTTTTTTTTCGATAGTAAATTTCATAAAATTATATTGATATAGTTTGAATTAAATTTAAAAAATCATGTTTCATTTGATTTTTTTCTTGAATTAATGTTTTTATAGTTTTACAAGCATGCAATACGGTAGTATGATTTCTTCCTCCGAAAGCTTTTCCAATTTCAGATAAACTATAATTAGTTAATTTTTTTGAAATTGTCATAGCAATTTGTCTTGATCGAACGATTGAACGAGATCGGTTATAAGATAATAAATCAATAATTTGAATTTTATAATATTTAGCAACTACTTTTTGAATATAGTTAATTGTAATTATTTGATTTTTTTTATTAAATGTATTATGAATTATTTTTTTAACTAAATTTAATGTAATATTTCTTTGGTTATAATAAGAACTTAACATAATTTTATTAAATGTTTCTTTTAGTTCTCTAATATTAGTATAAATTTTTTTTGCTATAAAGTAAGCTACATCTTTTGATAATGAAACATTGTTTTCATGTGCTTTTTTAATTAAAATAGAAACTCTAGTATTCAATTCTGGTGGATTAATAGTTATTTCAATTCCTAATTTAAATTTAGAATCAAAAAAAAATTTAGCATCTAAAGTTTCTTTTAAATAACGATTTGAAGTTAAAATAATTTTTTGCGTATCTTTTATTAAAGAGTAAAATGTGCTAATACACTTTTTTTTAAATTGTTCTATATCTAAAAAATAATGAAAATCATCAATTAAAAAAAAATCAATAGAATGACAGTATGCTTTTAGTTCATTTATAATATTATATTTTAATGCATATAGTATATTTTGTATAAAAAATTCGGAATTAATACATATTACTTTAGCATTTCTTTGATTTAAAATAATTGTATTTCCTACTGCATGTAATAAATGTGTTTTTCCTAATCCAGTTTTACCATATAAAAACAAAGGATTATAATTTTTTCCATTATTATTTGCTATTTTATATGCAATCGATCGTGCTAATTGATTAGATTTTCCTTCAACAAAATTTTCAAAATTATATTTTTTATTAATATATGAATGATAGAAAAAATTCCATTGTTGTGAAAAAGAATTAATTTTATTAATCAAACATTTTTTTTGTTTTTGTATTTGTTGTATTTTTAATTCATTTGGTATTAAATAATCTGTTTTAATTTTTAGTTTTAATACAGGAGGATTAGATCCAAAATAATTAGAAATTAATTCATTAAAATTATTAATATATTTATTTTTAATCCAATCTAAAACAAATTGATTGGGAGCATACAATTCTAATGTATTATTTAATAATTGAGCACGTAATGGACGAATCCACATACTAAATTCTACAGAAGATAACTTATTTTGTAATGTATTGAGAAAATATTGCCAAAATAACACTGACACAGTAAGCTCCATATTACAACGTCAATATACCAATAAACAATTAATATAAAAAATATTTTTTTATGTATATTTAAATAATCAATATTAACTTAATAATAATTTATTAAATTAATATTTTTTATAATGAATAATATTATAAAATGTTATTTTTTAAAATTTATATAATTTTATTTGTTATAAAAATTATATTTCTATATCTAAACATTAAAAATAATTAAATTGTTATAATACTATTAATAGTAATATATTATTAAAATATAATTGATGATTTTTTTTTAACGATATCAAAATACAATTTAAAAAAATATTTTTAATTAAAAAAAAATATTAAATTATATTACTATTCTTATTAGAGAATAAATTAAATATGATAAAATTATTTTTAATATTATAATTAATAATTATAAAAATTATTAATTATAATATTAAAAATATAAAATAATTACATAAAAACAAATATAAGGATTTCAAAATAATGAAAAGAACATTTCAACCATCCATTATAAAAAAAAATAGAAGACATGGATTTCGATCCCGTATGGCTACAAAAAATGGAAGACTAATTCTTTCTCGAAGAAGAAATAAGAAACGTATTCATTTGACTGTTTCTTCTAAATAATATAATTATTAATGAACAGATATTTTTTTAAAAAAAAATCAAGATTGTTAAAATCAAAAAATTTTAAATATTCTTTTAAAAAAAAAATAAGTAATAAAGAATTTATTATATTATCTCGAATTAATACTTTTTCTTATTCTCGTATAGGTTTGATTATATCAAAAAAAAATATTAATAAATCTCATGAAAGAAATAGAATAAAAAGATTAATCAGAGAAACATTTAGATTATCACAACATCAATTATTAAATATGGATTTTTTAGTGATAAAAAAAAAACAATTGAATAAAATTAATAATAA
Source organism: Buchnera aphidicola (Eriosoma lanigerum) (assembly GCF_964059125.1). Taxonomy (NCBI): domain Bacteria; kingdom Pseudomonadati; phylum Pseudomonadota; class Gammaproteobacteria; order Enterobacterales; family Erwiniaceae; genus Buchnera; species Buchnera aphidicola. The sequence continues at coordinate 15,201 of NZ_OZ060395.1, forward strand.
AAAATTAATTGATAGTTTAAACAATTTATGGAAAAAATATTATCAATCATTTTTAAATTCTTAATTTATTAAAAATTGTTTAATATAACAACGTTCTTTAAAAACATTTTTATATATACTAACTATAATTTATTAAATTCTTTATTTTTTAAATTGTATTATATTTTAAAATTATATTTTTATAATAAAAATTATATTTATTTATTATTCTAATAGATTTAATAATTTTATATATATAATTTTGATAATCTTAATCTATTTAAAATTATTTAAGTTACACGAGATTTTTAATAATGAATTTACTAAAACGTAATTTTTTTACAATTATTTTTATATTTATCACTTTTATATTATGGAATACTTGGAATAATAATGAATTAAAAATAACAAATGAACAACATGAAAAAAGCTATATTAATATTCATACAAAAAAAAATTATAGTTTTGTAAATAAAAAAAAATATGTGAATTTAAGAAATGATGTAATATCCGTTACAATAAATCAATTTGGAGGTGATATAGAAAAAGTTATTTTACTAAAATATAAAGATAAATTATATTCTTCAAAATGTTTTCATTTATTAGATACTACATCTAACTTTATTTATCATGCTCAAAGTGGATTAATAGGAGAAAACGGACCTGATAATTCAATTTATAAAAAAAGACCTTTTTATAAAACTACTAGTAATATATTTGAATTAAATAAAAATAGTACAGAACTAACTGTTCCTTTTATTTGGAAAGATACTAATGGAGTAGAATATGTTAAATCATTTACCTTACAAAATGGAAAATATTATATAACAGTTAAACATATTATAAAAAACAATACTAAAAAACCATTATTAATGTCTGTATTCGGACAGCTAAAACAAACTATTAAATTACCTAATCAAAAAAATACTAATTTTAAAATATTTTCTTTACATACTTATCGTGGAGCAGCTTATTCTACTGAAAATACAAAATATAAAAAGTATGATTTTAATGCAATTAATAAATTACAATCATTAAGTATTACAACTAATCATGGTTGGATAGCAATGATACAACAATATTTTATTAGTGCATGGATTCCTAATATTCCTAAAATAAATGTAATTTATACTAAATCTGTAAACAATCATTCTACTGCAACTATAGGATATAAATCAGAATCAATATATATTGCTCCTTTTACAAATTATACTTTTAAATCCAATATTTGGATTGGTCCAACGATACAAGACCATATGGTTTTAATCGCACCCTATTTAAATTTAACAACTGATTACGGTATGTTTTGGTGGTTGTCTCAACCATTATTTAAATTGCTAAAATTTTTCTATACATTTATTGGAAATTGGGGAGGAGCTATTATAGCTATTACATTATTAATTAGAGCAATTATGTATCCTTTTACTAAATCACAATATATATCTATGATAAAAATGAGGAAAATACAACCCAAAATTGATCAAATTAAAAAACAATATAACGAAAATAAACAAAAAATAAGTAAAGAAATTATATTATTGTATAAAAAAGAAAAAATTAATCCATTAAAAGGGTTTTTACCATTATTTATTCAAATGCCTATTTTTTTAGCTTTATATTATATGTTAATTAATGCCATTGAATTAAGACATGCTCCTTTTATATTTTGGATTCATGATTTATCAGATAAAGATCCATATTATATATTACCTATATTAATGGGTATAACAATGCTAATTACTCAATACATTTCACCAAATATTGCACGTGATCCTTTGCAAAAAAAAATTATGAATATAATACCAATTGGTTTTACAATATTTTTTTTATGGTTTCCATCAGGTTTAGTTTTATATTATATTATTAGTAATATAGTGACAATTATACAACAAAAAATAATTTACTATGGATTAAAAGATAATTAAATATTAATAAAACAAATAAAATAAATATTTTAAATATTAGTATATATATTTTAAATATATTTAATAACCTTAATTATACTAATTAATTTATAGTATTAAAACTATTTCATTTTAAATTAAAGATAAAAAATGACATTTCATGATACGATCATAGCTCAAGCAACTCCAGTTGGTAAAGGAGGAATAGGAATATTAAGAATATCAGGAATACACTCTGAACAAGTAGCTCAATTAATACTTGGTAAAATTCCAAATCCTAGATATGCTACATTTTCATCCTTTAAGAATGAAAATAATATCATTATAGATGAAGGAATAGCTATTTGGTTTCCAGGTCCTAATTCTTTTACTGGAGAAAATACATTAGAATTACAAGGACATGGTAGTCCATTAGTTTTAGATTTATTATGTAAAGCTATTTTATCTATTAAAGGAATAAGAATAGCAAATCCAGGAGAATTTTCTGAAAGAGCTTTTTTAAATGGTAAATTAGATTTAATTCAAGCTGAAGCTATTGCTGATTTAATTAATTCTAATTCAAAAAAGTCCATTCAATTATCATTAGAATCTATGAAAGGTGTATTTTCTAATCGTATACATAATTTAGTAACAAAAATTAAAAATATTAGATTAAAAATAGAATCTTCTATTAATTTTATAGAGCTTGAAACAATACAGTTATCAAAAGATTATATATATAAAAAATTAACATCTTTGTATAAAGATATTGTAATAATTCAAAAACAAGCTAAAACTGGGATTATTATTAGAGAAGGTTGTAAAGTAGTTATTACTGGACAACCAAATGTGGGAAAATCTAGTTTATTTAATTTACTTTGTTCTCAAAATAAAGCTATCGTAACAAATATTCAAGGGACAACTAGAGACGTATTACATGAATATATTAATATAAATGATGTAATGTTCCATTTAGTCGATACAGCAGGGATACGTATTCCTAAAAATGAAATTGAAAAAATTGGAATTGATTTAGCATGGAATGAAATTTATAGTGCTAATCATATTCTTTTTGTAATAGATAGCAATCAAAATTCACATGAAAAATTAAAAGTTTATTCTAATTTTATAAAAATTTTACCTAAAAATATTAAAATTAGTTTAATAATGAACAAAGTTGATTTATTAAATAAAAGACAAAAATTATTAGGAATAGATAGTAAATATCCAATTTTATATATATCATCTTTAACTGGACAAGGGATAGAAGATTTAAGAAAACATCTAATTCAAATAATAAAATCTGATCAAGATAATACAGAAGGTTTATTTTTAGCTAGAAGAAGACACTTAATTATATTAAATGAAATTAATAAATTATTATTAATTAATAAAAAAAATTGGTTGTTATCATCTAATTTTGAATTATTAGCTGAAGATTTATTTATTATTCAAAAAAAATTAGGAGAAATAACAGGTGTATTTAATAATGAAAAATTATTAGATGAAATTTTTTCTAATTTCTGCATTGGTAAATAAATCTGTATATATTAAATTAATACTATATTTACATAATAGAAATAATTGTATTGTAATAATAAAAATTATACTAATTTTATTAAGTTAATTTATTTATTGCCCGAAGGCGGAATTGAACCACCGACACGGGGATTTTCAGTCCCCTGCTCTACCAACTGAGCTATTCGGGCAATATAAGTATTTAATCATTAATTTTTAACTAAAGTCAATCTTTTTATTTAAAAATATAAAAAAAAATAAAATAAATAAATAAAATATTTTATTTATCATATATAATAAATAATATTACAGTATTATTTATTTGTAATTATAAATTTTATACATAAATAAAAAAAAAAAATATCTAACACTTGAAAGTTCTAATATTAATCCTCATATCTGAAGATAAGCAATACTATTTTTTTTAATGTATTTCAATAAATCATTATATTTATTTATATGATTTATTAGTTTTTTTAAAGGGAAAAAATTATATGAAGATTCGTCCATTACATGATCGTGTGATCGTAAAAAGACAAGAGGCTGAATCTAAGTCAGCTGGTGGTATTGTACTTACAGGTTCAGCTGCTAGTAAATCTACTCGTGGGACAGTTATTGCAGTAGGAAATGGTCGTGTTTTAGACAATGGAAATGTTAAATCTTTAGATGTAAAAGTTGGGGATGTAGTAATTTTTAATGAAGGATATGGAGCAAAAACAGAAAAAATGGATCATGAAGAAGTTCTAATTTTAACTGAAAGTGACATTTTAGCGATTGTTGAATAAGAAACAATGATAAGCTGATTTTTTTAACTAAAAAGAATTGAAGGAATGTCAAATGGCAGCTAAAGATGTAAAATTTGGTAACGAAGCTAGAGTTAAAATGCTTCGAGGTGTAAACGTATTAGCAGATGCAGTAAAAGTTACTCTAGGTCCAAAAGGAAGAAATGTAGTATTAGATAAATCATTTGGTGCTCCTAGTATCACTAAAGATGGAGTATCTGTTGCTAGAGAAATAGAATTAGAAGACAAATTTGAGAACATGGGTGCTCAAATGGTTAAAGAAGTAGCATCTAAAGCAAATGATGCTGCCGGAGATGGAACTACTACAGCTACATTATTAGCTCAAGCAATAGTAAATGAAGGATTAAAAGCTGTAGCTGCTGGAATGAATCCTATGGATTTAAAAAGGGGTATTGATAAAGCCGTAATAAGTGCAGTGGCAGAATTAAAAAATTTATCTGTTCCTTGTTCTGATTCTAAAGCTATTACTCAAGTAGGAACCATTTCTGCTAATGCAGATGAAAAAGTGGGTTGTTTAATTGCTGAGGCAATGGAAAAAGTAGGGAATGATGGAGTAATTACGGTAGAAGAAGGAACTGGATTAGAAGATGAATTAGAAGTAGTTAAAGGAATGCAATTTGATAGAGGATATCTATCACCCTATTTTATTAATAAACCTGAAACTGGGATTGTAGAAATAGAAAATCCTTATATTTTGATGGCTGATAAAAAAATATCTAATATAAGAGAATTGTTGCCATTATTAGAATCAGTAGCAAAATCTAGTAAACCATTATTAATTATTGCAGAAGATTTAGAAGGAGAAGCATTAGCGACTTTAGTAGTAAATTCCATGAGAGGAATTGTTAAAATTGCAGCTGTAAAAGCTCCTGGATTTGGTGATAGACGTAAATCAATGTTACAAGATATTGCGATATTAACTTCCGGATCTTTAATATCTGAAGAATTAGCTATGGAATTAGAAAAAACTACTTTAGAAGATTTAGGACAAGCAAAAAGAGTTGTTATTACTAAAGATACTACAACTATTATTGGTGGTATAGGTAAAAAGCAAGATATTCAAAACAGAATTAGTCAAATTCGTCAACAAGTACAAGAAGCTACATCAGATTACGACAAAGAAAAATTAAACGAAAGATTAGCTAAATTATCAGGTGGTGTAGCTGTTCTTAAAGTTGGTGCAGCAACAGAAGTAGAGATGAAAGAGAAAAAAGCTCGAGTAGAAGATGCTTTACATGCAACTCGTGCAGCTGTAGAAGAAGGTGTAGTTCCTGGAGGAGGAGTAGCTTTAGTTCGTGTTGCTCAAAAAATTTCTAATTTACATGGTCAAAATGAAGATCAAAATGTAGGAATTCGTGTTGCTCTTCGAGCTATGGAAGCTCCATTACGTCAAATTGTATCTAATTCTGGAGAAGAACCATCTGTAGTAACAAATAATGTTAAAGATGGGAAAGGAAACTATGGATACAATGCTGCAACAGACGAATATGGAGATATGATTAATTTCGGAATACTAGATCCTACGAAAGTCACTAGATCTGCATTACAGTATGCTGGATCTGTAGCAGGATTAATGATTACTACAGAATGTATGGTAACTGACTTACCAAAAGAAGAAAAAACAGATGTAAACGTACCATCTAATGGTGGTGGAATGGGTGGTATGGGCGGTATGATGTAAATTTTAATATAATTTCATTACTTAATTTTTATCTCCAGACTATGTTTTATACATGTCTGGAGATTCATTTTTATTTTTCTATATTTCAATATATTATGTACAATTGTTTATTTTATGAAAATTAAAAATTATTTTTATTTATGATATATTTTCCTTTTATTAATTTAGGAATTAAGTTTCCTGAAATTAATTTTATTAATTTTGTAAAAATTAATTTTTCTTTATCTTTTTGAAAAAAAACCATAAGAACTGTCGTGAATTATATTTAATAAATGTAGATAGTACGGTAAAATATAACTACTATATAAAGTAATATTAAATTTTTTTAAAATTTTAGTATTAGTATGAGATCGTTCTTGTATTTAATTTTCTTATTTATTATTTTTATGATAATTAAGGTTATTTGATATACTGTCAGTTGTGTATTATATACATAATTCATAGGAAAAAAATGGAAATATATAATAGTAATAATTTTAAAATTGGATTAAAAATTATTTTTGAAAACGAACCTTGTGTTATAGAAAACAGTGAATTTATTAAGCCAGGGAAAGGTCAAGCTTTTACTAGAGTGAAATTACGAAAATTATTAACTGGTCAATTAATTGATAGATCATTTCGGTCTACCGAATATTTAAAACAAGCTGATATTATTGATGTTAAATTATTATATTTGTATCAAGATCATTATCATGGTTATTTTTTAAACAAAAAAAATTTTGAACAATTTTATGTAGAAAAAAAAATATTATTTAATAAGTTACAATGGTTAATTGAACAACATTCTTATATGGCAACATTATGGAATAATCAAATTATTTCTATCATTCCAAAGAATTTTATTAATTTAGAAGTGGTCAAAACTACTCCAGGAGTAAAAGGAGATTCTGTCAATAATAATACAAAAGTAGCTGTATTAAAGAATGGTGCGATTATTAAAGTTCCAGTATTTATTCAAATAGGTGAAATAATAAAAGTAGACACTAGATCTAACCAATATATATGTAGAATAAAAAAATAATTTATATAAATAATAAATATTATGTATGTACAATATTTTTATTTTATATAAATTATTAATTATATAATCTTAAAATTCATTACCTGTAATATATTTTCTATAACTTTCCCATTCAAAATTCAACCATAAACTATTACCTAATCTCATACGATCAATTACTCTTTCTCCTAATAAATTAGTCATACCTCTATAATTTAAATTAGATAACATACCTGTAGCACGTTTAGAAGATGATCTTCTATCAACTATTTGATTAATAATAATTTTTTCATATCTTGATTCTGTTTGCATTCCAATTTCATCAATCATTAATAAATCTACTGTACTTAAATTATTTAATAATTTTTCTTCTGTTGTAGAACTTAATCCATTAAATGTACTTTTTATATTTGACATTAAATCAGCTACAGTTACAATTAATACACTTTTACCATGTAAAATTAAATAATTACCAATAGCAGAAGCTAAATGATTTTTCCCTGTACCTGGTTTTCCAGAGAAAATAAAACTAGATATACTATTATTAAATTCTTTAGCATATTTTTTTGCACACTCCATTACTTTTTTTTGTCCTTCATGATGGATATGATAATTATCAAATGAACAATTAATATACAATTCTCTAATACCTGATCTACCTAAAATTTTTTCCATTTTTATTGCACGATTTTTACGTAAAATAGATTCAGAAGATATTCTTCCTTGTTCTTGATTCCAAGATAATAACTCAAATTCATGTTTGAATTTTGGTTTAACTTTGTGAGGAACTAATTGTTTTAATCTTTTTAAAATATTAGTATATTTATCCATAATTATATATCTCAAAATTTTTTAATAATTTATAAAAATCTTCTTATTAATATTAAAATTTATGTATTTTTAATATTGGTTATGTATGTTGATTTAACTTTTATTATAAATTATCTAAAGAAATGTAATAATATAAATGTATTATTGTTATATAATATTAATTAAATACTGAATTTATTAAGAATTTGTAAATATAAAATAAATTAGTAATAATTATATTAAATATAATTTTTGATTAGTATTGTTTAACATATAGATAACATGCAATATTTTTCGTTTTTGTTGATTTATATAAAATCCATTTTTTGGGAATATCTATTAATAATAAATCATTTTTTTTTTCTATGTAAATGAATGAATTAGATGTTAAACAATTGTATTTTTCTAAATAATTAACTGTCTTATTAATTATTTGATGATTAAAAGGTGGGTCAATAAATACTATTTGATAAATACAATTGTTTTGTTTTAACCAACGTAAAATATTATTATGAACAATTTTTACATGATTTAAAATATTTATTTTTTTTACATTATTATTTAAATCTAAAATAACTTTTTTATTATTATCTATAAATGTAACCGATTGAGCATAACGAGATATAGATTCAATTCCTAATACTCCACTTCCTGCAAAACAATCTAAGCAATTCGCATGTTTAATGTAACTATTTAGCCAATTAAATAATTTTTCTCTTATAAAACTTGTTGTGGGTCGTATTATACTATTTCTATGAATCCTTATAATACTATTTTTTAAAAATCCTCCAGTAATACGAATTTTTCCATGTTTTTTTTTATTAATTTTTATATTATATTGGTTCATTAATATATATTTTAATCAATAATTATAATATATTCAAAATATTTAATATATTACAATAAAATTATTTTTTTTTGAATATTTTATTTATAATTATTACACAAGGAATCTTTATGTCTGAAAATAAAAAAAGTTTTTTTTCTTTATTTAAACTAAAAAAAAGTACATCTAATATTCAATCTAAAATAAAAAAAAAAAATGATTTAATTCATACCAAAAAAAGTAACTTAAATAACAATACTAATAGTATTAAAACAAATAATAATATTATAAATACAAATATATTTAATCAACAAGTAAACAGTGAAAACTTAACAGAAATAAAAACGTTTTCAAATTCAATTAATCATACTTCAAATTATCATGAAGTTAATAAAAATATTCATTTTTTTTCTCGACTTAAAAATAGTTTATATAATACTAGTAAAAAATTTAGTAATAATTTTAGTTATTTTTTTAAAAGAAAAAAGATTGATGATTCTATTTTTGAACAATTAGAAGAGAAATTACTAACATCTGATATTAATATAGATACAAGTGATTATATTATAAAAAAAATTACTAAAAGACTAAATGTTAAAACAATAAATGATTTTAATACAATTTTTAAAATACTTAAAGAAGAAATGTTAGAGGTTTTAAAACAAGTGGAAAAACCAATTCAATATAATAGCAACATTATTCCATTTGTTATATTAGTTGTAGGAGTAAACGGAGTAGGTAAAACAACTACAATTGGGAAATTAGCAAAAAAATATACGACACAAGGTAAATCTGTTATGTTAGTAGCAGGTGATACATTTAGATCAGCTGCAGTTGATCAATTAAAAGCTTGGGGAAAGCAAATAAATGATATACCAGTGATTTCTTCTTCTCATGAAAATATGGATCCATCAGCTATAATTTTTAATGCTATAGATATCTCTATTTCAAAAAAAACAGATATTTTAATCATAGATACAGCTGGAAGATTACATAATAAATTATATTTAATGCAAGAATTAAAAAAAATTAAGAAAGTTATTAATAAAAAACTCAATAATGGACCACATGAAATTATACTAGTAACTGATGCATGTACTGGACAAAATACAATAACACAAACTAAATTATTTCATGAATGTTTAGGAATTACTAGTATAATATTAACTAAATTAGATGGTACTGCTAAAGGAGGAGTAATTTTTTCTTTAGCTAATAATTTTAAAATTCCAATTAGTTATATTGGGATTGGAGAAAAAGAACTAGATTTAAGAGAATTTAATAGTAAAGATTTTATTGATGCTTTATTTTATGAAAAATATTAAATATATTAAATTAATAAATAAATTATTTTTTTATTAACACAACAGTATTAATATTATTTATTTTTTATAAATTTAAATATCATGTAATTTGTTAAATAAAAATAATTAATAATGCGATTAATTTAAAATTTAACATTAATAATATTAATCAATTAATATAATAAGTATATTACAAATAATGTTTAATAATATATCATATTTATTAATGTTATTTATTTATAATAATAATTATCTTAATTTAATTTATTTTAATTATGTTATAATTTGTTACAATAAGATATTAAATGAATGATACAAAAAATCAATTTCAAATCACTACTTTAGGAAATTTAGAATCTTATATTAGATTAGCTAATTCTTGGCCTATGTTATCACTAGAAGAAGAACAAATGTTATCTAAAAGATTATATTTTCATAGTGATTTAAATGCAGCTAAAACATTAATTTTATCTCATTTACGTTTTGTCATACATATAGCAAGAAATTATTCTGGTTATGGTTTGCCTCAAGCAGATTTAATTCAAGAAGGTAATATAGGATTAATGAAATCAGTTCGTAGATTTAATCCAGAGATAGGAGTAAGGTTAGTATCTTTTGCTGTGCATTGGATAAAATCTGAAATACATGAGTATGTATTAAGAAATTGGAGAATAGTTAAAATTGCTACTACTAAATCACAAAGAAAATTATTTTTTAATTTAAGAAAAACTAAAAAACGATTTGGTTGGTTTAATCAATTAGAGATTGATGTAGTCGCTCGAGAATTAGGAGTAAGTAGTGCAGATGTAAGAGAAATGGAATCTCGCATGTCAGCACAAGATGTTAATCTACATGTAAACCCAGAAGAAGAGACAATGGATGGAAAATCTACATCTGTTATGTCATATCTTAAAGATAATACTTCAAATTTTGCTCATTTGATTGAAGAAAATAATTGGGAAAAACATACATCTATTAAACTTAATCATGCATTATTAGGATTAGATGAAAGGAGTCGAAAAATTATTTATGCTAGATGGTTAAACAATACTAATAAAATTACTTTACAAAAAATAGCTAACGATTATGGAATTTCAGCAGAACGAGTTAGACAATTAGAAAAAAATGCTATGAAAAAATTAAGAATAGCAATAGAAACATAAATATTGTAAAAAATATATTTTATTGATATTAATTGAAATAATTAAATTTAATATTTTAATAATCATTTTTAGAATATATATATATAATTTTATATAAATAATAGAAATTTTTTTTTTATCTAAAAAGCGTCAGCAAAATAATCTATTATATATTTTGTTGATGCTTCGATATTAGTTTAAATATCAATAATTATTGATATTTAAAAAAATGTTTATATGAATTATAAGTAATATATAGTTTTTAATTAATAATTTTGTCATTTCGTAATAAAAATTTAATTATTATATAAAGAATTAATATTATTATTAATAATTTATATATGTAATTTAAATTGTACTAAAATATTAAAAAAATATAATTAATAATTTATTATCGAGTGATTATGTATAACATTGTAGCTTCTGATTTAGACGGTACACTATTAACATCTAAATATAAAATTACTGATTTTACTAAAAAAACATTATTATCATTAACTTCTCAAGGTCTACATTTTGTTTTTGCAACTGGTAGACATCATATTGATGTATTTAAGTTAAGTGATGAATTAAATATACAATCATATATGATTACATCTAATGGAGCAAAAATATATGATAACAATAAAAAATTAATATTTAATCGATTCTTAAAAAAAAATATTGTTATGTCTTTATGTACTATTAGATATATAGACATAGATATTGTTACTCAATTATATTGTACTAATCAATGGTATATTCATTCAAATCAATTTAACAAACATAAATTTTGTAATAATTTATTTTTAAAATTTAAAATTTTAAATTTAAATAAATTAACATTTATGAATATTAATAAAATATTTTTTACTTCTCATAATATTAAAAAATTAGAATTATTAAAAAAAGAGATTCTTCATATATGGAGTGATAAATTTTTTAATATATTTTTTTCGTTTCCAGAATGTTTAGAAATTGTTCCGAAAGGTATATCTAAAGGATTAGCATTAAAGTTTGTTGCTGAACGTTTAGGATATTCATTAAATCATTGTATTACATTTGGTGATGGGATGAATGATCAAGATATGCTTAGCATGTCTGGAAAAGGATGTATTATGAATAATGCTGACCCTCGTTTAAAATCAATTTTACCAAATTTAGAAATTATTGGTAATAATAATGAAGATGGGGTAGCACATTACTTACGTAATTTATATCAATTTACGTAAATTTATATATTTTATTATTATATTAAATTTTTTTACAGATTATAATATCTGGACATTAAATATATTAGATTTTAAAGATTTTATATCAAATTTGTTATGGAATAATTTTCTATTTTTTTTTGATAAAATTTGAAATGTAATTACTATTGCTATATTTTTAATATTTATATTATCTTTAGATCTTTTTATTAGTAAATTTTAAAATAAATATTTTAATTTAATAAGTTAAATCTACTAAAAATATATATATATTAAAAATGTTTAATTTTAATAACTATTAATAATTATTAATATAATTCAAAGTAGTATGTTTAATCAAAGATAAATAAAATTTATTCAAATATTATTAAAATAATACAATATTTTTGTTTCATTATTAAATAATAAATAAAAATATTTTTTTATATTGTAATTTACTTAATAATAAAATTATTTTCAATAAAAAATAATATTTAATAAAAAACGATTGGTTAAATAATATTATGTAATCTATTACATTATTTATAGTGATTGTATTTAAGATAACATATATATTATCGATGAATATTATATATAATAAATGATATTATGCTATAAAAAATGTTAATAATTTTTTTTAAACGAATATAAATGATATATTATATATTTATTATTTGATTTATTTTATTTTATATGTGTAATTAATGAGACAATATTGATTGTATTTGATATACTTTTATTATTGTAGGTAAAAATATATTTATTATTTTTAATTATATTTTTAAAATACTACATTTTGATCGTAATGTTACTTTATTTAATTAGTGTAGTATTTCATTTGTTAATTGTAATTAAATTTAGAATACAACATTTAATATTAAAACGTAATGTAATTAATTACGTAATTAATATTATAATTATAGAGATGACTATTATGACTATTTTAAATCATATTCTTGGTTTTCCTAGAATTGGATTAAATCGAGAGTTAAAATATGCTCAAGAAAAATATTGGAGTAATCAATGTACTCAACAACAATTATTATCTGTTGGATACAAAATAAGACATGATAATTGGATTAATCAAATAGATAAAAATATTAATTTTTTATCTGTTGGAGATTTTGCTTGGTATGATCATGTATTAAGTACTAGTATGTTATTAGGAAATGTTCCAAAAAGACATCAAAATAATGATAAATCAGTAACTTTAGATACATTGTTTCGTATTGCTAGAGGTCATGCTCCTACTGGTAAATCTGCTTATGCATCAGACATGACAAAATGGTTTGATACAAATTATCATTATATAGTACCAGAATTTTTTAAAGATCAAGAATTTAGTTTAACTTGGAAACAATTATTACAAGAAGTAGAAGAAGCTTTATTGTTAAATCATAAAGTTAAACCTATAATTTTAGGTCCATTAACATATCTTTGGTTAGGAAAAATTAAAGGTGAACATTTTGATAAATTAGAACTATTAAATAAAATTTTACCAATTTATAAACAAGTTTTAGATAAATTAGCAAAAAAAAACATAGAATGGGTCCAAATTGATGAACCTATTTTAGTATTAGAATTACCTGATTTATGGAAACAATCTTTTTCTATTGCTTATAATTATTTATATGGATCTGTAAAATTATTATTAACTACTTACTTTGATGAAATTAATCATAATTTAAACATTATTCAAAAATTACCGATCCAAGGATTACATATTGATGTTATATTTGGAAAATATGATTTATTAAAATTAAATAGTGTTTTACCGAAAGATTGGATTTTATCTTTAGGTGTTATTAATGGTAGAAATATTTGGAAAACTAATTTAATCAAATGGTTTAAATTAATACAACCAATGTTAATTAAACGTAGTAATTTATGGTTAAGTACTTCATGTTCATTACTTCATGTCCCTATAGATATCAATGTTGAACGTAAATTAGATAAAAAAATTAAAAATTGGTTCTCTTTTGCTGTTCAAAAGTGTACTGAATTATCTTTGTTATCTCATGCTTTAAATACAGACTGTACTAATGAAATTAATATATGGAGTTCAGCTATACATGAAAGAAAATATTCTACTTTTGTTAATAATATAGAAGTACAAGAAAAAATAAATTCTATTTCAGAAAAACAATTACATCGTAAAAGTGAATATTCTATTAGGTTAAAAATACAAAATGATAAATTTCAGTTACCAATTTTACCTACTACTACTATAGGTTCATTCCCACAGACTAAAGATATTCGAAAATTACGTTTAAATTTTAAAGAAAATCAAATTAGTCTTCAAGAATACAATCAATCTATTTCAGATTATATTCAAAAAATCATATGTGAACAAGAAAAATTAAATATAGATGTATTAGTACATGGTGAACCTGAAAGAAATGATATGGTTGAATATTTTGGTGAACAATTGAATGGATTTGTTTTTACTATTAATGGATGGGTTCAAAGTTATGGTTCTCGTTGTGTAAAACCACCTATTATTGTAGGAGATGTTAGTCGTTCATCATCAATGACTATAAAATGGGCAAAATATGCACAATCTTTAACAAAAAAACCAGTTAAAGGTATGTTGACTGGTCCAATGACAATATTATTATGGTCTTTTCCTAGAGAAGATATAGAAAAAGAAATTATTGCTAAACAAATTGCTCTATCTTTACGAGAAGAAGTACATGATTTAGAGCAATCAGGTATTAAAATTATTCAAATTGACGAACCAGCTTTACGAGAAGGTTTACCATTACGTAAAAGTTTATGGAATGATTATTTATCATGGTCTGTTAATGCTTTTAAATTAGCTTCTTCTGGAGTTGATGATGATACTCAAATTCATACTCATATGTGTTATTGTGAATTTAATGATATTATGAGTTCAATTGCATTATTAGATGCAGATGTAATCACTATTGAAACTTCTCGTTCTGATATGGAATTATTAGAATTTTTTAAGGATTTTAAATACCTAAATTCAATAGGACCTGGAGTATATGATATTCATTCTCCTAATATACCTACAGTAGAATGGATAGAAAAATTATTAAAAAAAGCATTGAATTATATTCCGATTCATAGATTATGGGTTAATCCTGATTGTGGTTTAAAAACTAGAAACTGGAAAGAAACAATACAAGCATTAAGTAATATGATAATTGCCGTTAAAAAAATTCGTACTGAGTTGGATAGTGTGTAATTGTATATAACAAAAAGAGGATGCTAATTATATTATATTAATAAAGCATCCTCTTTTTTTATATACAATTACACACTATCCAACTCAGTACGAATTTTTTTAACGGCAATTATCATATTACTTAATACTAATAATTATATTGATTCATGTGTTATATTAATTAATATAATATTAATTAATGTTAATCTATAAGAAATAGACATTAATAACTAATGTTTAAAATGACGTTTATTAGTAAAAATCATCACCATATTAAATTCGTTTACAGCATCAATAATTTCTTGATCACGAATTGAACCACCTGGTTGAATAATACAATCCACACCTATTTCTTTTGCTATATCAATATTATCTCTAAAAGGAAAAAATGCATCTGAAGCCATAACAATGTTTTTTGTTTTTAGTTTTTTTTCTATCAATTTTAAATTAGCTATTTTGGTTGAATCAACTCTACTAGTTTGACCTGAACCTATACTAATAGTTTTTTTATTATTAACATATACTATAGCATTTGATTTTACAAACTTTACAACTTTCCAGGCAAAAATAGCATCTTCATATATAATTTGAGTAGGTTTTCTTTTACTTACAATTTTCCAAAATTTGTTACAAATTTTAGATTCATCACAATCTTGAATAATTATTCCACCGTTGATTTGTTTTATATTCCATCTAGCATTATTTATTTTTATACTTGGACAAATTAAGACTCTGATATTATTTTTATTTTTTAATATCATTAATGCATTATTTGTAATTTTATATACTACAATTAATTCAACAAATTGTTGATTAATTATAGTTTTAATTGTGATAGAATCAACTAATTGATTAAATGCTATAACACCTCCAAAAGCAGATATAGGATCACAATTATATGCTTGAACATAAGATTCTAAAGAAGATATATTTTCTGATACACCACATGGAGTTCCATGTTTAACTATTACGCAAGCCGGTTGATCAAAAGTTTTTACACATTCCCACGCTATTTCTGCATCAGATAAATTATTTAAAGATAATTTTTTTCCTTGAATTTGCTTATAAGAGATTAAATCTCCTGATTTTTGATTACTATCTAAATATAATGCTGATTTTTGATGATGATTTTCACCATAACGTAATTCTTGTTTTTTTATAAGATTAATATAAAAATATTTAGGAAAATAATCTACATTAAGCTGTTCTTTTGTAGTTTGATTGTATTGTTTTTTAAAAAAATGACAAATATCAGTATCGTATTGGCTAGTATATTCAAATGCTTTACAGGCCATAACTAATTTATTTTCTATTGGAAAAATATTATTATTAGAATCAAGTAAATTAATTGCCATTTGATAATCAGATGGATCAATCAAAGTCATTACATCTCGATAATTTTTAGCTGCTGCACGAATTAAAGCATTTCCTCCAATATCAATATAATTTGTCATATTATTTAAATTTGCATTGATATTAAAACTATTTTCAGAAAATGGATATAAATTTACAATAACAATATCTATAGGAATAATATTATATAATTTAATAATATCATCTTCTTGATTTCTTTGAAATAAAATTCCAGCATGTATTTTCGGATGTAAAGTTTTGATTTTTCCATTCATTAATTCTGGAAAATTTGTATATTCTGAAATATTTGTAATAGGAATATTATGTTTATTAAAAAGTTGTGCTGTATTTCCAGTAGATAATATTTTGATATTTCTCTTAATTAATGATTGAGCGAATTCTAATATTCCAAATTTATTAGAAACACTAATGAGAGCATATTTTACAAATTTAAATGTATTCATGTATTTTGTTTCTTTTATATATAAGCATATATTAATAAATACAATGTTATTTGTAATAACAAAACTAAAAATTATATAAAAATACATAAATATTTTAATTTATTATATTTTAATATAATTAAAAAACAGATTTATAATTTATATAAATAAAATTTATTTTTATTTTAAAATAAACATAAATTTTATTTTTTTTATAATGTCTAATTATTTTAATAAATTATATATATAATAATTTTATTACATAATAATATTTAATATTCATTAAAAATATTTTATAAACTTTAAATTAAAATAAATTATATATTTTAATATAATAATATTTGTAATTTTAAAAAACACTGCAATTTAAATTGAATTTCAAACATTATTAAATTTAATCAATTAATGATAAAATTATCAACTATTAACATAATTATTTATTTCTATCATCAACTTCATGATATGAGGAGTATAAAACACTCCTCATAGTAGTAAATATAAATATATATTTTAAATATGTTCTTTATTTATTATATTAGAAGTATTGGCGTTTAATAATTCTGATAAGCTTGCGGAAGCTTCTTCAGCACTAATTTGCTGATTACTTTTATTTTGTTGAGAATCATAATTCATATTTCTGTTTTTTCGATTAAATCTATTTTTATGATAGGCATATCCTGTACCAGCTGGTATTAATCTACCGATTATAACATTTTCTTTTAAACCACGTAATTCATCTTTTTTACCTGCCACTGCTGATTCTGTTAAAATACGTGTAGTTTCTTGAAAAGAGGCTGCAGAAATAAAAGAATCTGTAGCTAAAGATGCTTTAGTAATTCCTAGTAAATCTCTAGAAAAAATTGCTATATTTTTATTTAATTGTGTTAATTTTTTATTTTCAATTTTAATTTTTGAATATTCTAATTGTTCTCCATCTAAAAAGTTGGAATCTCCTTTATCAATTATTGTTGCTTTACGAAGCATTTGCCTTATTATCACTTCAATATGTTTATCATTAATTTTAACACCTTGTAAACGATATACTTCTTGTACTTCATTCACAATATACCTAGTAACTGATTGTATTCCTCTTAGACGTAAAATATCATGAGGAGATTCTGGACCATCTGAAATAACATCTCCTCTTTCTACTTTTTCTCCTTCAAAAACATTTAATTGTCTCCATTTTGGAATCATTTCTTCATGAGATTCATATTCATTATTAATTGGAGAAATAATTAATCTTCTTTTTCCCTTAGTTTCTTTTCCAAATGATATAATTCCGGTTATTTCAGCTAAAATAGCTAATTCTTTTGGTCTACGTGCTTCAAATAAATCTGCTACTCTTGGTAAACCACCTGTAATATCTTTTGTTCCACCTGATTCTTGTGGTATTCTTGCTAATGTATCTCCAGAAGTGATTTTTACTCCATTTTCTAATTGTACTATACTTTTTCCAGGTAAAAAATATTGAGCTGGCATATCTGTTCCAGGAATAAGTACATCTTCACCATGATCTGTAACAACTTTTAAAGCTGGTCTAAAATCTTTTCCTGTGGTTGTGCGTTCAGCAGTATCTAATACAACAATAGATGATAATCCTGTTAATTCATCAGTTTGTCTAATAATACTTTGTCCTTCTATCATATCAATAAATTGTATGAATCCATTTACTTCTGTTATTACTGGCATAGTATGAGGATCCCATTTTGCAATAGTTTCTCCGGAGTATACTGTGTTTCCGTCTTCTTTTGCCATAATGGTTCCATAGGGTACTTTGTAACTTTCTTTAGTTCTACCGTATTCATCAATAATTTTTAATTCTACATTTCTTGATGTAATTATAATTTTTCCAATAGAGTTTTTAACTGATTTAATATTATATAGTTTTAATATTCCTTTATTTTTTACTTGAACACTTGATTCTGTTGCTGCTCTAGAAGCCGCTCCTCCAATATGAAATGTTCTCATAGTTAATTGTGTTCCTGGTTCTCCAATAGATTGAGCTGCAATTACTCCGATTGCTTCACCTTTATTAACTAAATTACCTCTAGCTAAATCTCTACCGTAACAATAAGAACATACACCAAAATTAGTTTCACAATGCACAACTGAACGTACTTTAATATTATCAATTGAACATTTTTCTAATATATTGCACCATTTTTCATTTAGTAATGTATTTTTTGGTATTAATACAATAGAAGAATTTATTTTAAAGACATCTTCTGCTAATACTCTTCCTAGTACTCGTTCTCTTAATGGTTCTTTAACATCTCCACCTTCAATAAGAGAAGTCATAATTAATCCTTCTTGAGTTTTACAATCATCTTCAGTTACTACTAAATCTTGAGCAACATCAACTAAACGACGAGTTAAATAACCTGAATTAGCAGTTTTTAATGCTGTATCTGCTAATCCTTTTCTAGCACCATGAGTAGAAATAAAGTATTGTAATACGTTTAATCCTTCTCGAAAATTAGCAGTAATAGGAGTTTCAATAATAGATCCATCAGGTTTTGCCATTAGTCCTCTCATACCAGCCAATTGTCTAATTTGAGCAGCTGAACCTCTAGCACCTGAATCCGCCATCATAAAAATACTATTAAAAGAAGTTTGTTTTTCTATTTTACCATTATTATTATAAAGTAATTCAGTAGACAAATTTTTCATCATAGCTGTAGCTACTCGTTCATTTGCAGCTGCCCAAATATCAATAACTTTGTTATATCTTTCTCCTGCAGTAACTAAACCTGATTGGAATTGTTCTTGTATTTCAATTACTTCTGTTTCTGCTTCAGAAATAATAGACGATTTCTTAGCAGGAATTACCATATCATCAATACCTACTGATGATCCAGAACGAGCAGCATAAGAAAAACCAGTATACATAATCTGATCAGCAAAATTAACAGTTGATTTTAAACCTAATACACGATAGCAAGTGTTTAACATTTTTGAGATTGTTTTCTTTACAAGAACTTGATTAACCATACTAAATGGTAATCCTTTAGGAACTATCATCCATAACAGAGCTCTTCCAATAGTAGTTTTGATTATTTTTTTTGTTGAAATTATTATTTCTTTTTTGTTTTTTGTGTATTCAGTTATTAATACTTTTACTATAGAATGTAATTCAGTATATCCTGTTCGATATGATTTTTCAGCTTCTTCTGGTCCACTTAAAATCATTCCTTCTCCTTTTCCATTAATTTTTTCTCTAGTCATATAATACAAACCTAAAACAACATCTTGAGAAGGAACTATAATAGGTTCTCCATTGGCTGGAGATAAAATATTATTTGTAGACATCATTAAAGCTTTAGATTCTAATTGTGCTTCTAATGTTAAAGGAACATGTACTGCCATTTGATCGCCATCAAAATCAGCATTATATGCAGCACAAACTAAAGGATGTAATTGTATTGCTTTTCCTTCAATTAAAACAGGTTCAAAAGCTTGAATACCTAGTCGATGTAATGTAGGAGCACGATTTAATAAAACAGGATGCTCTCTGATAACTTCATCTAAAACATCCCATACTACAGATTCTTCTCTTTCAACCATTTTTTTAGCTGATTTAATAGTTGTAGCTAAACCACGAACTTCTAATTTACCATAAATAAAAGGTTTAAATAATTCTAAAGCCATTTTTTTTGGTAATCCACATTGATGTAAACGTAAATATGGTCCTACAGTAATTACAGATCTACCTGAATAATCTACTCTTTTTCCTAAAAGATTTTGTCTAAATCTTCCTTGTTTCCCTTTGATCATATCAGCTAAAGATTTAAGAGGTCTTTTATTAGAACCAATTATTGCTCTTCCTCTCCTACCGTTATCTAGTAAAGCATCTATAGATTCTTGTAGCATTCTTTTTTCATTTCGAACAATAATGTCTGGAGCAGCAAGTTCTAATAATCTTTTCAGTCTATTATTACGATTAATAACTCTTCTATATAAATCATTTAAATCAGAAGTGGCGAATCTTCCTCCATCTAATGGAACTAATGGTCTTAAATCTGGTGGTAATACTGGTAATACTGTTAGAATCATCCATTCTGGTTTATTATTTGAATGAATAAATGACTCTAATAATTTTATCCTTTTAGTTATTTTTTTTCTTTTAGTTTCAGAATTTGTTTCATGTAACTCATTTCTTAAAATATGACATTCATGTTTTAAATTTAAATTTTTTAATAAATATTGAATCGCTTCAGCACCCATTTTTGCATCAAATTCATCTCCAAATTCTTCTAATGCATCTAAATATTGTTCTTCTGTTAAAATTTGATTTTTATCTAAATTAGTCATTCCTCCTTCAGTTACTACGTAAGATTCAAAATATAATACACGTTCAATATCTCTTAATGGCATATCTAATAATAATCCAATACGAGAAGGTAAAGATTTTAAAAACCAAATATGAGCTGTAGGTGAAGCTAATTCAATATGACCCATTCGATCTCTTCGAACTTTACTTTGTGTGACTTCAACTCCACACTTTTCACAAATTACACCACGATGTTTTAATCGTTTATATTTACCACATAAACATTCATAATCTTTTATTGGACCAAAAATTCTTGCACAAAATAGTCCATCTCGTTCAGGTTTAAAAGTACGATAGTTAATTGTTTCTGGTTTTTTAACTTCCCCATAAGACCAAGAACGAATCATATCTGGTGATGCAAGTTCAATTTTTATTGAATCAAATTCTTCTTTTTTAGTTTGTGATTTTAAAAATTTAAGCAAATCTTTCACAAATTAGTTCCCATTAAAGTGAAACGAAACAAGGAATCCAGTTTGATTCAACAGGATTCCTTGTAATAACATGGATGTTTAATTATTTACTCATCTTCTAGTTCAATATTAATTCCCAGAGATCGTATTTCTTTTAATAGTACATTAAATGAT
Source organism: Buchnera aphidicola (Eriosoma lanigerum) (assembly GCF_964059125.1). Classification (NCBI taxonomy): domain Bacteria; kingdom Pseudomonadati; phylum Pseudomonadota; class Gammaproteobacteria; order Enterobacterales; family Erwiniaceae; genus Buchnera; species Buchnera aphidicola. Next base: position 37,219 of record NZ_OZ060395.1, read on the forward strand.
TCTGGCATACCAGGTTCCATTTGATGATTACCATCTACAATATTTTTATACATTTTAGTTCTACCATTAACATCATCTGATTTTACTGTTAACATTTCTTGTAAAGTATATGAAGCACCATATGCTTCTAAAGCCCATACTTCCATTTCTCCAAATCTTTGTCCACCAAATTGAGCTTTTCCACCTAATGGTTGCTGAGTAATTAAACTATATGAACCAGTAGATCTAGCATGCATTTTATCATCTACTAAATGATTTAACTTTAACATATACATATAACCTACTGTAACTGGACGTTCAAATTTTTCTCCTGTTCTTCCATCAAAAAGAGATATTTGACCAGAAGTAGGTAATTCTGCTAATTGTAATAATTGTTTTATTTCACTTTCTTGTGCACCATCAAATACTGGTGTAGATATTGGCATTCCATTTTTTAAATTTTTTGCTAATACTAAAATATCATGATCAGAAAAATGAGATAAATTAATTTTTTGTCGTAGATTATTTCCAATATTATAAGCTTTTTGAATAAATTGACGTAATTCGAATATTGTTTTATTTTGATTAATCATTGCATTAATTTTATTTCCAATACCTTTAGCTGCCATTCCTAAATGTGTTTCTAAGATTTGACCGATATTCATACGAGAAGGTACTCCTAATGGATTTAATACAATATCTACTGGTTCTCCGTTTTCATCATATGGCATATCTTCTATTGGATTAATTTTAGAAATTACACCTTTATTTCCATGTCTTCCAGCCATTTTATCACCTGGTTGAATATGACGTTTAACAGCTAAATAAACTTTAACTATTTTTAATACTCCTGGAGCAAGATCATTTCCTTGAGTAATTTTGTTCTTTTTATTTTCTAATTTTTTTTCAAATTTTATTTTTAATGTTTTATATTGTTTAGATAAAGATAATAATAATTCATTATTTTTTTTGTTATGTAAGTTAATTGACATCCATTGTTCTTTTGGTAAAAAAATAAAATTTTCTTTTTGTATCCCTGATTTTAATAATATTACTTGAACATTAGAAAAAATTTCAGATTCAAATATTTTAAATTCTTCTCTTAAATCTTTTTTTATTTTTTTTAATAACATTTCTTCAATTGAAATTGCTCTTTTATCTTTTTTTACACCATCTCGAACAAAAATTTGTATATCAATTACAGTTCCAGATACTCCGTTAGGTACTCTTAATGAAGAATCTTTTACATCTGATGCTTTTTCTCCAAAAATTGCTCTTAATAATTTTTCTTCAGGAGTAAGTTGAGTTTCACCTTTAGGGGTCACTTTTCCTACAAGAATATCTCCTCCTTTTACTTCCGCACCGATATATACGATTCCTGATTCGTCTAATTTTGATAATGCTGCTTCTCCAATATTTGGAATGTCAGATGTTACTTCTTCTGCTCCTAATTTTGTATCTCTCGCTATACAAGATAACTCTTGAATATGTATTGTAGTAAATCGATCTTCTTGTACTATTTTTTCTGAAATAAGTATCGAATCTTCAAAATTATATCCATTCCAAGGCATAAAAGCTACACGCATATTTTGTCCTAAAGATAATTCTCCTAAATCTGTAGCTGGTCCATCTGCTAATACATCACCAGTTTTTATTTTTTCTCCTAAATATACACATGGTTTGTGATTAATACAGGTATTTTGATTAGATCGAGTATATTTTGTTAGATTATAAATATCTATTCCTGATTCTTTAACGGTACTTTCTTCTTCATTTACTTTTATAACGATTCTAGAGGAATCTACATATTTAATTACACCGCCTCTTTTAGCTATTAATGTAACTCCTGAGTCTACTGCAACAGAACGTTCCATACCTGTACCAACTAGTGGTTTTTCTGAAATTAATGTAGGTACAGCTTGTCTTTGCATGTTAGCTCCCATTAATGCCCGATTAGCGTCATCATGTTCTAGAAAAGGTATTAAAGAAGCTCCTACTGAAACGATTTGTTGAGTAGAAACATCCATATATTGGACTTGATTTTTATGAATTAAGTTAGATTCTCCTTTATGTCTACAAGTGACAAGATCATTTATAAATTTTCCGTCAGGAAATAAATTAGTATTTGCTTGTGCAATGGTATAATTTCCTTCTTCAATAGCTGAAAGATATTGAATGTTATCAGTTACTACTCCATTGATAACTTGTCTATAAGGTGTTTCTAAAAATCCATATTCATTAGTTCTTGCATATACAGATAGAGAATTAATTAATCCTATATTCGGTCCTTCAGGAGTTTCAATTGGACAAACTCTACCGTAATGTGTTGGATGTACATCTCTGACTTCAAATCCTGCTCTTTCTCTAGTTAATCCTCCTATTCCTAATGCAGAAATTCTTCTTTTATGAGTAATTTCTGATAATGGATTATTTTGATCCATAAATTGAGATAATTGGCTAGATCCAAAAAATTCTTTAATAGCTGCAGAAATTGGTTTAGCATTAATCATATCTTGTGGCATTAATGTATCCACATCACCTAAAGATAATCGTTCTTTAACAGATCTTTCTACTCTAATCAATCCAACTCGAAATTGATTTTCTACCATTTCTCCAACTGATCGAATTCTTCTATTTCCCAAATGATCAATATCATCCACTTCTCCTTTTCCATTTCGAATATGAATTAATTTTTTAATAACATCAATTATATCTAATTTATTTAATGTATTCGATCCTTCGGTATTCGTTCTTGATAAAGATCGATTAAATTTCATTCTTCCTACTGAAGATAGTTCATATTTTTCTTCAGAAAAAAATAGATTATTAAATAAATATTCAGCTGCTTCTTTAGTAGGAGGTTCTCCTGGTCTCATCATACGATAAATTTCTATTAAAGCACTTAATTTATCTTTACTAGGATCAATTTTTAATGTTTCTGAAATATATGGTCCATGATCTAAATCATTAGTAAAAATAGTTTCAATAGTTTTATGTCCAGATTGAATTAACTTTTCTATTATATTAATAGATAATGTCATGTTTGCTGATATAATCGTTTCATTAGTATATAAATTAATATAATTTTTTGATATAATTCTTCCTGCAAGATATTCAATTGGAACTATGATATTTGTTACTTGATCATTTTTTAATTCTCTAATATGTTGAGCAGTAATTCTACGTCCTTTTTCAACGTATATTTTAGATTTGTATGTAATGTTAAAAGAAGCTGTATCACCTCTGAGTCGTTCTGGAATTAATTCCATTTGAATTGTATTATTGTTTAATATTTTGTATACTGTTTTTTCAAAAAAAATATCTAAAATATTTTCAGTGTTGTAATTTAAAGCTTTTAAAATAATACTTACCGGTAATTTTCTACGACGATCAATTCGAACAAATAAGTTATCTTTAGGATCAAATTCAAAATCTAACCATGATCCTCTATATGGAATTATTCTAGCATTATATAATACTTTTCCTGAAGAATGTGTTTTACCTTTATCACTATCAAAAAATACACCTGGACTTCGATGTAATTGAGATACTACAACTCTTTCAGTTCCATTTACAATAAAAGTACCATTATTAGTCATTAATGGAATTTCTCCCATATATACTTCTTGTTCTTTTATATCTTTAACAATTGTATCTAAAGTTTCTTTTTCATATATAACCAACCTTAATTTTACTCTTAGAGCAGCAGAAAAAGTGATTCCTCGAATTTGACATTCTTTTACATTAAATATAGCATTACTTAAACGATAACTGACATATTGTAATTCTGCATTTCCACTATAACTTTTAATAGGAAATATAGAACGAAAAGCGGATTCTAATCCAGAAGGATTAGAATTATGTTTGTTAATAAATTTTTGAAAAGAATCAAGTTGAATAGATAATAAATATGGTATATTTAATACTTTTGGACGTTTTCCAAAATCTTTTCGAATTCTTTTTTTTTCAGTATAAGAGTAAACCATGGGGTTCCTCAGTTAGCCTGATAAGTTTTAAACTGCTTATCATAAAATATAATAAAAAGTACTGTATTCTGAGATGTATTAATAATTTAATTATATTAAATTAATTATAGTAAAATTAAGTATATTTTTGATCATTTAATTTTCAATATAATTAATATCTTAATGAAAATATTATTTTTTATAATAAATATTACTTTTATTTAATCAAGGCTGGCAACTAATTATTACCAGCCAATATTGTAAATAAACTAAGATATAAATTATTTTTTTATTGTATTTCTATTTCAGCTCCTGTTGCTTCTAAAGTTTTTTTTAACAAATCAGCATCTTCTTTATTCAAATTTTCTTTTATCATTACTGGTGCAGATTCGACAAGATCTTTAGCTTCTTTTAGACCTAAATTAGTAGCACTACGAACAGCTTTAATTACAGATACTTTGTTTCTACCAATAGATTTTAAAAATATATTAAATTCAGTTTTTTCTTCTTTTTCAGTATTTTGAGTTGTTTGTGAATTTATGGATAAATTAGCAGAAACACCAAATTTTTTTTCCATAGCAGATACTAGTTCTACAACATTCATAACTGACATATTAGATATAGCATCAATAATTTGTTCTTTTGTAAGTAACATATAAATTTTTCCTAAAGAAAATTTAAAATTTTTTATATTTAAAATTCAATATATTATTTTAATTTAATTGATTTTTTTTGATAAATGAAATAGTATGCGTACTATTTTTCCTACAGAAGCTTCTTTCATAATAAATAGTAATTTTATTATAGATTCTTCATATGTTGGCATATTGGCTAATTGATTAATTTGTGTTTTTGTTAGTAATTTTTGTTCAAATACAGCACTAATAATTTTAAATTTTACATTATCTTTAGAAAATTTTGTAAACAATCTAGCAGCACTACCAGGATGTATAAAAGAATAACCAATTAAAGAAGGTCCTTTTAAAGAATTTTTTAAACATTCTAAATGAGTTCCTTGTATAGCTAAACGTAATAAATTATTTTGTACAATTTTAATTGTAACTCTTAATTTACGAGCTTTTTTTCTTAATTCTGTTATTTTATTTGTTTCAATACCATTAGAATCAGCAATGATAGCAGATAATGCTAATTTAGATATTTCATGTATTTTTGAAACAATTGTTTTCTTGGATTGAAGATTTAATGCCATGTTTTATTCCTAAATTCTAGAATCAAGATACTTATTATGGAATATCATAATTTCTAAAAATTTGGTTTTAATATTTATGATATTTTTCATTTAACATATTAATTTCCGTATAATCTTAAATATATGATATTTATCATAACAATACTTATTTAAAATTTAATTGTACATTTTCATATTATATGAATTAATTAAATAGTTAAAGATGGATCAATATTGATAGATCCTCCCATAGTTGTAGATAAAAATATTTTTTTAATAAATATTCCTTTAGATTGACTTGGTTTAAGTTTTTTTAATGTTTCTAAAAATATGAAAAAATTGTTTTTTAAATGCAATAATGAAAAATTAACTTTTCCAATTGTGGTGTGTAATATTCCATTTTTATCATTTCGAAAACGTATTTGACCTGATTTAGCATTATGTACAGCAGTACTAATATCCTCTGTTACAGTACCTAATTTTAAATTAGGCATCAAACCTTTAGGTCCAAGTAAAGAACCTAATTTACTAACAACTGTTATTGCATCTGGAGATGCAATAACAACATCAAAATTAATTCCATTAGATTTTATTTTTTCTGCCAAATCATTCATTCCTACTAATTCTGCACCTGCTTGTTTTGCTTTATTAATATTATCACCTTGTGTAAAAACAGCTACTCGTACTACATTACCCGTTCCGTGAGGTAATACAACAGATCCTCTAATATTTTGATCTGATTTTTTTGGATCAATACCTAAATTAACTGCTATATCAACACTTTCTATAAATTTTGTTGAAGAAACATTTTTTAATAATGTAATTGCTTCATCAATATTATATATTTTTTTTATATTAATTTGATTTTTTATATATTTCATTCTTTTTGTTATTTTTTTCATAACTTTTTTCTATTGTTTAATTTTTAATCCCATTGATTTAGCTGTTCCTGCAATTGATTTACTTATATTTTCAATATTAGAACCTGTCATATCATCTAATTTTAATTGTGCTATTTCTTGAATTTGTTGTAGAGTGATTTCTCCAACAATATCTTGATTAGGTTTACTAGATCCTGATTTAATACCTGCTGCTTTTTTTAATAACACAGAAGCAGGAGGAGTTTTTGTGATAAATGTAAAAGTTTTATCAACATAAGCTGTGATAATTACTGGAATAGGTATTCCTTTTTCTAATTGTGCAGTTTTAGAGTTAAATAATTTACAAAATTCCATAATATTTAATCCTTTTTGCCCTAAAGCCGGTCCAATGGGAGGACTGGGAGTTGCCATTCCAGCTGCTACTTGAAGTTTTATATAAGCATTTATTTTTTTATTTGCCATAAGTATAATTGCTCTATGAATTGTATTAGTTTTATATAATTATTTATCATAATTTATTTTATAATTTAGTTAATTTTTTCTACTTGTGCAAAATCTAATTCCACTGGAGTAGATCTTCCAAATATTGACACGGATACCTTCAATCTACTTTTATCATAATCAACTTCTTCTACAATTCCATTGAAATCAGAAAAAGGGCCATCATTTACTCGAACTGTTTCTCCTGGTTCAAATAATGTTTTAGGTCTAGGTTTGTCACTCACTTGTCTCAGACGATTGACTATAGTATCAACTTCTTTATCACTAATTGGAGCTGGATGATCAGAAGTTCCTCCAATAAAACCCATAACTCGAGGTACATTTTTAATTAAATGCCAACTCTTATTATTCATATGCATTTGAATTAATATATATCCTGGAAAGAATTTGTGTTCACTTTTCCTTCTTTGTCCACTTTTCATTTCTACTACTTCTTCTGTAGGAACCATAATTTCTCCAAAATAAGATTCCATTCCATTAAGTTTAATGTGTTCTTGTATAGATTGAGAAACACGAGTCTCAATACCAGAAAAAGTTTGTAATACGTACCATCTTTTCTTTTTTTCCTTAAACATTTTACAATCTCATGTTGGTAATTAATGATACTAGATAAAATAAAAATTGGTCTAGTGTCCATAAGATTAATGACATAATAGTAGTTATGATAGATACAATTAATGTCGTATATAATGTTTCCTTGTAGTTTGGCCAAATAATTTTTTTTAACTCATTTTTAGATTCTTGAATTAAAGATAGTGTATTAGTCCCTTTCTTTGTTATTAAAAAGATGTTAAGTATTATAATACTAATACTAAGAATGAAACTAATTCGAATAAATATATTAATGTTTCTATAGTAAGAATTACTAATGATAATTGTTATAAGTAAAATAATTATAGAAATCCATTTTATTAGTTCTATTGAATAATTAAATTTTTGATCTCGATTAGTAATATTCATAAGATGGTTTAAAAGTTATAGATATAATTTTTTTGTATTATACCTTTTTTTGTGTCATGTGGTAACAATATTATTGTTAACTTCAGTTTAAACAGTTGATTGCAGGGGGGTAAATTACGATACTATTATTTTTTATAGTATCGTAATTTACCCCCCTGCAATCAACTGTTTAAACTGAAGTTAACAATAATATATGTAATATTATTATTTCAATATTATATATATTTTTAAAATTATTTCTGATTTTTGTTAATCTTATTTTTTTTAGATAAGTTAGAATAGTAATTAATTACATATAAAAATATTTTTTTATGGATGGTGCTGATACCCAGATTTGAACTGGGGACCTCACCCTTACCAAGGGTGCGCTCTACCTACTGAGCCATACCAGCAAAAAATATGGAGCGGGCAGCGGGGATTGAACCCGCATTATCAGCTTGGAAGGCTGATGTAATAGCCATTATACCATGCCCGCATAGTAATATTTTTAGCTAATAAACTAATTGTAATAATTTTTTCATTAAAATATATTGTAATTACATATGTTATGTATATATGGTGGGAGAAGGATTCGAACCTTCGAAGTCAATGACGGCAGATTTACAGTCTGCTCCCTTTAGCCACTCGGGAATCCCACCTAAATATATATTTTTTCTTATTGCTGCCGGCTACCGGAATCGAACTGGTGACCTACTGATTACAAGTCAGTTGCTCTACCTACTGAGCTAAGCCGGCTAATATTTTTTTTATTTTAAAATATGTATTTTAATATAAATTTTTTAGTTTTTAATTTTTCTAATTGAATGTATTCAACTATAATGTTTTCATGATATCATATTTAAAATAAAAAAGCATGTAATTCTGAATTTTTATTAACATTTTTATTTATCAATAGAAATTATAACGTTTACTAATAATAAAAATCATGTTTGTTTTAATTTTATACATAAATAAATTAATACTAGATATTTTAATTATGAATTATATAGAGTATATAACTTATTGTTAGAAATTTTTTTTATGTATGCAAATATAAATTATTTTATATATAGATTTTTTTGTTTAATTTTTAGTATAATAAATGAATTATAATTGATAATGATCATAAATTATTTTAGTAGTAATTGTTTTTCATAAATTATTACTATTAAGTAGTTATTTTTTATTAGTTTATTAATTAAATATTGCATATTTTTATTTTAAAATTATTATAGAATAAAATAAATATTTGTTAATGGGATAACATTATGTTTTTTTTTAATAAATACAAATACGAATTATTGAATCATCATATCTTAAATTTAACTAAAAAAATAAATATTTCATTTGAATTTTTTCCACCTAAAAATATTGATATGCAAAATAAATTTTGGGATTCTATAAATCAATTAAAAAAATTGAATCCTAATTTTTTTTCCATTACTTATGGAGCTAATAATAGTGATTGTAATCAAATTTTAGATATAGTTACTCAAGTTAATCAAGTTACAAATATAGAAGTAGCTCCTCATTTAACTTGCATAAATCATAATTTGATAGAATTAGAAGAAATTGCAAAAAAATATTGGTCAGCTGGTATTAAACATATTGTAGCTTTAAGAGGAGATACATTAAATATTTCAAAAAAAGTAATTATGTATGCTTCTGATTTAGTAAAATTTTTAAAAAAAATTGCTAATTTTAATATTTCTGTTGCAGCATATCCAGAAGTTCATCCAGAAGCAATTAATGAAAAATCAGATTTAATTTATTTAAAAAAAAAAATTGATGAGGGTGCTAACCAGGCAATAACACAATTTTTTTTTAGTACAGATAAATTTCTTTATTTTAGAGATAAATGTATAGCTAATGGCATTACAGTTGAGATTATTCCTGGTATTTTACCAATTGTTAATTTTAATCAAATTCATCGTTTTGCAAAAATGACCAATGTACATATTCCAAAATGGATATATAAAATTTTTGAAAATGTAGAAAAAAATTCAATAACTAGTATGATGATTGGATATAAAATTGCTATGGATATGATACAATCATTGTATTATGAAGGTGTTACTAGTTTTCATTTTTATACATTAAATTGTTCTAAATTATCGTATGCAATTTGTCGTTTATTAAGTAATACATCTAATGAATGACATTATTATTGAAAAAATCTACTATGATTCTTTATTATTTGTATTATTTTTTACAAAAATATTGAATAAATTTTTTAAAAATATTTTTGGTAGGTTTTATAAAATTCATATCTAGATATTCATCAGGTTGATGTGCTTGATTAATTGATCCAGGTCCTAAAATTATTGTAGGAGCTACATATTGCATAAATGATGCTTCAGTACAGTAATTTACAAATTCTGATTTTTTTTGTGATAAATATTCCACAATATATAAAAGATCAGATGATTGAGATAATGCATAACTTGGAATGGGTTCATGTATATTTTTAATTATAATATTTTGTCCCCATGTATTTTGTATTGTTTTTAGTTCATTAAACATTAAATCATCAAATTGTGGAATAGATAAATTAGGAAGTAAACGTATATCTATATGCAAAGTACAAAAATCACAAATAATATTTGCTGATTTACCTCCATGGATATATCCACAATTCATTGTAGAATAAGGGATTTGAAATTGCTTCTGGTTAAGCATATATTTTAATTTATCTCTTAATTGAAATAATGAATTTAATATTAAATGCATAATATCAATGCTATTTATTCCATTGTTTGGATCACTGGAATGACCGGATTTACCTTGTACAGAAATAGATTTTGAAATATGCCCTTTATGTCCAATTATAGGTTTTAAAGAAGTTGGTTCTCCAATAAATATTATTTTTGGTTTAATTTGAGTAAATTGAGAAAAATATTTTGCTCCAGACATAGTTGTTTCTTCATCAGCAGTGATAAGTATATATAATGGATGCGTATTTTTTTTTAAGTTTAAATCATGTAATAAATCTAATATACACGCAAAAAATCCTTTCATATCTACTGCTCCTAAGCCATAAAATTTATTATCTCGTATAGTCAATTGAAAAGGATCAAAATTCCATAATTTCGTATTAACATTAACAGTATCAGAATGTCCAGAGATTAGTAGACCTCCTGGACCTGAACCCATAGTTGCCAGTAAATTAAATTTATTATTAGTTTTTGGAATAGATTGAATTTCAACTGAAAAATTTAAGTCATATAACCAATTAGCTAATATATCAATAATAATTTTATTACTAGAATCGTCATTTATATTTATTGAATTAATTGAATTAGTCTGTATTAATTTTTTATATATTTGAATAAATGAAGGAAATTTTTTCATGGTAAAATAGTATGAAAATTAAATTTAAATTTTATCTTAAATTATTTCTATTGTATAGAGTAAATCTGATTAAAATTGATTTTAATTAATTATCTAATATTTGTATAATTTATTTTTTTATTTAAAATGTTTTAACAAAAAGGTGTACCAATCTTATGTTAAAAATACTTATAGTAGGAGCTAGTGGATATTCTGGTGTTGAATTAGTTTGTTATTTAAATAAACACGAACATGTTAATTCAATATCTTTAGCAGTTTCACATGATAGTAAAGACATTGGGAAAAACATTTCTGATATTTATCCTTCTTTAAAAGGAAGAGTTAATCTTTATTTAGAATCAATCAATAAATTTATACATAGTAATAGTGTATTTCATGCAGTATTTTTTGCTACTGATCATCTTGTCAGTTATAATTTAATTCCATTATTTATTTCTAAAGGTTGTGTAATATTTGATTTATCAGGAGCTTTTAGATTAAAAAATTATAATAAATATCCTAAATATTATGGATTTATTCATGAACATTTAGATTTATTAAAAAATGCTATTTATTCACTACCAGAATGGAATTTTAAAGAAATTCAACAAGCTCAATTACTTGCTCTTCCAGGATGTTATGCAACATGTATTCAATTAGCTTTAAAACCATTAGTTATAAAACAGTTGTTATCTTGTTCTCATCGTCCCATTATAAATGCTATTAGTGGAGTGAGTGGGGCAGGTAGAAAAATTAGTATGATTAATAGTTTTTGCGAAGTAGATTTACAACCATATAATATTTTTATCCATAAACATATTCCTGAAATTACTGAACAACTAGGTATTCCTATTGTATTTATTCCTCATTTAGGAGCATTTAATCGTGGTATTTTAGCAACTATTACTTGTGTATTAAAAGATAATATTCTGTTATCAGAGATAATTTCAATATTTACTCAATGTTATGAGAATTCTTCTTGTATTCGTTTATATCATGATAGTATTCCAAAACTAAAATCAGTTTTAGGATTACCATTTTGTGATATTGGTTTTAAAAGTAATAAAAATTATTTAGTAATTGTTGTAACAGAAGACAATTTATTAAAAGGAGCTGCTTCACAGGCAATACAATGTTTTAACATTCGTTTTGGTTTTGATGAAACTAAAACACTTATTTAAATTCAATGAGTTTATTTTTATTATGAATAGTTCGTTAATCATTAAGTTAGGCGGAGCTATATTAAATGATAATTTCGCAATAAAAAATTTTTTTAATATTTTATCGTCTTATCTTCAATTACATAATCGTGATGTATTAATTGTACATGGAGGAGGTAAATTAATTGATCAAATGATGAAAAAGTTAGGATTTAAGATACATAAGATTAATGGATTAAGACAAACATTACGTGAACATATTAATATAATTACTGGAGTATTAGCAGGTACAGTAAATAAAACTATTTTGTCGTATGCAAAACAAACAAATATTAATGCAATTGGTTTATGTTTATCAGATGGAAATAGTATCAATGTTAAACAATTTAATGAAGAATTAGGATATGTAGGATTAGCCGAACCTGGATCAGATGTATTTTTAAAACAAATTCTTTCTAATAAATTTCTTCCTATTATTAGTTCTATTGGTATTACTGATTCTGGTGAGTTAATGAATGTTAATGCTGATTTAGCAGCAGCTGCTTTGGCAAAAACTTTAAATGCTAATTTACTTTTGTTATCTGATGTTAGTGCTATTTTAAATGGTAAAGGACAAAGAATTACATCAATAAATAATATTGAAGCAGAAACATTAATTCAACAAGGAATTATTACTAATGGTATGATTGTTAAAGTACGAGCAGCATTAGATGTAGCATGTTCGTTAGGAAGACCTATTGATATTGCTAGTTGGCAACAAATTTCACAATTAGAATTATTATTTCAAGGAGTATCAATAGGTACTCGAGTATTTCATACTAATTAATATATAATGTTAAAGGTAGTAATTAAATGAATAAAAAATTATTAAATAAAGTTGTATTAGCTTATTCTGGTGGTTTAGATACTTCTGCTATTATACCCTGGATTAAAGAAAATTATAATTTACAAGTTGTTGCTTTTATTGCTAATGTAGGTCAAGAACAAATAGAATTAGAAGGAATTGAAAAAAAAGCTTTAGATTCAGGTGCTGATGAAGTTTATTTATTAGATCTTAGAGAAGAACTATTAAATAGTTATATATATCCAGTAATACAAACAGGAGCAATGTATGAAGGGAATTATTTATTAGGTACAAGTATGGCTCGTCCTATTATAGCTAAATCTCAAGTTGAATTAGCTATAAAATTAAAAGCTAAATTTTTATGTCATGGATCGACAGGGAAAGGAAATGATCAAGTTAGATTTGAAATGGTTTATGCAGCATTAGGACCTCAATTACAAGTAATTGCTCCTTGGAGAGAATGGAATTTTCATTCTCGTGAAGATTTATTATCATATTTAAAGTTGAAAAATATACCAACAACAGCTACTGCAGAAAAAATATATAGTAGAGATTCCAATATTTGGCATACTTCTACTGAAGGTGGAAGATTAGAAGAAACTTGGAACAATACAACTATGGATTGTTGGATACGAACTGTAGATCCTATTTTAGCTCCTAATGAACCAGAATATCTGACTATTCATGTTAATCATGGTAAAGTAAATTCTATTAATCATACTGAAATGGATTCCCTACAGTGTTTAGAATTATTAAATAAAATTGGTTCTAAACATGGTATTGGTAGAATTGATATTGTAGAAAATAGATTAGTTGGAATTAAATCTAGAGGATGTTATGAAACACCTGGAGGAACTATTATTATGAAAGTTATACGTGCTATTGAAGAATTAGTATTAGATAGAGAAAGTATGAAATGGAGATTAAAATTAGGTTTAGATATGTCTTATATTATTTATGATGGATGTTGGTTTTCTCCGTATCGTGAATCATTGCAAGCAGCTTCAGAAGTATTAGTAAAATTAATAACAGGAGAGGTAAAATTACAATTATATAAAGGATCTATTACAATTTTACAAAAGAAATCAATTCATTCATTATATTCTAAAGCATTTTCTACATTTGAACATGATGAACAATATACTCATTCTGATGCTTCTGGTTTTATTCGTTTAACTTCTTTATCCACTCGAATTAGAGCAATAAAATCTAATCAATTGAATAACAATCATTAAACATTTTATTGCTTTGAACATCTATAAAATTCACTTTTTTTTTTGGAGTAATAATGGTGCTATGGGGAGGAAGATTTTTTAAAAAATCTGATAATTTTTTTAAAAAATTTAATAGTTCTTTATATTTTGATTATAATTTAGCTAAACAAGATATTTTAGGATCTATTGCTTGGTCAAAAGCTATCTTAAGTAGTAATATAATTACATATGATGAACAACAAATGATTGAAAGAGAATTAATTAATTTATTAGAAAAAGTTACAAAAGAACCAAGTATAATTTTATCTAGTGATGTAGAAGATATTCATAGTTGGGTGGAAAAACAATTAGTAGATAAATTAGGTGCATTAGCTAAAAAATTACATACTGGTAGGAGTCGTAATGATCAAGTAACTACTGATTTAAAGTTATGGTGTAAATCTCAAGTAATAATATTAATGGATGAATTAACCAATTTAGAAAAAAAATTGATATTAGTAGCAGAAAAAACAATTGATGTAATTATGCCAGGATATACTCATTTACAAAGAGCACAACCAATTACATTCGCTCATTGGTGTTTAGCATATCTAGAAATGTTAAAAAGAGATAAAAGTAGATTAGAAGATGCATATCAAAGAATGGATGTTAATCCTTTAGGATCTGGTGCACTTTCAGGAACTACTTGGAACATCGATCGTGAAAAGATATCTTGTTTATTAGGTTTTACTAATACTTCTAATAATAGTTTAGATAGTGTAGGAGATAGAGATTATGTTATTGAACTAATATCGGTAGCTTCTATTAGTATGATGCATTTATCTCGGTTTTCTGAAGATTTAATTTTTTTTAATTCAGGAGAAGCTAATTTTATTGAATTATCTGATGATGTTACTTCTGGATCTTCTTTAATGCCACAGAAAAAAAACCCTGATTCTTTAGAATTAATTCGTGGAAAATGTGCACGAGTATATGGTTCATTAGTTCAAATATTAGTATTATTAAAAAGTTTACCGTTATCTTATAATAAAGATATGCAAGAAGATAAAGAAGGATTATTTGATGCTTTATATACATGGAATAATTGTGTACAAATGTCTGGATTAATTTTAGATACAATTAAAGTTAAAAAGAAAAATTGTTATTCTGCAGCTCAACTTGGATATAGTAATGCCACTGAATTAGCTGATTATTTAGTTACAAAAAATATTCCATTTAGGGAAGCTCATTATATTGTTGGTCAAATTGTATTAGAAGCAATTAATAAAAATGTTTCTTTAGAACAATTAGATTTATGTACGTTTCAAAAGTATCACACTGTAATCGAAAAAGATGTGTATAAAATACTAAGTTTAGAGTCTTGTATTAATAAACGTAATTCTCAAGGTGGTGTTTCATTTTTACGAACAAAAAAAGTTATTGAAAATGAAAAAATTAGATTAAATTTAACTTAATTTACATAATTAATGAACAAATAACATTTTATTTATGAAATATACTATATACAATATTTTTAATGTTGTATATAGTATGTTTGTAATATTAATTATATTGCATATATATTATATATTGATATAAAATTTTATTTTTTTTTAATATAAATTTTATATATATATTTGAAAATAAACAATTATATTTTATATTATTTTTAAAATATTTTTTTTTAAATTTATGTATTACATATAATTATATTTTATTTATATTAGAATTCATTTAATTATTATTAGTAATTTAATTTATTAATTTTTAAAAAAATTTAGGTAAACTTTTATGCAAAACATTGTTACTAATTAAAATTATTTTAGGTAAACATTGTAACATTTGTATTTAAAATAAATTATGTTTTTATTAAAATAAAATTTATTTTATATAAATATATTTATAATAATATTAATGATTTATAATTCAATATGATTCACTTTAATTTAAAATTAATATCATTTTTTTTTATACATATATTAATAATAAAAATTATATATTACTATGATATTGATAAATTAATAATATATTTAAATTATAAAAATATACTTAATTAGATATATGTTAATGTATTATTTTTATATCTTTAACGATTGTATTATATTAAATTTAATTAAAAATTGGATTTTTTAATCATCATATTATTTAATTTTCTATATTTATTAAATAGTATGATATTAAATAATTTTATGTCATATTTTTTTTTAAATAAAATAATAATTTTAAAATAAATTAAAATTTTAATATAAATAATTTTAAATAAGTATTAATTTTAATTATGAAAATAATGATATTATTACAATAGTAATATATATATAAAATATATTATTTAAATATAATAATTTTATTAATTTAAGATTTATTTTTATATATATATCATTATGATAAATAAATAAAAAATATTTTCATATATAATATTTAAATGTTTGGTTTATATTTTATAGTATTATATACATAATATTATTTTTTAATATAAGTAAAGTTACTAGAATTATTATTGAAATAAATTTACAAATGATTTTTATTAAAAATAAGAACAAATGATAATATATATATTTATATAAATAACATTAATTGACTTTAATATTATAAATTATTTGTAATATGAACATGATTGATACATTAAATATTTATATTTTCCTGTTATTAAGAGAGAATAATAATGTTTAAAACATTAGATATGCTTTGGTCTACAATAGTTAATGAAACTCAATTTTTATTAAAAAAAGAATCGTTCTTATTTCGTTTTTATTATAAAAATATCTTACAACATCATAATTTAACTGAATCAATAATTTTTATTTTATCGAAAAAATTATCAAATCCTATGATTTCAGATAACTTTTTATATAAGATTTTTAATCAATGTTATTTATCTAACCCTATCATGATTGAATTTGCTAGTAGAGATATTCAAGCTATTTATAACAAAGATCCTGCAGTTAACCATTATGTAATTCCACTATTGTATTTTAAAGGTTTTCATGCATTACAAGGTTATAGAATTAGTAATTACTTTTGGAAAAAAAATAAAAAATCTTTAGCATTATATTTACAAAATCAAATTTCTACTTTAATGGCGGTAGATATTCATCCTGCTGCAACAATTGGTTCTGGAATTATGTTTGACCATGCTACTGGTATTGTAATAGGAGAAACAGTAATTATCGAAGATAATGTTTCTATTTTGCAATCAGTAACGTTAGGTGGAACAGGAAAACAGACAGTAGTAGGTAATCGTCGTCATCCAAGAATTCGATCTAAAGTCATTATAGGAGCTGGAGCTAAAGTTTTAGGAAATATTGAAGTTGGTTATGGAGCAAAAATAGGAGCAGGAGCGGTAGTATTAAATTCAGTTCCAGAATACTCAACAGTAGTTGGAGTACCTGCTAAAATTGTTAATCAAGATCGTATTAGTATGCTATTGTATAAAACAGATCTTCATAATACTAATAAGATGCGTCATAGTAAAATTATAGAAAATGAATTTGAATATGGATCTGGAATTTAAATTTGTTAATAGTTTTATTATTGTATAAATAATTATAATAATAACATTAAAATAATATATATTAATTGTATTTTTAGTAAATATTATTTTTATAAATAAATATTTTTAATGAGTAGAAAAAGCTTCCAAAAAAATAAAGGAAGCTTTTATTTCTATTGTATTAGAATATAAATTTAAATAAATACAATTTAAAATTACTCATCTAAAAAATTTCTTAATATTTCTGATCTACTAGGATGTCTTAATTTTCGTAATGCTTTAGCTTCAATTTGACGGATTCGTTCACGAGTAACATCAAACTGTTTACCTACTTCCTCTAAGGTATGATCAGAATTCATATCAATACCAAATCTCATTCTTAGTACTTTAGCTTCTCTTGGAGTTAATCCAGCTAATACGTTATGAGTAGCAGAACGAAGACTTTCTGATGTAGCTGAGTCTAATGGTAACTCTAAAGTAGTATCTTCAATAAAATCTCCTAAATGAGAATCTTCTTCATCACCAATAGGAGTTTCCATGGATATAGGTTCTTTCGCTATTTTTAAAACTTTTCTTATTTTATCTTCTGGAATAAGCATTTTTTCTGATAATTCCTCAGGAGTAGGTTCTCTTCCAATTGTTTGCAACATTTGTCTAGAAATACGATTAAGTTTATTAATTGTTTCTATCATATGAACTGGAATTCTAATAGTTCTAGCTTGATCTGCTATAGATCGTGTAATTGCTTGTCGAATCCACCAAGTAGCATATGTTGAAAATTTATATCCACGACGATATTCAAATTTATCTACTGCTTTCATTAATCCTATATTTCCTTCCTGAATTAAATCTAAAAATTGTAATCCTCTATTAGTATATTTTTTTGCAATAGAGATTACTAATCTTAAATTAGCTTCTACCATTTCTTTTTTAGCTCGTTTTGCTTTAGCTTCTCCAATAGACATTCTTCTATTAATATCTTTAACTTGTTCAATAGTAAGTCCTGTTTCTTGCTCTACTTCCGTTAATTTTTTTAAACTATTATGAATTGATTCTTGAAAATGTAATAATTTTTCTGACCAGTTTTTATTCATTTTTTTAACTTGATTAAACCAATTTTTATTAGTTTCAGATTTGCTAAAAATATGAATAAATTTTTTTTTAGGAATTTGACATTTTTCTACAAATAATCTCATGACATATCTTTCTTGCACACGAACACGTTCCATCATATTTCGCATGTTATTTACTAAATAATCAAATTGTTTAGGAACTAATCGAAATTGTTTAAATATTTCTGAAAGATTATGAATTTCTAATAAAACGTCTTTATGAGTTCGATTTTTATTTTTTATAGCTTTTGTAGTAGCGAAGTATTGATTTCTTAATGCAGAAAATTTTTCATGAGCTAGTATAGGATCAATATTATGATCTTCATCTACATGATTTTCTTCTTGTTGTTCATCATGTTGTATCTTTTCTTCATCTAGTTCTGATTCAATATTTATTATAGATGGAGAAATAGTTTCTTCTGCGTTAGGATCTATAAATCCTATTATTAAATCTGATAATTGTATATCTCCAGATTCAACTCGATCATATTGTTTTAATAAATAAGTAATAGCTTCTGGATATTCTGCTACAGAACATTGTACCTGATTAATTCCTTCTTCAATTCTTTTAGCTATATCAATTTCACCTTCTCTAGTAAGTAATTCAACTGATCCCATTTCTCTCATATACATACGAACAGGATCAGTAGTTCTACCTAGTTCTGTTTCTACACTAGATAATACTTGTGCTACTGCTTCAACTGCATCTTCATCTGTATTGGTACTATTTTCATTTAAAATTAAATCATCAGCATCGGGTGCTTCTTCTACCACCTGAATTCCCATATCGTTAATCATTTGTATAATATCTTCAATTTGATCAGAATCAACAATATCTTCTGGAAGATGATCGTTAACTTCAGAATAAGTCAGATAACCTTGTTCTTTTCCATGAGTAACTAGTAATTTTAATTGTGATTGTGGATTATGCTCCATAAGACGATATCCATACTGCAGTTAATTAATATTAAATTAATTACAATAGTAATTAATTTATGAGTTAGTTATATAAATGTATTGAGTAATTTTAATATTTTTTTTTATAATATTTTATATTATAAATATATTGATATATAATTAATATTACTTTTTTTAACATGTTATAGAACTAAATTAGTATTTAAATTAATAAAATTAGTAATAATTTTTATTTTTGTGATAAAGAAACAGTAATTGACCATAATTCTTTTTTTTCATTTTTATTTAATCCTTGGTTTTTTTCTTTCATAATAAGATTATAATATTGTTTTTCTAACTTTTGATTATATATCATGGTTAATGAATCTAAAAACACGTTTTTAATTTTTTCTTTGATGATCATGTGATCCCATATAGTTAATTTTTTCAGAATATTTTCTATTTTACTATTTCTATATAATTCTAATATTTGACCAGTTTTATATTTTGGATTACTTATACAAGTTTTAAATAAATCTAAAAATATATCAAATCCTTTAATATTAAATTTAATTATAGTTATTTTTTTTGGAACGAATTTTGATAGTTTTGGATTTTGTATTAATAATCCAATTATTGTACGCATGGGTGTATGTTTTATTTTTATATTAAGATTTTTTTTATGTTGTTGAAGGAATAATGAGTTTAGTTGTTCTATATTTAAAATTCCTAATTGTAGTCCTAATTTTTGATGCAAATATGTTCTCATTATTTTTCCTGGAATTAAATTAATTAAAGGAATAATTAATGAACTAAAATAAGATTTTTTTTCAATAGAAGATAAGTCTGCATTATGTAATAATTTTAAAAATAAAAATTCTGAAGCATTCATGGCATTATTAATTCTGTTTTGAAAAGAAATTGTTCCTTCTTGTTGAATAATTGTATCGGGATCTGTATTATTGGGTAAAAAAATAAATTTTATACTTTTATGATCTTGTAAGTAAGGTAAAGATAGTTTTAATGATGTCCAAGAAGCTATTTTTCCAGCTTTATCTCCATCATAACAATAAATAATATTATCAGTTATACGAAAAATTAATTTTATTTGTTCTGTTGTAATAGTGCTACCAAGTATAGCTACAACATAATTAATTTTAAATTGAGTAAGCATAACTACATCTATATATCCTTCAACCACAATAATTCTATTTGGTTTTAAATTTTTTTTAATTAATTCATATATTCCATATATTTGTTTGCTTTTTTTAAAGATAAAACTTTCGGAAGAATTTAAATATTTTGGATTAGATTGAGGATAAATTGCTCTTCCTCCAAATCCATTGATTCTTCCATTTCTATCTCGAATAGGAAAAATAATACGATTTCTAAAATGATCGTATGTTCTTCCTCGAGAATCTTTAATAATTAATCCTAATTTAATTAGAATATTGTATTGTTTTGTATTAGAACTAAAATATTTAGCAATATTATTAGATTTATTTCCAGAAAATCCAATAGAAAATTCTTCTATTGTTTTTTTTTTAATTCCTCTTTGAATCAAATATTGATAAGAAGTAGTATTATTTGATTGTAATAATTGATCATAATATATATTACAAATTTTTTTTAATATTTGATGTGAGTAGTACATATGAAAGAGTACATTATTGTTTACTGGATTTATAGATTTATTAGGAATACTTAATCCATGTAACAAAGATAATTCTTCAATAGTTTCTATAAAATTTAATTGTTCATAATTCATTAAAAAATCAATGGCATTACCATGTGCTTGACATCCAAAACAGTGGTAAAATTGTTTTATATCGTTTACTACAAAAGATGGAGTTTTTTCATTATGAAAAGGACATAATGACTTATAGTTATTTCCATTTTTTTTTAATGATAATTTAGATCCAATTAAATCGATTATATTTGTTCGAGCTAATAATTCATTAATAAATTCTTGTGGTATTTTCCATTGATGCATGTTTATATTTATATAAAGTATAAGACCGAATGAAATATAAACTCGGTCTTGAGATAATGATTATAATAAAATTATAAAATATTAATACATTCGTATATTTCGAGCATTTTCTCGAGTTAATTTTTTAGTAAGACGTTTTATTGCTGATGCTTTTGCTCTTTTTCTTTCTGTTGTAGGTTTTTCATAAAATTCTCTTCTTCTAATTTCTGCTAAAATACCTGCTTTTTCGCAAGATCTCTTAAATCTTCTCAAAGCTACATCAAACGGTTCATTTTCACGAACTTTAATAATAGGCATAATAATATAGACCTTAAAATAATAATTAGTAATATCAATATTGTATTAAATTAAAATAATGATGTTTATCATATCGTATATCTATTTTAAATATATAAAATATATTAATACGAGTTTGATTGTAAAAAAAAAAAAAAAAAAAATAAAATAGATTGTGAATCAATAATTTGTATTTTCATTATATAGTATTTATTAATATGTTAATATACTTGATTTACTAGAATAATAGTAATTGTTTATTATTTAATTTTATTATATTACTACATATTAGGAAGATTCAGTGCGTATACTAGGATTAGAAACTTCATGTGACGATACAGGTGTATCTATTTATGATAATAATTATGGTATATTAGTAAATAAAATTTTTAACCAATCTCAATTCCATAATTATTTTGGAGGAGTAGTTCCAGAATTAGCTGCTAGATATCATATGAATAATATTTCTACATTAATAAAAGAATCATTTAAAGAAATTAATTGTTCTTTAAATTCTATTAATGCCATTGCATACACTGCTGGTCCTGGATTAGCAGGATCATTATTGGTAGGAGCAACAATTGGAACATCATTGGCTTTTTCTTTAAATATACCAACAATTAAAGTACATCATATGGAAGGACATTTATTATCACCTATGTTGAATAACAAGAGTTTAAATTTTCCATTTGTAGCATTATTAATTTCTGGAGGACATACACAATTAGTACATGCAAAAAAATTAGGAGAATATCATTTATTAGGGACTTCTGTTGATATTTCTGTAGGTAATGCATTTGATAAAGTAGCTAAATCATTAGGATTAAAATATCCTGGAGGTCCTGAAATTTCTAATTTATCTAAAAAAGGAAATATTAATCGATTTTATTTTCCTAGACCTATGATAGATAAACCAGGTTTAAATTTTAGTTTTTCAGGTTTACGTACATTTGTAGAAAAAATTGTCAATAATAATAATAGTGATATACAAACTAAATCTGATATTGCATTAGCTTTTGAAGAAGCAGTTTCGGATACTTTAGTCATTAAGTGTCATCGTGCTTTGAAAATAACTCATTTAAATACTTTAGTAATTTCTGGAGGAGTTAGTGCTAATCATAGAATAAAAAGTAGGTTAAAACAATTAATGTTAAAATTAAATGGTAATTTATTTTATCCTAAAATAGAATTTTGTACTGATAACGGAGCTATGATAGCATATGCTGGTTTTTTGAGATTTATTCATTCAAAGAAAAAAAATAATTCTTCTGATTTATGTATATCTGTATTTCCAAAATGGTCATTATCTGATATATCTGTATACAATAAATAATTATTATAAATATGAATAGAATTTTAAATTTTATTATTCATATTCAGTAAAATATTTTATAAAAATTATATTATAATAATAACTATATTAAAATAAAAAAATATGTTTACTTTGTTTAATTTAAATAATTAATTATTGTATATAACGATTATTGATAAGATATTGAATTAAATCCTGAATTGTTAACACTGTCATATTATTTATTTTTGAAAATGTAATTATTTCATTGATCTTAGACATAGATCCATCTTTATTAATTAGTTCACATAGTACTCCTGTTGGTTTAAAACCAGCCAATAGAATTAATTCTATAGTAGCTTCAGTATGACCTGATCTAGCTAAAATTCCTTTAGAATGTGCACATAATGGAAAAACATGACCTGGTTTATTTAAATCGCTAGGTTTAGCTTGATCGGCTATTGCTGTTCGTATCGTGGTAATTCGATCTGCTGCAGATACTCCAGTTGACACTCCTTTTGAAGCTTCAATGGTAATAGTAAAAGGAGTATTATATCTACTAGTATTATTTTTTACCATCATTGGTAATGCTAATTGTTTTCTTCTTGATTCTGTAATACATAAACAAACAATTCCACTACCATATCTAATTGTTAAAGCCA
Organism: Buchnera aphidicola (Eriosoma lanigerum); assembly: GCF_964059125.1. Taxonomy (NCBI): domain Bacteria; kingdom Pseudomonadati; phylum Pseudomonadota; class Gammaproteobacteria; order Enterobacterales; family Erwiniaceae; genus Buchnera; species Buchnera aphidicola. The sequence goes on from NZ_OZ060395.1 coordinate 60,921, forward strand.
TTTGTTCTATTGTCATAGTTTCTGCAGGGAAAATCAAGTCTCCTTCATTTTCTCTTGTTTCTTCATCTAGTAAAATTACTCCTTTTCCTTTTTTGAGTTCTTTTATTGCGTTTTTTACACGTATTTCGGATGTACTACCAAAAGTAGATAATAGATGTGTTCTCATTGCATTCCTAATTATATTATTTATAGTTTGTAGTTAATATTTATCACTACTTAAAACAATAAAATATATGATGTTTTAGATATATCTAAGATTTATTCATAATACTTATATTATATATACTTATTTTTAATTATAACAATTTTTTACATAAATCAAAGAAAAAATATTACATGATTATAAATATGATTTTTTATAATTTATTTATATATATTTATATATTTATTTTATTTAATTTACATTATTAATTATAATATATTTTGATTTAAATATAGAATTTTATATTTATTTTTTTAATAAACATTTTATTTTTTTTTATTAAATGTTTTAATTAATAATATAAATTATAATTTTTTTTTAGTTGTTTTAAATGTTTTTATTAAGTATTACATTAATATATATTATTTTAAAATAAATAATAGATGAATTAGACTATAATTTGTAACAATTTTATTTTGATCAATATATTATTGCAAGAGTATTAGAAAAAATGAAATATAATAAAATATAAAAATCATTAAACATTTAGTTTAATAATTATTTTTACTAATTATGTATATTGATAGGAAATTCTATTTGTGAAAATATATTTAGTTGGAGGAGCTGTTCGTGATAGTTTGTTAAATTTACCAATAAAAGATAAAGATTGGGTTGTTGTTGGTGCTACTATAGAAATGTTATTAAAAAATAATTTTCAGCAAGTAGGAAAAGGATTTCCTGTATTTTTACATCCTGTTAGTCATGAAGAGTATGCTTTAGCTAGAACAGAGTATAAATTAGGACATGGATATTATGGTTTCAAAACAAATTTTTCTCCAGAAGTTACTTTAGAAGATGATTTAATGCGTAGAGATTTAACTATTAATGCAATTGCTCAAACTAATTCAGGAAAATTAATTGATCCTTATTGTGGTCAAGTAGATTTAAAAAATCGAATTTTAAGACATGTATCACCGTCTTTTGTTGATGATCCTTTAAGAGTTCTTAGAGTGGCCAGATTTGCTGCTACTTTTTCATATTTAGGTTTTTCAATTGCAACAGAAACATTATTAATCATGAAATCTATAGTAAAAAGTAAAGAATTATTGTATTTAAAATCAGAAAGAATTTGGAAAGAAACAGAAAAAGCTTTTGTTAGTAATCATCCTCATGTATATTTTCAAATTTTGCATGCATGTAATGCATTAATTCTTTTATTTCCTGAAATAAATAGATTATTTAATATAGATAGTACATTTTATTATTTTTATAATATGTGGAATAAAAATATACATTTATTAAAATATTTAGCTTATGTATCTAAAAAAACAAAAGAAATAGATGTTCGTTTAGCTTGTTTATTTCAATTATTAAAAATAAAATCTAATTTTATAACTAATGTAAATATTGATCAAGAAAAACAAGATTATTATTGCTATTTATTTTTACAAAACTTTTTTGTACGATTTAATATACCTATTTATATTCGTGATTTATCAATATTAATTATTAAATATCATAATTTTATAAATAATATTTTTTATGCTAAATCTTATGATATTGTGATTTTTTTAGGTAAAATAGATGCTTGGCGTAAACCTAAAAGAATTAAAAAAATAGAGTTATTAAGTAACTTATATTATAAATTATTTCAATTTCAATATAATAAAAGTGTTTTACCAGGAAAATTTTTAAGTATTGCATATTCAATTACATCTACTGTTACTGCTAAATTTATTTTACATTTAGGTTTTAAAGGTATAGAAATAAGTAAAGAACTAGTACGTTTAAGATCTATGAGATTAGATATGTATAGAAAAAATATAGTATATTATAGATAATATTTTAATAAAAATACTAAATCTTATTTTATAACTTTAAGCAGTTAAATGATTATATAGTTCGTTTAACTGCTTAAAATTCTATTATTTTTTTATATACATTATAATAGTTGTTCCAGCAATAACAGTTCCTTTCATTTTTTTTATTTCTGTAATATCTTCCATATTAGATATAATGATAGGTGTGATGGTAGATTTAGCATTTTTTTCTAAGAAAGGAAGATTATATTTTAAAATTAAATCTCCTTGTTTTACTTTTTGTCCTTCTTCAGCTATTTGAGTAAATCCCTCTCCTTTTAATTTAACAGTATCTATCCCAAAATGTACAAACATTTGTAAATCTTGATTTTCAGATTCAATAGAAAAAGCATGTTTACTTGAAAAAATCTTTCCAATAATTCCATTAATTGGTGCTAAAATTTGATCACCTGATGGTTTAATAGCTATTCCATCTCCAGCAATTTTTTCAGAAAAAACAGTGTCTGGAACAGTTTCAATATCAATAATTTGTCCTGATATTGGTGCAATAATTTCTAGCATTTTTGTTTTTGTAGGTTTTTTATTACCGAATAAATTAGCAAATAATCCCATATTTTTTCTCCTAACTATATTTTTAATAAATGATACATATTTAGTGAATATTATTTGCAGTAAATTGATGAGTTAAATTAATAATTTCTTCTGAGGTAGATAAAGATAATACTTTATTTGCTAATTTTACAGCTGTTTTATATGTAATACTTCTGATTATTTTTTTTACGATAGGTATAGAAGAGGGACTCATACTAAATTCATCTAGTCCCATTCCTAATAAAATTACAGTTGCATTAGGATCACCTGCTAATTCACCACACATACCAGTCCATTTTCCAACTGCATGAGAAGAATCAATGACCATTTTAATTAATTTTAAAACAGATGGACTCATAGGATTATATAATTTTGAAATTAATTTATTTCCTCGATCAACAGCTAATGTATATTGTGTTAAATCATTAGTTCCAATACTAAAAAAATCTACTTCTTTTGCTAAGAAATTAGATATTATTGCAGAAGCTGGTGTTTCAATCATAATTCCGATTTCTATATTATTATCGAATGGTATATTTTTTATAAATAATTGTTTTTTAATTATGTTTAATTCTTTTTTTAAAATACGAATTTCTTCTATTGAAATAATCATTGGAAATAAAATTTTTAATTTTCCAAAAGATGAAGCTCGAAGAATAGCTTTTAGTTGTGTATGTAATATTTCTCGTTTATCCATTAATATTCGAATTGCTCTCCATCCTAAAAATGGGTTTTCTTCTTTAGGAAAATTCATATATGGTAAATTTTTATCTCCTCCAATATCCATAGTTCTAATTATAACTGATTTATTTTTCATTGCTTCTGCGATATTTTTATATGCTATAAATTGTTCTTCTTCATCAGGTAATGAGTTACGTTCCATAAATAAAAATTCTGTTCTGTAAAGTCCAATAGATTCTGAGCCATATTTTTTAACTTTAGTAATATCACGAATGTCTCCAATATTGGCACTAATTTCTATTCTATGTCCATCTAAGCTGATTGCAGGTAACAATTTTATTTTTTTTAATTTGTTTTTATTTTGTAAATATACATTTTTTATTTGATTGAACTGTGATTTCTCTTTGTTCGATGGATTGATAATTATTTTATTATTAATTGCATCTAAAATAACGTAATCACCATTTTTTACCATGTGAGTAGCATTACCTGTTCCTACTATAGCTGGCAATTCTAATGAACGAGCCATAATAGAAGTATGTGATGTTTTTCCTCCTAAATCGGTAATAAATCCAAGTATATTAGTTAAATTTATTTGTGCTGTTTCAGAAGGAGTTAAATCAGTTGCAACTAAAATAACTGGTTCAGAAATTTTTTCTAAATCAATGTTATGTATTTGTAACAAATTGTGTAGTAAATGATTGCCGACATCACGAATATCGATGGCTCGATTACTTAAATATTCGTTGTCTAATTTTTCTATTGTTTCAGCTTGTTGTTCAATTATATTTTTAATGGCAGCATCTGCAGTTTTTTTCTGTGTTTTAATTAAATTAATAACTTCTTTTTCAAATTCTTCATCTTCTAATAATATTATATATCCTTCAAATATATCTGATTTTTCTTTTCCTAATTTTTTTTTTGTATTTTTTTGTATTTTTTCAAACTTTTTTATGGTAGTTTGTTTTGCTTCAAAAAATTTTTGAATTTCAAGATTAATTAAATCTTGAGAAATATGATTTTGATTAATGATAATTTTTTTTTCTATTAGTAAAAAAACTTTACCAAATGCAATACCTGGTGATGCTAAAATCCCTGAAATCATAACATTACCTATAATGTAACAACGATGAATTTAAAATGATAAAAAATATTAATTTAATATAATAGTTGTATATATATAAATAATTTAATTAAATTAATTAATTATTTTTTTTTTAATACTTATTTAAACTGTTATTCTAATATTAATAATAACTTTTCTAAATTGTTCACAGCTAATTGTTCATCTTCTCCTTCTGCAGATAAAATAATTTCAGTTCCTTTTGTTAATCCTAAAGTTTGTAATTTAAATAAGCTTTTAGCATTAACTATTTTCCCATTAGCTTGTATACTAATTTCTGAATTAAAATTTTTTGCTGCTTTTACTAATTTTGCTGCTGGACGAGTATGCAGTCCATGAGGCAATAAAATTTTTATTGTTTTTTGAAACATTGTTTGTTCCTTATTGCATAGTAATTATCTTATAAATTATGAATTATTCAAATAATAAATATTAAAAAAAAATAATATAATTAAAATATTTTTTTGTATGTATTCTTTTATGTAATACTAATTAAATATTTAATTAGATATGTGTCTTAAAAAATATTATATATTTTTAATTATAATTTTTATATACTGTTATTTTTATGGTTGATATTATTAAATAAATTTGAAAATAAACTAGTACTTAAATATCTTTCTCCAGAAGATGGAAGAATGACTACTATTTTTTTGTTTACAAGATGTATGTTTTGTTGTTGTATTTTTAATGCAGCAGCTACAGCAGCTCCAGAAGATATTCCAACCAAAATTCCTTCTTCTTTCATTATTTTTTGTGCAGTAACAATAGCTTCTTCACTAGAAATACAAATCACTTGATCTATTAATGAAACATCTAAATTGTTAGGTATGAATCCTGCGCCAATTCCTTGAATTTTATGTGGACCAGGATTAATTTTTTGACCAGATAATGTTTGTGTAATTACTGGAGATTCACTGGGTTCTACTGCTATACTGATTAGTTTTTTATGTTTTTTAGTGTTTTTTAAATATCTTGTTACACCTGTAAATGTTCCTCCTGTTCCAATAGCAGAAATAAAGATATCAATATTACCATTTGTATCTCTCCATATTTCTGGACCTGTAGTTTTTTCATGTATTTCTGGATTTGCTGGATTATTAAATTGCTGTAATAAAAGATATTTTTTATTATTTTTTAGAGCAATTTTTTCTGCTAGTTCTATTGCTCCTTTCATGCCTTGAGCACTGTCTGTTAATTCTAATTTAGCACCAAGAGCAATTAGTAATTTTTGTCTTTCTATAGACATATTTTCTGGCATGATTAATGTAATTTTATAATTTCTAGCAGCAGCTACAAATGCTAATGCAATTCCTGTATTACCACTAGTTGGTTCAATTAATTCCATATTTTTTTTTAGTAATCCTTTTTTTTCAGCATTCCAAATCATATTTGAACCAATTCTACATTTTACACTAAAACTAGGATTTTGAGATTCTATTTTTGCTAAAATATTTCCATTTCCAATTTTATTAAGTTGTACTAATGGAGTATTTCCAATTGTATAGGAATTATCTTTATATATTTGGTTCATTTTTTTTTCCAGTGATTATAACATAGTATTTTTTATGCTAATTTGATTAATTTAAAAATTATTAATATTCATACTAGTAGTAATTTACAGTAATTATATAATTAGATTTTTTTATAAAGTGATTTCCATATGTGTTGTATATATAAAAAATTTACAATTAGAATATCATATATATGAGATAAAATTATTAATTACATTATTTTTCTTACAAATTAATGATATTTAATTTATGTAGGAGTAAATCGCATAATAAAATACAAAAATTATCTGTATTATAAATAAGTAATAAATTATTTTTGTTATATAAAATAAAAAGTTATAAATTTATGTAATTAATATATATATGTATATATATTATATAAAAATCAATAAATTATATTTATTAACTGTTTAATCTATAATTAAATTTATATAATTTTTTTTTTATATTTTGTTATATATGAAATATATATTGATTTAATTAAATATATTTGAATATATATAAATCAAAATCAACGAATCAGGGCTTTTTTATGTATTTTTTTACAATAATTAATAATTTTGTAAGATAATTTTTATTGTATATATAAATATAATTTTTTTTTATGGATTTGTGATATAGAATGACAAATTAATAATATAATAAAAATATTTTAAAAACATTATTTATTTGTAAATATACTATATTATAATAAATTTAATTATATATTTTGTATATTCAGATATATTTATTATTTTTTTTTAATTTAGTATTATATAATTATCATTAATTTTCAATTTATAATAAAAATATTGAATGTATAACAATCAATTTAAAATTAAAGAATTAAGAAAAATCATTTTGTATCATAATTATTTATATTATACTTTAAATGATCCAATAATTTCTGATAATGAATATGACATTTTAATACAAAAGTTATATCTATTAGAAAAGAAATATAAAAGATTAAAAGATCATGATTCTCCTACAAATATTATTGGTTCAAATTTGAATACACATTTAGGTACTAAAAAACATTTATCACCTATGTTATCATTAAATAATATTAGTAATATTAATCAATTTTTAGATTTTGAAACATATATTAAATCTAAATTGTTATTAGAAGATGATATTATTTTTTGTTGTGAATTAAAATTAGATGGTGTGGCTGTTAATTTAATATATAAAGATGGTATGTTATTAGAAGCAATTACTAGAGGAGATGGTTTTATTGGAGAAAATGTAACGGATAATATTAAAAATATTAAATCTATACCAATTGTTTTAAATGGGATAGACATTCCGGATGTTTTAGAAGTGCGAGGTGAAGTAATCATGCTTCATCAAGACTTTGTTCAATTAAATCAATATGCTAAAATTACAGGAACTAAATTATTTTCTAATCCTAGAAATGCTGCAGCTGGATCTTTGAGACAAAAAAATGCGGAAATTACTAAGCAAAGAAAATTAATATTTTTTTGTCATGGAGTTGGTTTTTTTAGTAAATCATCATGGAAATTTAGCAGTCATTTTAATGTGTTAGAAATATTTAAAAGTTGGGGGTTACCTGTTCATCATTCAATTTGTTTATGTAAAAATCATGATGAAGTAATATCTTTTTTCCGTATGATGGAATCAACTCGATCATCTTTAAATTTTGATATTGATGGTATAGTAGTGAAATTAGATTCATTAATATTACAAAAAAAATTAGGTAATATTTCTAGAGCTCCTAGATGGGCTATTGCATGTAAATTCGTTTCTAAATTGAGTCAAACAAAGGTATTAGATATACATTTTCAAGTAGGAAGAACAGGAGTAATTACTCCTATATTACAATTATCTCCTATTAAATTAGGTGGTGTAATAGTAAAAAGAGTTTCATTATATAACAAGTATGAAATGGAAAAAGTTGGAATTTGTATAGGAGATATTGTAACGATCACTAGATCCGGTGATGTTATACCAAAATTAGTTTCAATAGATTTGTTAAATAGAGAAAAAAATAAACTAAAATTAATAATATTTCCTACGCATTGTCCTATATGTAATTCATTCATACAACAAAATAATGGTATAGCTCGTTGTATGGAGGATTGGAATTGTATAGAACAAAGAAAAAAAAAAATAATTCATTTTTTTTCTAAGAAAGCTTTGTATATCAATGGTTTAGGATCTAGTTTAATCAATCAATTAGTAGATAATAATTATATTTTCAGTCCAATTGATATATTTAATTTACATAACTTTCATTTTTCTAGTTTACATAAAGTAGGTGAAAAATTAACTAAAAAAATTTTAGATAATATTTTTTCATCTAAAAATACAACTTTATCTCGTTTTATATATGCATTAGGTATTTGTGATATTGGTATTAACACTGCTAAAATATTAGCTAAAGAATTGAAAAATATAGACAATTTTGTTAATGTAAGAATATCAGAATTATTAGTTATTGATCATATAGGAAAAGAAGTGGCTAATAATGTGTTTAACTTTGTTCAAAATTTAGATAACAGAATAATGATTAATAGACTGAGTAATATTTATATAATCAATGATATTTAATAAGAATAATTCAATTTATTTTATAATATAGTTTGGGTTGTGCAGGATTTGAACCTGCGACCAATTGATTAAAAGTCAACTGCTCTACCAACTGAGCTAACAACCCTAAATATTTTATTGGTAGGTGATGACGGATTTGAACCGCCGACATCCTCCGTGTAAAGGAGGCGCTCTGCCAACTGAGCTAATCACCTTTATATATGTATAATAATAAAAATTTATTTGATTTATTTTAGATAAATATTGATATATAAATCGTATAAATTTTATTATATCATTATTTAATTAAAAATCAAATGGTTATTTATATATAATTTTTATATTATGTATTTTAATAATTTATTAATTAAGATAAAATATGACAATTAGAACTCGATTCTCACCTAGTCCAACAGGTAATTTACATATTGGAAGTATACGTACTGCTTTATATTCCTGGCTATTTGCAAAACGTTTTAATGGAACGTTTATTTTACGTATAGAAGACACTGATCTGAAACGATCTACTATGAATTCCACACAATCCATTATTCATGGATTACAATGGTTAGGTTTAAATTGGGACGAGGGTCCTTATTTTCAAAGTAAAAGATTGAATCGTTATCAACAAATTATTGATTTTATGTTAAATAATGATATAGCATATAAATGTTATTGCTCTATAGATCGATTAACATATTTAAGAAAAATACAATTAAATCAAGGGTTAAAACCAAGATATGACGGTTATTGTCGTAACTTAAAAAAAAAATATATTCCAGATATCCCATATGTTGTTAGATTTTGTAATCCTATAACAGGAAAAATTAGTTTTAATGATCAAATTAGAGGTAATATTACATATAATAATGAAGAATTAGATGATTTAATTATTCAACGTAGTAATGGTATTCCTACTTATAATTTTGCTGTAGTTATTGATGATAGTGATATGAACATTACACATGTTATTAGAGGAGAAGATCATATTAGTAATACTCCTAGGCAAATTAATATTTTAAAAGCGTTAGGTAAAAAAGTACCAACATATGCTCATGTTTCAATGATTTTAAATACTAATCGAGAAAAGTTATCTAAAAGAGATATTAAAGTTAATGATATTTTAGAATTTAAATCTTTAGGTTATCTTCCAGAAGCTATTATAAATTATTTAGTAAGATTAGGTTGGTCTCATGGTAATCAAGAAATATTTAGTATAGATGAGCTTAAACAATTATTTTCATTAGATAAAATTAATAAATCATCTAGTATTTTTAATATTAAAAAATTATTGTGGTTAAATAATTATTATATTAATAAATTATCTAAAAATTATATTAGTAATTTACTGTCTGATTATTTTAATAAAGAACATTTAAATGTAAAATTAGGTCTGAATATTATTGATTTAATAAATATTATGGGTCCGAGATGTAATACTTTAAAGGAAATTGTAGATGAATCAAAATATTTTTATATAGAAGATATTGATTATGATTTTTCTCAAATTAAACCGTATTTATTTAATAATTCTATTTTTATTCTGAAAGTGATACAAAAAAAATTTGAATCAACAATAAATTGGAATATAAAAAATTTATTAGAAGTAATTAAATCATGTGTAACTGAATTACAAGTACCATTTCATCAGGTCGGTGTGCTTATTCGTTTTGCAATTACTGGGAAAATTAGTACTCCTGGTATAAATTTTGTTTTATATTATCTTGGGAAAAATAAGTCATTACTTCGTATTCGTACTTTTTTATCTAAAATTTCAGATTATTCAATATGAATATGAATATTATAAATATTACGTATAGTATATATATCAGTTAATATTTTTTTAAAAAATTGTAAAAAACAATGTGAATATGGGGTTGTAGCTTATTATGGAAAAGCGTTTGCATGGCATGCAAAAGATTAGTGGTTCGAATCCGCTCAACTCCAAATATATATAATATAAAATAGAATTGTGGTTTTTGATTTGTTAATTGTATATGAATATATATTATTTATAGTAAAAAATGTTATTGATAGAATTGATATATTAAATTTTTATATTACGTATGTTTGAATATATAATTCACCGATCTTTAAAAAAGATCAGTGAATTACATATATAAACAATGAATTATGACTGCATATTATACTTGTATTTTATGCTTGCATATTCATAATATCTTGATAAGCAGCTACTAATTTATTTCTCATTTTAACAGCTAATTGAATTGTTAATGAAGATTTATCTATATCAAGCATAAGTTTATGTAATGATCCTTCTCTTTCTCCTAGTACAACATCTTCAGCATTATTTTGAGATTTATCTTGTAATTCTACCATTTTTTCGAATTCTGATTTAAATTTATAAGGAATATCAACTGATGTAAGACTAGTATTATTTTTATTTATTGAATTATTTAAATTTGTTTGAGTTAATTCAGTTCCTGTTTTTAAACCTTCAATTAACATAGTTTCCTCTGATTGTTGATAGTTAATATTAATTATTAGATCATATAGTAAGATACTTGTACATAAAAAATTTTTATTAGTAAAAAATATATATATATTTTATTTTAATAAAATTTTGTAAAATAAATAGAAATTGATAGTATATGATTAAAAAATGCTTAAAAATGATATTATTTATTTTGTTGTAATTAAAAATTATTATTTAAGTAGGGAGAATTCATGAATTTTACTAAAATAAATCAATCTCATGAAAACAAATCAAGTGTTCATGGTGTTATTAGTCAGTTTTTAAATCAGTATAAGTTTATTTTCATATGTTTTTTTGTTTTTCTTTGTATATTAATTTCTAGTTTTTTATGGAAGCAATCTGATTCTTATCGTGTGTTATATAATAATTTATCTAATTTAGATGGTGGTGCAATTATAACACAATTAAAGCAAATGAATGTTCCATATCGATTTACTAAAGATTCTGGATTATTATTAGTTCCGGAAAATAAAATTTATGAAACTCGATTTAAATTAGCAGAGCAGGGTTTACCTAAAGGTAGTGGAGTGGGATTTGAGTTATTGGATAGAGATAAATTGGGTAGTAGTCAATTTTTAGAACAAGTAAATTATCAAAGAGCTTTAGAGGGAGAGTTATCACGTAGTATTTTAAAAATTAATGTTATTCGAGATGCAAGAGTGCATTTAGCATTACCTAAAGAATCATTATTTCTTGATGAAAAAAAACAACCATCTGCTTCTATTATTGTTAATTTATATCCTGGAAAAATTCTTAATGAGAGACAAATTGAAGCGATTGTTCATTTAGTTTCTAGTAGCATCTCTGGTTTATCAGAAAATCATGTTTCTATTATTGATGAATTAGGTAATTTACTTACTCATACTAATAATAGTTATAATAGTCTAAATAGTTCACAATTAAATTATACTAAATTAATAGAAACATATTATAGTTCAAGAATAGAAAAAATTTTAACTCCATTAGTAGGAGAGGGAAATGTTCATGCAGCAGTTACAGCAAAGATGAATTTTAATGTTGAAACTAGAAGTGAAGATAAATATCTTCCAAATTTTTTTGATAAAGATCAATCTATTCGATCTAAACAAACTATGAGTCATATTCAATTAGAAACAGATAACAAAAAACAATCTCATCAAATTATTTCTAATTTTGATCATGATCAAATACAAGATAGTGATAATTTAATTAATACAAAAAAAAATACATCAGTAAAAAAAATGATTCCTGAACAAAAATCTTCTTTGATACAACAAATACCTACTGATTCTAATAATCAGCAAGAAAATACTATTAATTATGAATTAGATCATGTTTTATCTCATATTCAAGTACATACTGGAGATATACAACATTTATCAGCTGCAGTTATTATAAATTATGTTAAGAACCAAAAAGGGGAATTAATACCTTTAAATAATAAATCATTAAATCAAATAAAACATTTAGTACAAAAGATAATAGGATATTCTAAAAATAGAAAAGATTCAATTGAAGTAGTGAATGCAGCTTTTGTTCAACGTACTCCTTCTGCTCCAATTCATAAAATTATTACCATTAAAAGAGTGCAATCTAATCAAGATATATTAAAATTGTTGTTTAGTATAATTGTAATTTTATTATTTATAATAATATGTTACCAGTATAAAATAAGAAAATATAAAAGAAATAAGATAAATTTATTATCTCAACAAAATACATCTTTACAAAAAGAAACTATTAAATCTAATGTAAAAGCTAATATAGATGAATCATTTGAAGAAAAAAATAATAATTTAAAACAATCTAATTTTAATCAAAATATAAATAATTCTATTACAAAAAAAAATAATGATCCAAAAATCACTGCTTTAACGATTCAAAAATGGATAAACGGTGAATAAATTATGACAACAAAATTAACTGGAAAGGAAAAAAGTGCTTTATTATTATTATCGATGGGAACTGAAGAAGCATCTCAGGTATTACAATATTTATCTGCTTCTGAAATTCAAATTTTAATTAGTACCATATTACAAATTACAAAAAAAGAACCAAAATATATAAGTGTAGCATTGAGTGAATTTAAAAAGATTAATTATCAACAAGATATTTCAAATGTAAATATGTATCAGGATAATTTATTATCTATGTTACGTAAAGCATTAGGACATACAGATGCTATACAATTGTTTGATGATGCACTGGCAGTACAAAATAAGAAAGACAATTTAAATATATTAAATAATTTGAATTTAAATGAATTAATGTTATTAATTAAAAATGAGCATATACAAATTATTGTGATTTTATTAATTTCTATTCCTCATCACCGTTCGGTTCAATTATTTGAATTATTAGATTCAAAAATGCAAATAGAAGTAATGTTAAGAATAACAAAATGTAATAAAATAAGTCGTAGAGTATTAATCGAATTTTCTAAATTTATTAATCAATTATTAAATTTTAAGCATTATTCATTTCAGAATATTCATGGTTTGCAAGTTAGTTCAGAGATATTAAAATCAATAAAAAAATCGGATCAAAAAAAAATATTAACTGAAATATATATATGCGATAAAAACATTTTTCATAAAATTATTGTTCAGATATTTTCTTTTGAACATATTATTGATTTAGATAATATTAATATAAAATTTTTAATAAAAAATATAAATAAAGAAAAGTTATTTTTTTTATTACAATATAGTGATAAAACGTTACAAGAAAAATTTTTAAATCTTATGACTAAAGTTGATGTTGATTTATTTTATAAAAATTATTCTACCAAAAAAAATATTTCAAATTCCATTATTCAACAAGAAAGAACAGAAATGGTTAATTTAATTAAAAGTTACTTAGATAGTAAAAAGATGTCATTTAGTATGATAGGATAATAATATGTTTAATACGATAATTAAAAAAAAATGGAAGAAATGGTATCCAAATGAATTAAATAAATCTAATAAACAGAATACAATAAATTCAGATTTAGATATATCGTTACAAAAGAATGATAAAGATACAGATGATCAATTTAGTTCTCAACTACATTTAGATGATGTTATTAACGTTGATGCTAATCAATCGTTAATAGATATAAATACAAATAAGAATGTTAATACGAATAATGCTGTAAATAGTGTTAGTTGCATTGAAATAGAACAAGAAATGGAGATTTTCAAACGAGAAAAAGAAAAATTTTATGTAACAATCAAAGATTTTTTAGATAGTTTTAAATATGCTATAGATATGTTAGATCAATCTATAGCTAATCATTTAATGGAAGTAGTATTAAAGGTAACTGAAAAAGTTATTAATAGTTCTCCAGTATTAGAAAAAGAAGTACTATTAAATATGATCAAAAAATTTTTAAATCAAGATATTATTTTTTTAAAATCATTAAAATTACATATTCATCCGGATAATCAGTTATTAGTAGAAGAAAAATTTCAAACAATATTTAGTTCTTATGGATGGAAAATAATTTGCGATCAGACTGTCGATATTAATAGTTGTAAATTTTCTTCAGATGAAGGAAGTGAATTTGATGGTAGTATATTAGCTCGTTTCCATGCAATAACTAGATCATTGTTTAATGAGGAATGATAGTAGTGAGTAATTTACAAATAAAAAATTGGTTAAAAAAAATTAATCTATTAGAAAATAGTTTAAAGAATAGAATTCCTAAATTAATTTGTTCTGGTCGTTTAATTGGATTAAATGGTTTAATATGTGAAGTGCAAGGGTTATTTTTATCAATTGGTTCAATTTGTATTATTGAAAAAAAATTATTTAAAAAAAAAATTCATAAGAAATGTGAAGTTATTGGTTTTAAAAATAATGTAATGTTTATCACTCCATTAGATGGTATTGTAGAAGGTTTATGTTGTGGAGATCGTGTGTTTTACAATTATAGTTTAAATCAGGATAAAGATATTGTTAAAAATAAAGTTCCTTTAGGTTTTAATTTATTAGGTAGAGTTTTAGATAGTCAAGGAGTACCTTTAGATAATTTAGAATCATTTCATCCTGAATGTTATGATACATTGTATACACCTATTATTAATCCATTGTCTCGTAAATCTATTACAAAAATTTTAGATTTAGGTATTCGTTCTATTAATTCGCTATTAACTATTGGATTAGGACAAAGAATAGGATTATTTTCTAGTTCAGGATTAGGAAAAAGTGTATTATTGGGTATGATTACTAAATATAGTTCTGTAGATATTATAGTTATTGGTTTAATTGGAGAAAGAGGAAGAGAAGTTAAAGATTTTATAAATAACATTCTTGGAAAAGATGGGTTATCTCGTTCAGTAATTATTGCTGCCCCTGCAGATGTTTCTTCTTTATCTAGAATTCAAGGTACATTATATGCTACTAGAATTGCAGAATATTTTAGAGAGCAAAATAAGAATGTATTATTAATTATTGATTCTTTAACTCGTTATGCAATGTCTCTGCGAGAAGTTTCATTGTCGTTGGGAGAATTACCTGTTGTTAAAGGTTATCCATCTTCAGTTTTTTCTAAGTTACCTATGTTAATAGAAAGAACTGGTAATACAAATGTTTGTTCAGGATCAATTAGTGCAATATATACAATATTAACAGAAAAAGATGAAGAAAATGATCCTGTTTCAGATATTGCTAAATCGATATTAGATGGTCATATAATTTTATCTAAAGTATTAGCAGAATCTGGTAAATATCCTGCTATTGATGTTTCAGCGTCTATTAGTCGTGTTATGAATAGTTTAATTAGTATGAAACACTGTAATTTTTCAATGTTTATAAAACAATTGATTTCTGTATATCAAAAAAATGAAGATTTGATTAATATGGGAGCATATATTGCAGGTAATAATATATTACTTGACCAAGCTATTAAATACAAACCTCAATTAGATAATTTTTTAAAACAAGATGTATCTGAAAGAATTGATTATCATACTTCATATCTAGAATTAGAAAATTTATGTAATATGATTAATGTTAATAATTAAATTATTGTTTTATTATTTATTGGTGTAATAATGGTTACAATAAAAAAATTAGATTTTTTAGAAATGCAATTAAAAATTAAGTTAAATTTACAGCAAATAAAGTTAAATAATAAATTTTTAAAAAAAAATCATGTTTTACAGCAATATTTACAACTTATTAAATATCAAGAAGAATATTATAAACATTTACATGTAAGTATATTAAAAGGAATTAATATATCTACTTGGAAATGTTATATAAAATTTTTAAATATGATAGATCGAAATATTATTTTGCAAAAAAAAATATTATTGCAGTATAGTGATGAAATTAAAAAAATACATAATATTTATAGAAAAAATTATTGTAAAATACAAATATATAAAAATTTAAAATTATTAATTTATAAACATAAAATATTAAAAAATGAAACTTTATTTCAAAAAAATGATGATATTTTAGTGTCTTTACATTTATTAAGACAGGTGAAAGATTGTCATGTTATTTGAAATCAATAGTAAATTGTTTACTAATTATGTAGAAAAGAATAAATATTCTGATAATCGTTCTAATAATTTTAAATTAAAATTAAATTCATTTAATAGTATATATAAAAAAGAAAAAAAAGATAATTTGTATATTAATAAATCAATTTTATATAAAAATAGAAATAAAAAAAAATATTTGTATGATATAAGTTATGATTTTATTTTGAATAATTGGATTAAATATGTGGATTATGACAGTTCGATTCGAAACTATAATTTTTTAAATTGTATTAATCGAAGTACTTCTTTGTATGATCATCTTATGAAAAAAAATTATTTTTTAAAAAGTTTATGTAGTAATAAGTATAATTCTCAATATAATCATAATAATGTTAATTATCAAAAAAATAATTTAATTAATAATATAAAATTTTTTTTTAATCAACAGGTATCGAATTATAACAATTGTATAAATAATAATGTTCATACAAATAATGAATTATATAAAGTTAAGATCTTTGATAATCATCTAATTGTGAATAACAGTTCTTATAAAAATTATATTAACAATTATTTCGTGTTAACTGTTCAGTTAGACAAAGAATTCAATTTTAATGATATAATATTTAATTATTTTAATAATATTATATTTGTAAATAATGTTTTATTTATTAATAATGTTAGTAATAAAATTATTAATAAATTTAGTGTATGTGATATGAATAATATATCATTTTCTAATATTCATTTCATTGTAGAACAGTTACTTAACAAATTATTTTTGACAGCAGAACTTAAAAATAAAATTTTTGAACAAATATTAATATTCAAATTAAAAAAAATAAGTGCTGTTCAATTACATATTTACTCAAAAGATAAAGGTTTTATTTATATTGCACTAAATATATTAAATAATAATTTAAATTTAAATTTTATGTCGTTAGATAGTACTATGCGATTAGATTTTATTTCTTTTCTATCTGATTTAAGAAAAAAAATTAAAAAAAATAGAATAAAATTTAATGAAATTGTTATTCATGATCATAGTTTTTTTTTACAACAAAAGAAATATAATAACATTAATATAAATTATGATTATAATCATAAATTAAAATATAATAGAAAAACAGTTCAACTATTTCCTTCTGAAAATTATAACTTAGTTATGTTACATTTTAATGATGTACATCATGTATATGTTTAGAATATGTTATAAAGTAAATAGTTGATAATAGTAAATTTTTAATCTATACAATTAATAATTGTATTATATTTTGATATTTAATTAATAAATTTAGTTATAATTATATTTATAATTATATTTTTTTTAATTTTAATTATCAAGGTGTGTATAATGGATAAAGAATTAATTTCTAATGTTGATTTAAAACAATTTTTTTTAGATCTTCAAACTAAGCAATGTAAAAATAAGATTGGTAATAAATTGCATGATTCTATTTTTCATTTAGAAAAGTATACAAGTATTCTGGAAGATATAAATCAGTTATTTATAAAAAATTTTCAAATGAATTTATCTAAGTTTGTTGGATTAGATATTATTAATTATAATTGTAGTGCTATCTATAATATATCTTATTCAGAATTATTAAATAATAATAATATTCCAATTAAAATAAATATTATGAAATTGATGTCTGATGAAAAAGTGGTTTTTGTTGGTATTTCTTCAGAATTGATTTATTCTATAATAGATTTATTATTTGGAGGAACAGGAATATTATCTTCTTATTTTATTGCAAAAAATCATTTTACATGTTATGAACAAAGTATAATAAAAAGATTGTACACTATAATTAGTGAATCATATTGCAGTGCTTGGAAAACTATGTTTTCTGTAGATATACCTCGCATTATTCATGAAGATATATGTATTAATGATAACATTATTGGTTGTTCCAAAAAAACTAATTTATTTTATTCAGAATTTAATACTAATATGAATAGCACTAGTATTATGTTTAGTATTTGTATTGCAAGTAATCTTATGGAAGAATGGAATAAGAATTTATGGAAAAAAAATACACTATTATTTAAAAAAAATAATAAAATTAATTGTAATCATTTTAATGTATTAAAGAATTTAGAATTAAATGTACAAGTTAAATTAACAGATTTTCAAATTCCTTTATCCAATATTATAAAATTAAAAGTTGGTGATATATTAACTATAAAAAAACCTAACAGTATTGTAGCATATGTTAACGGTGTTCCTTTATTATCAGGAAAATATGGCTCATGTGACGGTAAACATGCTTTCTCTATATGTAATATAAACAATATTAATTTGAAGGAATAACATATGATTAATAAAAAAAAAAATCAATATGATTTACAACATAACGAGCAGAATGATAGTATTGATACAACAAAACAATCACTAGATAATGCAGAATTAGATTTGATTAATAATAATGATACTAAAATATTATCTAATAATAATATTGATTTAATTTCTGATGTTCCAATTCAAATTTCAGTAGAGTTAGGAACGATAAAAATACCAATAAAAGATTTTTTACAGTTATCTATAGGATCAGTATTAGTTTTAGACAATGATTTAGATAAACCTTTGAATATTTTTATTAATAATTATTTAATTGCTCAGGGGGAAATAGTAGTTATTGAAAATAAGTATGGAATTCGAATTACTCATATTATAGAAAATTCTAAAAATATGTGTTATTTTAATCAATAAAAAATTTATTTTAATTAAATATGATTTTTTACGTATATTTTAATTATATATTTTGTAAAATATGTAATATTAAATATAATTGTATTATGGAACTTAAAAAATATATAAAAGTATTAATTTTCTTGAATTATTATTAAATTAATTGATTAGTTTTTATTTTTCTATTTTATATAATATGGTTATTAATATATTATTACAGTTTATCAATGGATTATGTATGTTATATATATATTCAATAATTTAAAGAATACTAATATATTTTTTTTTAATATGTTGGATTAGATTAATCAAATTATATAGTAAAATTATTTTAAACTAATTATATATATAATATTATAAAGTAAATATATTGGATATTACGATGGTGAATAAGATACTATCAATTTTATTTTTATTTTTATGTTCTTCAAATATTCATGCAGAAGTACTTAGTTTAACTACACATCCTTTAAATAATGGAGGACAAAGTTGGTCTCTTCCCATTCAAACATTAATATTTATAACATCTTTAACTTTTCTTCCGGCTGTATTATTAATGATGACTAGTTTTACTAGAATTATTATTGTGTTTGGATTATTAAGAAATGCTATTGGGACTCCTTATGCTCCACCTAATCAAATTTTATTGGGATTAGCATTATTTTTGACTTTTTTTATTATGCATCCTGTTTTTGATAAAGTATATAAAGAAGCATATTTACCTTTTACGCAGGATAAAATTTCTATAGATATAGCTTTTCAGAAGGGAGCTCAACCATTTAAAAAATTTATGTTAAAACAAATTAGAAAACCTGATTTGGAATTGTTTTCTAAATTAGCTCATATTTCTTCTTTTTCTAATTTAAATGATATTCCTATGAGAGTTGTCGTACCGTCTTTCATTACTAGTGAATTAAAAACAGCATTTCAAATAGGTTTTACTATATTTATTCCTTTTTTAATTATTGATTTAGTTATATCAAGTGTATTAATGGCTTTAGGTATGATGATGGTTCCACCGTCTAGTATTTCTTTGCCTTTTAAGTTGATTTTATTTGTTTTAGTTGATGGATGGAAGTTGTTAGTCAATTCGTTAGCGCAAAGTTTTTATCTTTAGTACATTAATATTTTTTTTATGTGTTATAATAATTAATTCAATTATGCATGTTTGTAATAATAATGAGGTTTTATGACTCCTGAATCTATAATGACAATGTTTCATGAAGCTATGAAAATTTTATTAATGTTAATTTTTCCTTTATTATCATCAGCATTATTTACAGGTTTAATTGTCAGTGTATTACAGGCTTCTACACAAATTAATGAACAAACTTTATCTTTTATCCCTAAAATATTATCAGTTTTTGGAGCTATGATGATTTTTGGACCATGGATGTTAGGTATTTTTTTAGATTATGTTCAGAATTTATTTAATCATTTACCATCAATTGCACACTAATGTTAACAATTAATAGTATAGAATTTTTTCATTTATTAAATAATATTTTTCTTCCTTTTGTTCGGATTTTATCTTTATTTTTGACTGCTCCTATTTTTAATGAACGTGTAGTTTTTTCTAAAATTAAAATTATCATATCTATATTTTTTAGTTTTTTAATTACTCCATTTTTACCAGATATTCATATAGATTTTTTTTCGTCTAATTTTTTATTAATCTTCATTCAGCAAATGATAATTGGAATATTTTTAGGATTTTCTGTACAGATTATTTTTTCTGCAGCAAATATGGCAGGAGAAATTATTTCAACACAAATAGGATTATCTTTCTCTAATTATTTTGATATTAATACTAGGAATAATTCATCTTCAATTACCCGTTTATTAAATATATTATTTTTATTTTTATTTTTATCTTTTAATGGTCATCTTTGGATTTTATCAATTTTGTTTGATAGTTTTTATCGTATACCTATAGATTATTTTTTTTTAAATGTTAAAGTATTTTTGCTATTAATTCATTTTTCTAGTTTTTTATTTGTAATTAGTTTAAAACTATCTTTTCCTATTATTATTTTAATATTAATTTTAAATTGTATTATGGCGTTTTTAAATCGTATATCTCCTCAAATTTCTATTTTTTCTATAGGTTTTCCTATTATTTTACTTTTAGGAATTTTTTTGTTGTATTTTTTAATTCCATTTTTAGCTCCTTTTTTTCAAAATTTATTTTTAAATATTCAAAAATTTTTGTTGAATGTCATGATTTAAGTAAAAAAGATTTATATATTAATATTTTTTCAATAGATATGATTAACAATATTTAAATTAAGTTAAATATTGTTAATCATATCTATTAAAAAATATTTTTTTTATTTTTTATTAATATGATGTATTTAATGTTTATATTTAATATTATATATAATGATTTCTTAATTTATTTAATTTTATGTTCTATGTATAAAGTATGTTTTTTAATAATTGGATCATATTTCTTTAATTCAATTTTTTTAGATTGATTTCTTTTATTTTTAGTTGTAGTGTAATAATGACCACTACCTGAAGAAGAAATTAATTTTATTTTTTCTCTGATTTTTTTAGCCATAAATCCTTCTTATATTTTTTTATTTTTCTTTAATTTATTAACTTTTTGTAGTGTTGCTGTAATTCCATTTTTATCTATAATTCTCATTCCTTTTGTTGATAGATATAATTTTATAAATTTTTTATCTTCAGGAATCCAAAATTTATGTTTGTGTAAATTTAAAAAAAACTTTCTTTTAGTGGCATTCATAGCATGTGATCTATTATTTCCTACTATAGTTTTTTTCAAAGTAATATTACATATTTTAGACATTTATAAATCCTTTTTAGTGATTTTGTTAAAAATATTTATATATATTTATATATATAGTAACATATATATAATAATTGATTGTATATAATATAAATTATGTAGTTAATTATATTTATTTTTCTTTTTTTGTAAATATGCATTCAATATAAATATTAATATAATTATATTATTTTAAATAATAACATTAGATTTAAATGATGATATTATATTTAAAAGGGTTTATAGTAATGTTATTTTATAAAAAATTTTTTATTGTATTGTTTTTGTTGTGTTCAATATTGTTTAGTAGTTTGTATGTACTATTTAATAGTACATTTGGATTAAATGTAATTTATTTGATCAGTAGTTATTTTATTTCTGGGTTAAAAGTAGAAAAAATTGTAGGAGTTTTTAACAATTTTAAGTTAAAAAATTTTTCTTATTGTGTTTCTGGTTTATTAATTCAGTCAAATGAAATTCACTGTATTATAAAATTCAATTATTTAGTAAATGATTTTTTTTATGTTAATCAATTTCAATTAAATAATACAATTATTAAAATTAATACAAATCAATTAAAATTATTTACTCATCAAACATTATGTATTCAAAAAATTTTTACATTATTAATTAAATCTAAGATAATTAGCCAATTTATAGTTAAAAATTTATTATTACAATTTGATTATATATATATTTCTATTTTCAGTTTTACTACTTCTTTTCATTTAAATAATAGATTATTATTATTTGATTATTTCAAAATTAAATATTTAAATTACTTTAATTTTAATAATACAAAAAAAAGTATTAATAATATTTTATTGTTTTTTTGTAAAGTAAAAAATTTATTTAATTTGTATGTGATAAAGAACATTTTTTATGATTACTATTATATAGAGATAAAAAATATTAAAATTGATCATTTGTATTTGTTTCATTTTAATAGAATAAATATTAATAATATATTGTTAGAATTGAAATTAATTAATCATAAATTATTTTTTCGATATCTTCAATTTAGTTTTTATTTTTTAAAACTTAACTTTCAATCATTGAAGTATCATTTATGATAATGTAATATATTTAATTAAATATATTTATAACTATAAAATGTATTTGTATAATGTAAATATACATTATACATAATATTTATATTGAATACTTATTATTGTTGATTTTGATATCGATATATTGAATGTTCTATTTCTAAAATAGCATGTTTTTTATTTTTCCATTCTATAACTTTTACCCATTTATTTTTTTCTAAATTTTTATAATTTTCAAAAAAATGTTGAATTTGTTTTTTTAATAATATAGGGAAATCCAATATATCTTGTATCGAATTATATTCTGTAGAAATATTATAATTAGGTACTGCTATTATTTTTGCATCATCTCCAGATTCATCTTTCATATGTAACATACCAATTGGTCTACATTGAATGACTGAAGGAGCTAAAAGAGGATATGGTGTAGGAACTAATATATCTAAAGGATCTCCATCTAAAGATTTTGTATTATTTATATAACCGTAATTACATGGATAAATCATAGCACTAGATATAAATCTATCAACAAATAGTTCATAGTGATTTTTATTCATTTCGTATTTAACAGGACTAGAAAAAGCGGATATTTCAATAATAGCATATATATCTTCTGGAAAATTATTTCCAGTGGGTATATTTTTAAAAGACATAACAATTCCTGTTCTTAATTTTATTAGAAATATATATTATATATATATCTTTGTAAATATAATTTTTCTATTTTTATTTAAAATTTTAAATATATTGAATAATGCTAATTTTTGTTAAAATTAATATGTTATTAATAATAGTAAGTAATGATAAACATTATAGTTTTTTTTATTTAATCAAATTGAAAATTTAATATATATATTATTAGTATGATTTAATAAATTTATATACATATTTTAATTAAATAACTTACAATTAAATAATTTATGTAGATATTTTTATATTTTTATATTTAATCATAAATATTATCAATAATATAAAATTAATAATAATTTACATAATTAATATATTGTACAATTTATTAGGAATTAAGTGTGAAAATATATGAAGATAGTGTACAAGAAGAAATGATTCTAAAAGAAATAGTTGAATATACTTTAAAATTAGTTAAAAATTATAAAAAAAAGTATTTAGCTTCAGTTTCGATTCATAAGACTAATGGAATTAATTTAACTGTTAGGTCTGGAATATTAGATTATTTAGAATTTAATAATGATACAGTTCTAACTATCACAGTATATTATAACAATAGAAAAAGTATGGTTTCTTCTACTGATTTAAATTTAAGTTCTATAAAAATTGCTGTAGATACAGCGATACAAATAGTTGAATATATATCAAAAGATTTATGTCATACTTTACCAAATTATAATTTGTTAGCTATGTATCAACATAATTTAAAGTTATCTTATCCTTGTCTCTTAAGTATTAAAGAAGTTGTTTTTATAACAAAGCAAATAGAAGAATTTTCTTTACAAGAAGATTCTCGAATTATTCATTCTGAAGGTTCTTCTTTTTTTAGTCATATACATACCATTGTTTTAGGAAATACATTACATATGTTAAATTCTTATAAAACGAGTATACATTCATTTTCAATTTCTGTTGTAGCTCGAGATTATAAAATTATGGATGGTATGGAACGAGAATATTATTATACTACATCAAGAAAATTTAATAATTTAATAAGTCCCATTATTATGGGTAAAATTGTTTCTAACAAAGCTATATCAAAATTAGGATCAAAAAAAATATTTACAAAAAAAACTCCAATATTGTTTGATTCAGAAGTTTCTGCAAGTATTTTCTCACATTTTATGTATTCAATTCAAGGTTCTAACGTATATAGAAAAAATACTATTTTATTAAATGCTATGAACACAGCAGTTTTTCCTATTTGGTTAAGTATTATTGATAATCCAAAGTTGGAAGAAGGATTAGGTTCTAAACCTTTTGATTTAGAAGGAGTCATGACTAAAAAACATACTATTGTAGAGAGAGGTATATTAAAAACTTGGTTATTAGATACATATTTTTCTAATAAATTAAATTTAACTAGTACTGGTCATTCTGGAGGTATTCATAATTGGTTAATATTAGGTCAATCAAGTGTTGATATTAGTAATTTATGTAAAATTATGCATCGAGGTGTTTACATTACTGAATTGATGGGTGATGGTGTGAATATAATGACAGGAACATATTCTCGTGGAGCTTCTGGTTTTTGGATAGATAATGGTAAGATTCAATATCCTATTAATGAAATTACTATATCTGGAAATTTAAAAGATATGTGGAAAAATATTGTAATGATAGGAAATGATACTGATATGAGAAAAAGAATACAATGTGGATCTATTTTAATATCGGATATTCAAATTTCAGGTAAATGAATAATTATTAAAGAATGTATTTTAATTTAGTATCAGTTAACTTATAAGCCGGGTTCTGTATTTGATAGTCATTCATCTAGATTAATAATCGCTTATTAATTCAAGCAGCCTACCCAGATTTAAAAGTACGGGACGCACTGTCGTTAATCTTTATTTGGCTTTGCTCCAGGTGGAGTTTACCTTGCCGAATTCTATTACTAGATCCGCGGTGTGCTTTTACCACACCTTTTCACCCTTACCTTATTTTTATAATATTTATTAAATATTTTATTTGGCGGTATTTTTTCTGTGGCACTAGTCGTAAAATATTTTCCCAGATGTTATCTGGCACCTTACCCTATGGAGCCCGGACTTTCCTCTACTTATTATATTTCTATTGTTAGTAGCGACTATCTAGTTAACTGATACTCTTTAAGTATAGCATTATTTGTTTTTTTTGTCATATTTTAATTGATTAATTGCATATTGATATATTATTTTTTTTTTTATTCCATGTATTTTAGATGTAAGTATTGTTGATTGTTTTAAAGATAGTGTTTGATTTAATAATAAGAAAGTATTGATATGTTTTTTTTGTATTGTTTCTAATAATACTTCTTTATAACCTTCAATTAAAATAATCATTTCTCCTTTACAATAGTCAGGATTTGATTGTAATAACTGTAACATATTAGAAGCATTAGTCCGATATATTGATTCCCAATATTTTGTTAGTTCTCTAGTAATGACTATGTTTCTGTCAGAACCTAATTCATTAATAATGTCTTTTATAGATAATATAATTCTATGAGAAGTTTCAAAAAAAATTATAGTTCTATGTTCTTTTTTAATTAATTTTAACAAATTGCATCTATCATTTTTTTTAGTAGGTAGAAATCCTTCGTAACAAAATTTATTAGCAGGTAATCCAGATCCAATAAGAGCAGTGATAATTGAGCATGCTCCTGGTAAAGGAATGATACGGATATGTTTATTTTGACAAGCTTTTATTAAATTAAAACCTGGATCATTTATTATTGGAGTTCCAGCATTTGAAACTAATGCAATGTTTTTTCCTGTTTCGATTTTATTAATTAAATAAATTGTTTTTTTTAATTCATTATGTTGATTAAGTGAAGTTAAATATTTTTTTATATTAAAATGTTTAAGTAATTGGGAAGTATGAATAATATTTTCTGCTGCAATTAAATCTACTTCATTTAATATGCTTAAAGCTCGGTGTGTAATGTCTGATAAATTTCCAATAGGTGTGGGTACAATATATACTAATCCTGTTTTTTTTTGTTTTATGGTTTTATTATTCATTTATATATTTCTATATTATATAATTTTGATATTATGAAGTATTTGTTTGTATGGTTTGATCAATTAAAAATCTATATATACAGATATATAGTTATTTTTAAATAATATAATTATGTAATAAATAGTATTTATATTTTTAGCACAATATAATAGATTATCAATTTAATTCAAGTGATTTAATAAATTAATATTATTTATCATTATTGATAATGAATATTTATAGATAATATTAATACTGTATTAAAACATTTAATAAAATTATTTTGATAATAATCATATTTATTGGAACATATATAGAATTAAAAATATAAATTTATTATATTAAAATAATAATATATATTATGATAATGTATCTTTATTTATTATATTTATATATATGTAAAGTAATTACATATTAAAAAACATGAAATAAATTATTTATATAGTTAAATTGTATATTTTTATACTTTAAATTTATTAATTGGCATGATTAAATTAATATTTGATTTTAGAGGTATATGTGAAACGTGTTGTAGTAACTGGAATAGGTATATTATCTAGTATTGGGAATGATAAAAATACAGTTTTAAATTCTTTAAAATTAGGTCAATCAGGAATCGTATTTGTAGATGAAATGAAAAAATCAGGTATGCGTAGTCATATAGCTGGAAAAATTATTCTACAGAAAAATTTATCTTTGGATAGAAAAGTTATAAGATTTATGAACAATGCTGCAATATATGCCTATTTAGCTACTATCCAAGCTATCCAAGATTCTTCTATGTCTAAAGAAATATATCAAAAAAATCCTCGTATTGGAATTGTTGCAGGATCAAGTATAGGATCACCTAGAATACATATTTCTGCTGTAGATGTGATGCGTAAAAGAAATCGAGTTCAATCTATTAATCCTTATTCTGTAATTAAATCGATGTCTTCATGTATTTCTGCTTGTTTGTCTACTGCTTTAAAAATATATGGTATTAGTTATTCTATCTCTTCTGCATGTTCTACTTCAGCTCATTGTATTGGAAATGCTTTTGAATTAATTCAACTTGGAAAACAAGATATTATTTTTGCAGGTGGTGCTGAAGAAGTAACATGGGAGTTAGCATGTGAATTTGATGCTATGGGGGTATTATCTACTCGATATAATTTAATTCCTGAATTAGCTTCTCGTCCATATGATATGAATAGAGATGGTTTTGTAATTTCTGAAGGAGCAGGTATTTTAGTATTAGAAGAATTAAATCATGCTAAATTGCGTGATGCTCCTATTTATGCTGAAGTAGTTGGTTATGGAACAACTTCTAGTGGATATAAAATGGTTGAATCTTCAGAATTAAGTATAGAACGTGCTATGAAAGAATCATTAAAATATGTTGATATTAATAGTGTTGATTATTTAAATACACATGCTACTTCAACTGTAAATGGAGATATGCAGGAATTAAATGCTGTTAGAAATGTTTTTAAAGATTATGAACTTCCTTTAATTTCTTCTACTAAATCTATGACGGGACATTCATTAGGAGCGTCTGGGGTGCAAGAAGCTATTTATAGTTTGTTAATGTTAAACAATAATTTTGTTGCTCCTAGTACTAATATTAATGATTTAGATAAATCAGCTGTAGATATGAATATTATTAGAAATACTGTTTACAAGGAAATGAATATTGTTATGTCAAATAGTTTAGGTTTTGGAGGAGTAAATGTAAGTCTAGTTTTTAAAAAAATTTAATTTATTTGAAATTTTAATATGTTGATATATTATAGTGTTAATATTAAATAAATTTATTTTTTATTTAATAATATATATATTAATTTATTATTCTATAATTGAATTATAATTCATATTATACTACGATATGAATGTAGTATTTTTAATAAAATATATTTTATATTTTAACTTGGTAACTGACTATGAATCAATTAGAATCATTAAAGAAATTTTCTAAAATTGTAGTTGATAGCGGTGATATTGAATCTATAGAACAGTATAAACCGGAAGATGTTACTACTAATCCTTCTTTAATTTTAAAATATTGGAATTTAGATATTTATCATAATATATTAATAAATTCAATAGAGTATGCTAAAAAAAAAGGAGGTAATTTAAAAAAAAAGGTACATAATGCGGTTAATAAAATTGCTGTTGGGATAGGATCAAAAATATTAGAAAAAATTACAGGATATGTTTCTACTGAAGTTAATGCTAAATATTCGTTCAGTATAGAAGATTGTATTATTGAAGGGAAAAAATTAATTTCTATGTACGAAGAAGAAGGGGTAAATCGATCTCGTGTCTTGATTAAGTTAGCTGCTACTTGGGAATGTATTCAAGCTGCAAAAGAATTAGAAAAATTAAATATTAAATGTAATTTAACTTTATTATTTTCTTTTGCTCAAGCTAAAGCTTGTGCAGAAGCTAATGTATTTTTAATATCTCCTTTTGTGGGAAGAATTTATGATTGGTATAATTTACATTATCCTTTATTACAATATGATGTAAATAAGGATAAAGGAGTTTTATCAGTAAAAAAAATTTTTAATTATTTTAAAACATATAATTATAACACAATTATTATGGGGGCAAGTTTTCGTAATATACAACAAATTTTAGCTTTATCTGGTTGTGATCAATTAACTATTTCTCCTATTTTATTAGAAGAGTTAAAAAATACTATAGGAAAGGTAGATAAACAATTACATATTCCTAATGAAATCACTATTATTAAACCAAAAAACTTATCTAAATCAGAATTTCTTTGGGAACATAATTTAGATCAAATGGCAGTAGAAACATTATCATCAGGTATTCGACAATTTGGATTGGATCAAGATAAATTAGAGAAATTAATAATTCCTTATTTAATTTAGATAATTTTTATAATGATTATAAAATTGTATAATTACGATAAAAACATATATTAATTATAATTAATACAGTTATATTTTCATAATATTGGAGTATATATGTTTTCTAGAAAAGAATTAGCTAATGCTATTCGAGTTTTGAGTATAGATGCAATCGAACGAGCTAAATCTGGTCATCCAGGTGCACCAATGGGTATGGCTGATATAGCAGAAGTATTATGGAGAGATTTTTTTCGTCATAATCCTAATAATCCTGATTGGATAGATCGTGATCGATTTGTGTTATCTAATGGTCATAGTTCAATGTTATTGTATAGTCTTTTACATTTAACTGGTTATAATTTATCTATTAATGATTTAAAAAATTTTAGGCAATTGAATTCTAAAACTCCTGGTCATCCTGAAAATATTTGTACAGATGGAGTAGATACAAGTACTGGTCCATTAGGACAGGGATTAGGATATGCTGTAGGAATGGCTATAGCTGAACGTACATTAGGAGTAACTTTTAATCGTCCTAATTATAATATTGTGGATCATTATACTTGGGTTTTTGTTGGTGATGGTTGTTTAATGGAAGGTATTTCTCATGAGGTATGTTCTTTAGCTGGAACATTAGGGTTAGGGAAATTAATTGTTTTTTATGATAAAAATAATATATCAATTGATGGAGATACTTCAGGTTGGTTTACTGACGATACTGCAAACCGTTTTCAATCATATAACTGGAATGTTATTAATAATGTGAATGGACATGATTCTAGTGCTATTGTTCAAGCAATAAAAGATGCTAAGAAAAATATTACTCAACCTTCTATTATTATTTGTAATACTATAATTGGTTTTGGTTCACCAAATAAATCTGGAAAAAAAGATATTCATGGTGCTCCATTAGGTAAAAATGAAACATTATTAACAAAAAAGCAATTAGATTGGAACTTTGATGATTTTTATATTCCACAAGGTATATATGAACAATGGGATGCTAAAAAGAAAGGTAGAATGTTAGAATTAGAATGGAAACAAAAATTTATTGAATATTCTAAATTATATCCTAAGTTGTCTTTAGAATATGAACGTCGTATAAATAGTATTTTACCTGATTCTTTTTCTGATGAAATTGATAATTTTATTAATATTTCATTGCTTCATCCTAAAAATATAGCTACTAGACAATCTTCGCAAAATACATTAGAAGTATTAGGTAGAGTATTACCAGAATTAATAGGTGGTTCTGCTGATTTAACACCTAGTAATTTAACTAATTGGTCAGGTTCTAAATCAATTAATCAATTTTTATTTGGTAATTATATTCATTATGGAGTACGTGAATTTGGAATGACTGCGATTGCTAATGGAATTGCTAATCATAAAGGATTTATTCCTTATACATCTACTTTTTTAATGTTTGTAGAATATGCTAAAAATGCAGTACGTATGGCAGCTTTAATGAAATTACAACATGTTTTTGTTTATACTCATGATTCTATTGGATTAGGAGAAGATGGTCCAACTCATCAACCAGTAGAACAATTAGCATCACTTCGTTTAACTCCTAATTTAAGTGTTTGGAGACCATGTGATACTATTGAAAGTATTGTTGCTTGGAAGTGTGCATTAGAAAGAAAAAGTGGTCCTACAGCATTAATTTTATCTCGACAAAGTTTAAAACAATCTTGTTATACTGGTATTAATATTAGAAATATTTTTCGAGGAGGATATATATTAAAAAAATCTATATCTCTAATTAATATAATTATAATAGCTACTGGATCAGAAGTTGAATTAGCTGAAAAGGTATTTGTTGAGTTAGAAAAGATGGGATATTCAATACAATTAGTCTCTATGCCATCTTGTGATGTATTTGACAAACAAGATAAAGAGTATCAGGAATTAGTATTACCTAAATTAATTACTAAAAGAGTTGTAATTGAAGCTGGAGTATCTGCTGGTTGGTATAAATATGTAGGTATGGATGGAATAGTAGTTGGATTAGATACTTTTGGAGAATCGGGACCAGCTGAACAATTATTTATTAAATTTGGATTTACTGTTAATGATATAATTAAGAAAATAAAAATATTATTTAACGACCATAATTATAATTGATAATATATAAAAATTATATTTTAATGAATAGTTAATATTATATTGATGTGTATATATAGTAATATTATATGTTCGTTATAATTTTTTTATGTAAATAAAGATTAATAATTAAATAATAATTTTAGATATCAATATGTTATATTTATATTTTTATGTTAAATAAATATATATACTATTTGTAATATATATATAGTATTATTTTCATTATAGTAATGATAAAAAATTAATAAATATATGTTTAAGAAAATGTTTTATTGTTATGATTTTTTATAAAATGATAGTAAATATTTATATTAATAATTTTATATTTATTAATTAATAAAATTATTTTATATATTAATATAATATTATTTTTATAAAAAAAATAATAAGGAATATGATGTTATGTCTTGTCCAGTTTTAGAATTAACTAAAAATCTTGTAAAAATTCCTTCAATTAGTCCTTTAGATTTAGGTTGTCAAAATATTATAAGTCATCGATTACGTTCATTAGGTTTTAAAGTTGAAAATATTAAAATAAATAAAACAAATAATATTTGGGCTGAAAGAGGTTTTGGAAAAACTTTGACTTTTTTAGGACATACTGATGTAGTATCTCCTGGTAATTTAACTAAATGGAATACTAATCCATTTGATCCAGTGTTAGTAAAAAAAAAATTGTTTGGAAGAGGCGTGGCTGATATGAAAGGAGCTATTGCTGCTATGATTGTGGCAGTAGAACGTTTTATATTTAATTATCCCAAACATACTGGACGTTTATCATTTATTATTACTTCAGATGAAGAATCTACTGCTCTTGATGGAACTGTCAAAGTAGTTGAATTATTAAATTCTAGAAAAGAAATAATTAATTATTGTTTAGTAGGAGAACCTTCTAGTATTACTGTTTTAGGTGATACTATTAAAAATGGAAGAAGAGGTTCATTAACGGCTTGTTTGTTGATTAATGGTATTCAAGGACATATTGCCTATCCTCATTTAGCTGATAACCCTATACATAAGTCTTTACCTTTTTTATCTGATCTACAATCTTTTACATGGGATAAAGGAAATCAATATTTTTCTCCAACTAGTATGCAAATATATAAAATAGAAGCTGGTACTGAATTTAATAATATTATTCCTGGTCATATATTAATTGAATTTAATTTTCGATTTAGTCCTGAAATTACTGTAGATAAAATTAAAAAAATAGTGGAAAATATATTAAATTTTTATTATTTAGATTATTCAATAGAATGGTTTTTATCAGCTAAACCTTTTTTCACAAGTAAATCAAAATTAATTAATAGTACAATATATGCGATACAAGAACATACAAATATTTTTCCTAATTTATCTACTGATGGTGGAACTTCTGATGGTAGATTTTTATCAGAAATAGGAGTAGAAGTAGTAGAATTAGGATTAATAAACGATTCTATTCATCAGGTTAATGAATATGTTAACATTGATGATTTAAAATCACTGAGTATTATATATGAAAGTATTATTAAAGATTTGTTATTGGGAGATTCATGATCATTATCTATTCTGCTTTCGTTAGATTGTATATCTCATTAATTAAATTTTTAGATATAGTTGGAATGAGTCATATGATAATTTTGGTAACATTATTAATATTAAATTATTTGAGTATTTTCAGAGTATCATTTTGATACTCTGAAAATATAATTTAATCAATAAATTTAATTTAATATTAATAATATACATTAATAATACTAAGTTAATCATTGTAATTTTATGGATGTTTTTAATATTAATATCTGATTTATGAAAATTATTGTTGAATTATGATTTTTAAATAATATGTTTTTATTAACAAATACTTAATATATATACATTTATTTATTAATTGTATTAGTATAAATTTTATGTAATACATTTGTTAATAATATTAGATTGTTGTAATGCTTTTATTAGTTTTTTTCTTGTATTATATGATGCGGGTGTCATAGGTAATCTTAAAGTATCATGTTGAATTAAATTGAGTTTTTTAGCTACCCATTTTACAGGAATAGGATTAGGTTCAAGAAATAAGCTATGATGTAAAAACATTAATTTATTATTAATATTTTGTGCATCTATAAATTTTTTTTGTAACGCTAATTGACACATTTTTTGCATTTCTTTTGCTGCAATATTGGCTGTTACAGATATAACTCCCTTTCCTCCTAATTTAATAAAATCTAATGAAGTAGAATCGTCACCACTAATGAGTATAAATTTTTTATTTACTTTTAATTTAATGGTATTAACACGAGATAGATCTCCTGTAGCTTCTTTTATTCCGATAATATTTTTTAGACGTGACAATTTTATGACAGTAGATGGAAGTAAATCACAACCTGTTCTTAAAGGAACATTATATAATATTTGTGGAAGTTCTGTATTTTCTGAAATAGCTTTAAAATGTTGATATAATCCTTCTTGAGTAGGTCGATTATAATAAGGAGTTACAGTTAAACACCCTATTATTCCAGAATCCTCAAATTTTTTTGTTAAAGAAATACTTTCTGTTGTAGCATTAGCTCCTGTTCCAGCAATAACTGGAATTTTTCCATCAGATAATTCTAATGTCAGCATTACTACATAATGATGTTCATTTTGATTTAATGTAGCAGATTCTCCAGTTGTACCTACAGAAACAATAGCTGATGTTCCATTATTAATATGGTAATCTACTAAATTTTTTAAACTGGATCGACAAATTTGTCCTTTTTCATTCATTGGTGTAATTAATGCAACCATGCTTCCTGTAAACATTATCTATTCCATCCTAAAAGGTATTTAACGGTATATTTAATAGGTATATGTAAGGTATAATACTAATAAAAACAAATTATTTTTACTTTTAATTATAATAAAATTATTGAAAATATATATATTATTATAATTTATTTTTATATTTTGAATTTAAATCGCTATCGACCATATATGTATATACATGATTTTTATTTATAGGTGATATCTATATATTATTTTTATAATAATAAAAATAGATTTCTAAATATTTGAATTATATTAAAATTATTTATTTAATTATATTTAATAATTAAAATTAACTATAGTTAAGTTTTACTATTAAAGTAATAAAATATATTATATTTTATAGCATAATTTTATGTTATAAAACAGGTTGAATAATGTTTATAACTATTTTTTAAACTATATAGTATAATTAATAGTTAATAATTAATTGTTTTAATAATATGTGATAGAAAAATCACAATTAAATTACATTTATATTTATTTTTTTTGTATTATTAGTGATATTAGTGTATTTTTTTGTATTCTAATATTAGAATAATATATTCGATACATTTTAATTTTGGTTTAATCAACATTTATTGTGATTATGTAAAATAGAGGAATATGTTTTATGCAGAAATTAATAGTAGGTGATTTAATACCAAAGTTTATTTTACCTGATCAAGATGGATCTCCAGTAAACATATTAGATTTTTTGGGAAAACAATTATTGATTTATTTTTATCCTAAAGCAATGACTCCTAGTTGCACAATTCAAGCATGTAATTTACGTGATAATATGGATAAATTTAAATCTATTGGATTGGAAATTTTAGGAATTAGTACTGATAAATCTGAAAAATTATTACGTTTTATAGAACAAGAAATGTTGTGTTTTACTTTGTTATCAGATTTCAATCACCAAGTTAGTGAACAGTTTGGTGTATGGGGGAAAAAATTTTTCATGGGTAAACCATATGAGGGAATCAATCGAACTAGTTTTTTGATTAACTCTTATGGTTATATAGAACAAATTTTTAATAATTTTAAGATTAATGATCATCATAACATTATTCTAAAATATTTACAATTGATATAAATCAATAATTGATAATTAATAGGTGGGCATATTATATTAGCCCGCCAAATATAATATATTAATTATCTGTACTCATATATATAAATATTTAATCATATAAATTATATAGTATATATTTTTATTTATATGTTATTTTTTTTATTGTTTATTTTTTGTAGAATAACATTGTGCTCTATTTCTTAATACATGATCCATTAAAACAATAGCTAACATTGCTTCTACAATTGGTACAGCTCTAATTCCAACACAAGGGTCATGTCTACCTTTAGTAATAATTGTAGTATTTTCTTGTATAGTATTAATTGTTTCCCCTGGTATTTTAATACTTGATGTTGGTTTAAAAGCCACTCTTGCAATAATAGTTTCACCGTTGCTAATTCCACCTAAAATACCTCCTGCATGGTTACTTTGGAATCCATGAGAATTTATTAAATCTCTATTTTTGCTACCTAATTGATTGATTACAGAAAATCCATCTCCAATTTCTACTCCTTTAGCAGCATTAATACTCATTAAAGCATGAGCTATATCTGCATCTAATTTATCAAATACTGGTTCTCCTAATCCGATTGGAATATTTTCAGCTAATACTGTAATTTCTGCTCCTATAGAATCACCTTCTTTTTTAATTTTTGTAATGAGTTGTTTTAATAATGGAACTTTTAATATATCAGGGGAAAAAAATGGATTATTTTCTACTTCTGTCCATGATTTTAATTCACATGTAATATTACCCAATTGAGATAAATATGCTCTTATTACAATTCCATATTCTACATTTAAATATTTTTTTGCTATTGCACCGGCAGCAACTCTCATAGCAGTTTCTCTAGCAGAGGATCTACCTCCTCCTCTGTAATCTCTAATTCCATATTTTTTTTGATATGTAAAATCAGCATGTCCAGGACGATATATGTTTTTTATATCATTGTAGTCTTGAGAACGACAATCTAGATTATTAATTTGTAATCCAATACTAGTACCAGTTGTTTTTCCATTAAATACTCCAGATAAAATATTTACTAAATCTGATTCTCTTCTTGTAGTTGTATATTTAGAGGTACCTGGACGTCTACGATTTAGTTCATTTTGTAAATCTAAGTTAGATAATAATAATCCAGGAGGTACTCCATCTATAATACAACCTAATGCAATACCATGAGATTCTCCAAAAGTAGTGACGCTAAACATTTTACCAATACTATTACCGGGCATATTGTATTCCTTGATATTATAAAAATTATAGTATATTGATGATACATATAAGATATGTATAATATTTTCTTTTGTATTTTTTAAATAAAAATTTTAACATGTTTTTTATTTTTAGTATTATTTTTTTACTAGTGATAGATGTGTATATTTATACATATATTAGTTATATTTTTATATATAGTATGTATAATATTTTTATATATTAATTTTATTTAATATTATTCATAATAGTTATATGTAATATAGTGTATTTTATATTTTTATTGTAGATATATTTTTTTTATTATTTTTAAGAATATTTTGTTTTAAAATAATTTTTTAATATTTATATGTGAATACAGATTATTATGTATTATACACAAGTGTTATTTTTTATTAATTATTGTTTATTTAAATATAAATATGTTTCATGATTAATACAACAATTTAGATTGTATGTATTTTTTTAAAATTGTAATTTTATTTTTTTTGAGATTATTATGAACAAAAAAACAACTATACCAATTAGTGAAAAATTAATTTTTCGACAGTGGTTAGGGAAAACACGTAAAATTATTCAAGATAAAATTTTTCCGAAAAAGATTGTAAAAAGAGCAAATCATATTTTAAAACGAAAACAATCAGAAGAATCTGCTCATAGTTATTATTTTTCTTGTCGTAATGTTTCTCATTTATTAATAGATAATTCTATATTAGTAGATGCTCCTGTTTGTTACATTAGAAAAAATGTGCATATGAATGAATTAAAAAAATTAAAGTTAGGTAAATATATTCCAGAAATTTTTTTAGATTTACATGGTTTAACACAAAATCAAGCGAAAATAGAATTAGGAAAATTATTTTTTATGTGTCAACAAGAAAAATTTTCTTGTGCATGTATTATTCATGGTCATGGTAAAAATATATTAAAACAACAAATTCCTTTTTGGTTATTGCAACATCCATTAATTAAAGCTTTTCATTCAGCACCTAAAAGGTTTGGTAGTAGTGCAGCTATTTTTATTTTAATGGATGTGCATTTAAAATAATTTTTATTATATTTAGTATAGTTTGTCTATAAGATAGTTTTTATGGTACATAATATTAATTGCTATTAACATGATTTATATATATTAAATATAGGATTATTAAAGTATCTTTAATTATACTAAATATGATTAAGATAGATTTTAATAAATTTTAAATATAAGTATTCTTGATATTCAATTAAAATTAATTATATGAGTTATTAGTACAATTATATAATAGTTATTAATAAATAAATATTAGAAAAATATATTTTTGGTAATTAAAAATTTTTATTTTTTATATTATGATGTTCATATTTATTATAGTATCTATTTTATTTATGGAATTGTGTATATGAATATATATTCAATACATATTGATGAATAATACATATGTGTATTTATATAAATATGTATTTATATTTAATAATTTCTCTTATATTAATTTTTGTATATATTTATAATATGATGAACAATATTATTGATCGAGAGATGTTATTTTAATTTTATTATTTAATAATATTTAATATTTTTTATATTGTCATTGTTATTTTCTTTATTTGAAAATTTCATTAAAAAGAAATAATTTTTTTATTGTTTATTTTAATTGTAACTAATGATTGTTAAATCATTAAAATATATGGGTTTATCATAATGATTAATAATAATCGTTTAAGAATTGCTATACAAAAATCGGGTCGTTTAAGTGATGATTCAAAAAAATTGCTGATACGTTGTGGAATTAAAATTAATTTAGAACGTCAGCGATTAATTACTTGTGCTGAAAATATGTCTATTGATGTTATGAGAGTACGCGATGATGATATTCCGGGATTAGTTATGGATGGAGTAGTAGAATTAGGTATTGTCGGTAAAAATGTATTAGAAGAAAGCTTGTTATCTCGTCGAGCTCAAGGAAAAGATGCTTTGTATGAAATTTTATATCAATTAGATTTTGGAGTATGTCGTTTGTCTTTAGCTATACCACAAGATAAACATTATACAAATTTACAATGTTTGAATAATAATTGTATAGCTACCTCTTATCCTTATTTGTTAAAGAAATATTTAAATGAAAAAAAAATTAATTTTAAATCTTTTCTATTAAATGGATCGGTAGAAGTTGCCCCTCGTGCAGGTTTAGCAGATGCTATTTGTGATTTAGTGTCTACTGGAGGAACATTAGAAGCTAATGGTTTACGAGAAGTAGAAGTAATTTATAACTCTAATGCATGTTTAATTTGTAGAACGGGAAATATTTCAAATTTAAAGAAAAATATTATTAAAAAATTAATTATACGTATACAAGGAATAATTACGGCCAGAGAATCAAAATATATTATGCTACATGCTCCTAGTGATAAATTAAATGAAGTAATATCTTTGTTACAAGGAGCTGAATGTCCTACTATATTAAAATTAGCAGGAGATAATTCTAGAGTTGCTATGCATATGGTCAGTAGAGAAAGTATATTTTGGGAAACAATGGAAAAATTAAAATCTTTAGGTGCTAGTTCTATTTTAGTATTACCAATAGAAAAAATGATGGAGTAAAAGTTATAATGTTAGATAATATTTTTATTTGGGATAAAATAGATTTAAAGATTAGAAAAAAAATTTTATCACGACCAATTATTAAAAATCAGGAGTTAATTCAAAGTACTGTAACAACAATCCTTAATGATGTATTAAAATATGGTGATAATGCATTATATAAATACACAAATATATTTGATTTAATTAAAATTAATGAATTTAAAATAAACGAACAACAAATAATGAATGCTGTTTCTAATATTAGTATAGATCTGAAAAATGCTATTATTCATGCAAAAAAAAATATTGAATGTTTTCATAATTTACAAAAAAATAAATTATTAGATGTAGAAATAGAACCTGGGATAAGATGTAGTCAAATAGTTGTTCCAATCAATTCTGTAGGATTATATGTTCCAGGAGGCTCCGCTTCTTTATTTTCAACAGTATTAATGTTAAGTATTCCTGCCAAAATTGCAGGATGTAAAAAGATTATCTTATGTTCTCCTCCTCCTATATCTTATGAAATATTATTTACAGCTTATATATGTAATATTAATAATATATATCAAATTGGGGGTGCTCAATCTATTGCTGCTATGGCTTTTGGAACAAATACTATTCCTAAAGTTAACAAAATTTTTGGTCCTGGGAATGCATATGTTACTGAAGCTAAATTACAAGTCAGTAAATTATTAGAAGGTGCTGGAATTGATATGCCTGCAGGACCTTCTGAAGTATTAGTTATTGCAGATAATTTTGCAAACGATAAATTTATTGCAGCTGACTTATTATCGCAAGCTGAACATGGAGTAGATTCTCAAGTAATCTTAATAACTGATAGTGAAATATTAGTTGAAAAAGTAATTAAATCTATTAAATTACAGTTGAAAACCTTATCTAAAATTGATGTTTTATTACAATCACTTAAACATAGTCGTTTTATTGTTGCTCCTAATTTACTTGAATGTATTAATATATCTAATATGTATGGTCCTGAACATTTAATTATTCAAACTAGAAATTTTAAAGATTTATTGCCATATGTAATTAATGCTGGTTCTGTATTTTTAGGACCTTGGTCACCTGAATCTGCTGGAGACTATGCTTCAGGAACTAATCATGTTTTACCAACATATGGTTATACATCTAGGTATTCTGGATTAGGAGTAA
The DNA here is from genome assembly GCF_964059125.1 of Buchnera aphidicola (Eriosoma lanigerum). NCBI lineage: Bacteria > Pseudomonadati > Pseudomonadota > Gammaproteobacteria > Enterobacterales > Erwiniaceae > Buchnera > Buchnera aphidicola. The sequence goes on from NZ_OZ060395.1 coordinate 101,253, forward strand.
TGGATTTTCAAAAAAGAATAACTATACAAGAATTAACTTCTAATGGTTTATTAAATTTATCATCTACTATTCAATTATTAGCAGAAACTGAAAAAATGGAAGCACATAAGAATGCTGTTTTAGTTAGATTGCAAGAGTTAAAGGGAAAATAATGAATTTTGATATTAATTATTTAGTTCGTAAAAATATATTGCATTTAATTCCTTATCAGTCAGCAAGACGTATAGGAGGAGTTGGTAAAGTATGGTTGAACGCTAATGAATTACCAACATCAGTTTCATTTCAATTACAACATGATAATCTTAATCGTTATCCTGATTTTCAACCTATAGATTTGATTACTAAATATTCAAATTATGTTAATTGTAATCCAGAGCAAATTTTAGTAGTTAGGGGAGCTGATGAAGGAATTGAATTATTAACACGAACTTTTTGTGAACCTGGTATTGATTCTATTATTTCTTGTCCTCCTACTTATGAAATGTATAGTATTTGTGCTAAAATTTCTGGGGTGAAAAATAAATTATGTAATACAAACCAAAATTGGAGTTTAAATTTATCTAAAATAGAATCAAATTTAAATCAGGTGAAATTAATTTATATTTGTAATCCAAATAATCCTACAGGTAATTTAATTGATATTTCTCATATTGAATATTTATTAAATATTACTTTAAATAAATCTTTAGTAGTGATAGATGAAGCTTATATTGAATTTTCTGAAAAATGTAGTCTTGTTTCTTTAATGTCAAATTATCCTAATTTAGTAATTTTAAGAACGTTATCTAAAGCTTTTGGATTGGCAGGGATACGATGTGGTTTTGTTTTAGCTCATAAATCAGTTATTACGCTATTATCTAAAGTATTAGCACCATATCCATTACCAAATCCAGTAATTGATATAGCTTCTATAGCTTTAACAGACAATAATATTAAATTAATGAGGAATCACGTAGTAACAATAATTAATAATCGAATTTGGTTAAGTAATGAATTAAAAAAACTTACTATAGTTATTCAGGTATTTATAAGTTTTACGAATTATATTTTAGTACAATTTATTAATCCTGATAAAATATTTAATTTTTTAATAAAAAAAGGAATTATATTACGTAATCAAAATCATAAATTATATTTATCTGGATGTATTAGAATTTCTATAGGAACATATTTAGAATGCTGTCAAGTACTTGAACATATTAAAGAATTTTCTAATAGGTAGAGGAAAATATTATTATAAACAACAATAGTAAAAAAAAAATTTTATTTATTGATCGTGATGGTACTTTAGTTAGTGAGCCTAATGATAATTTTCAAATTGATGCAATAAATAAAATTATATTTCAACCTGACGTTTTTGTTTCTTTAACAAAATTAAAGAAATTTGGGTATAGTTTTATTATGATTACTAATCAAGATGGATTAGGGACATTAGATTTTCCCTTTGATACTTTTATGGAATCTCATAATTTTATACTAAAAATATTTCAATCACAAAATATTAAATTTGATGAAGTATTAATTTGTCCTCATTATATAACAGATAATTGTCAATGTAGAAAGCCGAAGTTAGGTTTGGTTCAACCATGGTTAAATATGACTGAATTTGATAAAAAAAATAGTTATGTTATAGGTGATAGAGAAACGGACATAGAATTAGCAATGAATATGGATATTTCTGGAATAAAATATGGAGAAAATAATTTAGGATGGTTAGATATAGCATCTAAAATTATTGAAGTCGATAGATATGCAAAAGTTTATCGATTAACTAAAGAAACTGAAATAACAGTTCAAGTTTGGCTTAATCAAGAAGGAAAAAGCAATATTCAAACTGGTATAAATTTTTTTAATCATATGCTTGAACAAATCTCAATACATGGTGGTTTTTCTATGAATATTCTTGCTAAAGGAGATTTACACATTGATGATCATCATACTGTAGAAGATATAGGAATAGCTTTAGGGGAAGCATTATTACAGGCTATAGGAGATAAAAAAGGAATTGGAAGATTTGGATTTACATTACCAATGGATGAAAGTATTAGTAGCTGTATATTAGATTTTTCTAATCGTCCATATTTAAACTTTATAGGTAGTTTTCATTATCAAAAAATTGGTGATTTTAATACAGATATGGTGGAACATTTTTTCCGTTCTCTTAGTTGTTCTATGTGTAGTACTATACATTTAAAAGTGGTTGGTAAAAATGATCATCATGCAATAGAAAGTTTATTTAAAGCTTTTGGAAGAGCTATTCGACAAGCAATTAAATTAGAAGGAAATATGTTACCAAGTTCAAAAGGAATATTATAAATGAAGATTGTTATATTAAATACTGGTTGTGCTAATTTATTATCAGTTAAATTAGCTATTGATAGATTAGGATATGATTCAAAAATTAGTTGTGATATTCTTCAAATTTACAACTCTGATAAAATTATTATTCCTGGTGTTGGTAGTATGGCTTCTGTAATGAATCAATTATATCAACTAAATTTGATTGAAATAATTAAAAATATTACTCAACCTGTATTAGGAATTTGTCTTGGTATGCAAGTTTTAAGTATGTTTAGCGAAGAATCAGGAGGTATAAAAGGATTAGACATTATTCCGGTTAATGTTTCATTATTGAATACTAATGGATTATCTTTACCACATACTGGATGGAATAAAATAAATTTTAATATAGATCATCTATTATTTAAAAATATAAATATTAAAGATCGATTTTATTTTGTACATAGTTATGCGATTCCAATAAATAAATTTACTATTGCTAGTACATTTTATGGAATGGAATTTACTTCAGTCATACAAAAAAATAATTTTTTTGGGGTGCAATTTCATCCAGAGAAATCAGGTTTATTAGGAAATCGTTTACTAAAAAATTTTTTAGAAATTTAAGAGAAACAAAAACATGATTATTCCAGCAATAGATTTAATAAACGGGAAAGTAGTCCGATTATATCAAGGAAATTATTCTCAAAAAAAAATATATAGTACTTGTATTGAACAATATTTAGAAGAATGTTCTGTATCTGGAGTAAAATCAATTCATATTGTAGATTTGGATGGGGCTAAAAATCCAGATTTTAAGCAATATAAAATATTAAAAAGTATAATTTCTACTTATATAGATATACATTTTCAAGTGGGAGGGGGTGTTCGTACAGAAAAAGATATTGATATGCTTTTATCATTTGGAGCAAAAAAGATAGTAGTTGGATCATTAGCTATTACTAATAAAACTTTAATAGAGAAGTGGTTGCATACATATGGTACAGAAACTATTGTTTTAGCTTTAGATATAAAAATTAATGGTAAAAAAGAAGTTTGCATTAATGGATGGCAAGATAATACTGGTATAATTTTAGAAGATGTTTTGGAGTATTATATTCCATTTGGTTTAAAATATATTTTATGTACTGATATATCTAAAGATGGAACATTACAGGGTAGTAATATTCAATTGTATAAAGAAATTTGTAACGCTTATTCAAATATTGCAGTACAATCTTCAGGAGGAATTGGATCATTGCATGATATTTATTCTTTGAAACAAACAGGAGTGAAAGATATAATTGTTGGACGTGGATTATTAGAAAAAAAATTCACAATTTCGGAGGCTATAACATGTTGGCAAAAAGAATCATACCTTGCTTAGATGTTAAAGATGGTATAGTAGTCAAAGGTATTCAATTTAAAAATCATAAAATTGTTGGTGATATTATACCTCTTGTGAATCGTTATCTTCAAGAAGGAGCTGATGAATTAGTTTTTTATGATATTTCTGCATCAGCAAAAAATAAATTGGTTGATAAAAAATGGATAACAAAAATTGCAGAAGTCATCAATATTCCATTTTGTGTTTCTGGAGGAATTAAAACAATAGAAGATGTTAAAATGATTTTATCTTTTGGTGCAGATAAAATTTCTATTAATTCTCCTGCTCTTGAAGATCCTAGTTTGATTTCTAGGATTGCAGATCGATTTGGTACACAATGTTTAGTGATTGGTATTGATTCCTGGTTTGATAAAAATCATAAAACTTATAAAGTATATCAATATACAGGTGATAGTAAAAAAATGCTACAAACAGATTGGAATACTATAGAATGGGTTAAACAAGTACAGATTCTTGGAGCTGGAGAAATTGTGTTGAATGTAATGAATCATGATGGTGTTTGTCATGGTTATGATGTGTTACAATTAAGTGAAATACGAAAAATATGTCATGTTCCTTTAATTGCATCTGGAGGAGCTGGAAGGATGTCTGATTTTTATGATGTGTTTCATTTTGCTAAAGTAGAAGGGGCTTTAGCCGCAACAGTATTTCATAAAAATATAATAAATATAAAGGATTTAAAAAAATTTTTAATTAATAAAGGATTGGAGATTAGACAATGTTGTTAAATGAGAATTTAAATAAATTAAATTGGAAGAAAAATGATGGATTATTGCCTGCTATAATACAACATCATATTTCAGGAGAAGTATTAATGCATGGTTATATGAATTCAGTATCGTTAGAGAAAACATTAACAGAAAAATTAGTGACATTTTATTCTAGAAGTAAAAAAAGATTATGGACTAAAGGTGAAACTTCAAATAATTCATTATTCGTTATGGATATTACGGTAGATTGTGATTATGATACAATTTTAGTGTTTGTAGAACCAAAAGGTAATACATGTCATTTAGATAGAATTAGTTGTTTTCCAGATGTTCATAAATGTTTTTTTTCTTTTTTATTAGATTTAGAAAAATTAATTGAAAAAAGGAAAAGAACGAAAAATATTAATTCTTATACGAGTGATTTGTTTGTTAGAGGTACTCAACGTATAGCACAAAAAGTAGCAGAAGAAGCTATAGAAGTAGCATTGTCAGCTGTTTCAAATCAAAAAAATGAATTAATTAGTGAATCTTCTGATTTAATTTATCATTTTTTAGTATTGTTACGTAATCAAAATATTAATTTTAGTACTATTGTAAATCATTTAAAAAATATAAATTTATCAAAAAATAATTCATTATTAGATAAATAATTTATTTTTATATAATATACAAAATATTATGTAATAGTAGAACAAGAATATTTTATTATTTATAGTAATAGTAGTTATCATTTTTTTTATTGTATATTCTATTAAAATAATTTTTATTTAAAATACACTCTTGATTTACATATAATTAAATATAGATTAATTTATCATTTGGAACGAAATACATATTTTTTATATCAATCAAGATATATAATCAGTTATATAATATTTTTAAAAATCGTTTCAAACAATATTTTAAACTATAATGTAAAGGATAGATATAATTACATGATAGGTGATAAAAATGATTGAAAAGCAACACATTGGTGTCGTTGGAATGGCTGTTATGGGAAGAAATTTAGCATTAAATATGGAAAATCATCATTACCGTGTTTCTATTTTTAATCGATCTAGAATTAAAACGGATGAAGTTATAATTAAATACCCTACAAAAAAAATATTTCCTTATTATACTATTAAAGAGTTTATCAATTCTTTAGAAAAACCTTGTCGTATTTTACTAATGATTCAAGCAGGACAACCTACTGACGAAATGATTTCTTCTATTATTCCTTATTTAACATCAGGTGATATTATTATTGATGGAGGAAACGCATTTTATAAAGATACAATACGTCGTTATAATGAATGTTATAAATTGGGTTTACATTTCATTGGAGCAGGCATTTCTGGAGGGGAAGAAGGAGCATTAAAAGGTCCTGCTATTATGCCTAGTGGATCTAAAGAAGTATATGATCATTATATTGCTCCTATTTTTACTAAAATTGCTGCTACATCAGAAGGAGAACCTTGTGTTTCTTATATAGGTCCTAATGGTTCTGGTCATTATGTGAAAATGGTTCATAATGGAATAGAATATAGTGATATGCAATTAATTTCTGAGTCGTATGTATTGTTAAAATATATTGCTAACATGAATAATCAGGAGTTATCTTCTATTTTTTCAGAATGGAATAAAGGTGAATTAAATAGTTATTTAATTGAAATAACTAAAAATATTTTTAATAAAAAAAATGAACAAGAACAGTATTTAATTGATTTTATTGAAGATACAGCAGAAAATAAAGGAACAGGAACATGGACTAGTCAAAGTTCATTAGAACTAAATGAACCTCTTTCTTTAATTACTGAATCTGTCTTTTTTCGTTATATTTCTTCTTTACAGGATCAACGTAAAAAAGCATCGAAATGTTTATTAGGACCAAAACACTTTAATATTATTAAAAATAGAATTGAATTTGTTGAAAACGTCAGAAAAGCATTATATTTAGGGAAAATTATTGCTTATGCTCAGGGTTTTTCTTTATTATCAGTAGCATCAAAAAAATATAATTGGGAATTAAAATGTCATGAAATAGCAAAAATATTTCGTTCTGGATGCATTATTCGAGCTAAATTTTTATATAGAATTATTGATTCTTATATGTTAAATAATAAAATAGAAAATTTATTATTAACTCCCTATTTTGTAAACATTGCTAATGAATATCATGAATCTTTAAGATTAGTAGTGTCACATGCTGTATTAAATGGGATTCCTGTTCCAGCTTTATCATCTGCTATTTCTTATTATGATAGTTATCGTACTGTTTTTTTATCTACTAATTTAATTCAAGCACAAAGGGATTATTTTGGTGCACATACTTATAAAAGAATTGATATTTCAGGTATTCATCATACTAATTGGATTTGAATAAAATAAAAATAATATTTTAATTAGATATTTTAATATATTATGTTTTAATTTTATTATTTTAGATAGCAATTATTAATGAAATATTGTATGTATTGTTATTAATAGAGATGCTGTTTAGCATCTCTTTTGTGATATTTTTATAAATATAATAAATTTATTATTTTATTTTTTTTATTTATATAATGGACATTATAATTAAAAATTGAATGAAAATGTATATATATTTGTATACATATGTAATAATCAAAGATAATCTTTTTATTTTTTTTTAGATATATATATTTGATATAATGCGTTGATAATATTTAAAATATTATATTTATTATAATTAATATATTATAACTATGTATTTTATTGTATATAAATAAATTATTTTTTTTTTATTAAAATAAAATTTTAATAGGTAGAACTAATGCGTTTATCGGACAAAGATATTGAGTTTTGGTTAGATAGTGGGTTATTAAAAATTTTTCCAAGACCAGAATCACATTTAATTAATGGAGCGACAGTAGATATCAGATTGGGAAATCGATTTAGAGTGTTTAGAAGTAATGAAAATAAAATTATTAATTTAGGTAATGATGAACAAAATATTAAAGATATTTTAGAAAAAACTATGTCTCCAGAAATTTTTTTGTCTAAAACAGATTATTTTTTTTTAAAACCTAGTGGTTTTGCGTTAGCAGTTACTGAAGAAAAAATTAGTATGCCAAATACTTTGGTTGGTTGGTTAGATGGTCGATCTTCTTTAGGTCGTTTAGGATTAATGGTACATGCTACTGCTCATAGAATTGATCCTGGATGGGAAGGAAAAATTGTTTTAGAATTGTTCAATTCAGGTAAAGCAGTATTAGTATTACAACCAGGAATGTATATAGGTGCAATTAGTTTTGAGATTTTATCTAGTATGTCTATTCGTCCTTATAATGTTCGTTTAGGAACGAAGTATTTACAACAAGATAGTATTATTGTTTAGTAAAATTTGTTCGCATTATTAATAAATTTATGGATTATAATATAATTATAAATAATTTTTATGATAATTGAAATTATATAATGTTTTTTTAAATAAAAATATTTTTATTGATTTGATATATTCATGTATTGTAATATTTTTATATTAAATAAAAAAATATTTATTATATATATTTTTATATCTAATACTTATTTATAGGAATTATTTTTTTTATTATTGTAATTTTTATAAAAAATATATCTATTTTTTTTTTTAAATTAGATAAATATTTATCTAATGTACGATAGCATATACCATGAAATAAAATTTATTTAATATATAAATATAATTTACAGGAACTTCTATATGTCATTGTTTAAGAAAAAAATGTTAGTAACTTGTGCTTTTCCTTATGCTAATGGATCAATTCATTTAGGACATTTGTTAGAGCAAATTCAAGCAGATATTTGGGTTCGATATCAAAGATTGCGTGGACATATAGTATGGTTTATTTGTGCTGATGATACTCATGGAACTGCAATTATGATGAAATCAAGAAATATGGGAATATCGCCTGAAAAAATTATACATTCTGTATTATTAGAACATATTTCTGATTTTAAATCGTTTAATATTTCTCATGATAATTACTATACAACTCATTCTTCAGAAAATTATTATTTTTTAAAAAAAATTTATCATTTGTTAAAGAAAAAAAAATTAATTCATGAAAAAAATATTACTCAATTGTATGATCCAATAGAAAAAATATTTCTTCCTGATCGTTTAATTAAAGGTGTGTGTCCTAAATGTAATGAAAAAAATCAATATGGTGACAATTGTGAACAATGTGGATCAATTTATGATTCAGTGGAATTAATTGATCCTATTTCTACAATATCTGGTGTAAAACCGATATTGCGTAAATCAATGCACTTATTTTTTAATTTACCTTGTTTTCGGGAACAATTATATGATTGGATGCATTCTTCCAATGTGTTAGAGAAAAAAGTATTAAATAAAGCAAAAGAATGGTTTAGTACAGAATTAAAACCTTGGAATATTTCTAGAGATGGACCATATTTTGGTTTTCAGATTCCAAATTATTTTAATAAATATTTTTATGTTTGGCTAGATGCCCCGATTGGTTATTTAAGTGTATTTAAAAATTTATGTACTAAGAATAAAAGTATATGTTTTAATGATTTTTGGGATGTAAATACAACAACATTATTATATCATTTTATAGGTAAAGATATTATTTATTTTCATAGTTTGTTTTGGCCAGCTATATTAGAAGCTTCTGGATTGAGGAAACCTACGAAAATATTTGTTCATGGTTACGTTACTGTTAAGGGATTGAAGTTATCTAAATCTAAGGGTTCTGCAATATTAGCAAAAGATTGGTTGAAGTATTTAGATTCTGATAGTTTACGGTATTATTATGCTTCTAAATTATCTTCTAACATAGATGATATTGAAATTAATGTACAAGACTTAGTCCAGAAAGTAAATTCAGATATCGTTAATAAAGTGATTAATTTAGCATCAAGAACAGCTAAAATTATTAATAAATATTTTAATAGTCAATTATCAGATAAAATAGATGATAATCAGTTATTGAATATATTTTTAGATTTTACTAAAAAAATTGAATATTTTTTGGAACATAGAGAGTATAGTGAAGCAATTCGTAGTATTATGAGATTTGCAGATATGGGAAACAAATATATTAATACTCGATCCCCTTGGATTATTTTACAAACTAAAGGTATTGTTATAGAAGTACAAGATATTTGTTCAATGGGTATTAATTTGTTTCGAATATTAATGACTTGGTTACAACCTATTGTACCTAATTTAGCAAAGAATACAGAATTGTTTCTTCTTAGTAAATTATCCTGGAATTCCATTAATATTCCTTTATTATCTCATAAGGTAGCTATTTTTAAACCATTATATAAAAAATTAGATTATAATTTAATTAAAACAATTTTTGATTAAAGTAAATAAATATTTAATTATAATTATTACCATGAATATGGTTTATATGATTATACCATGACAAACACCATTTTTTTCTATTTAATAAAATTTTTGAATGAGATGTATAGTATCCTAATGCTGTAATAAAATGATTATTGTAATATATCATTGGAATTCTTTTTCTTTCCCAAGGTGGAATTCTCATTTTTTGCCATATTTTTTTTATTTCAATGAATTTATGATTTTGGTTAATACATTTTTTATCTGCTTGGAAACGGATATTAACTATTTCGTTAGAATGAGGAATAGGCAAATTATTTCCATAAAGATTTGATTGAATGATTCCTAATTGATTAGGTAAAATTAATGGTTTATTATAATTTTTCCAAAATATAATTAGATTATTTATTTTTTTCATTATAGGAAGAATATAAATAAATGTTTTATAACGAATAATTTCAAATTTATGAAACTGTAATTTTGGATTAATAGAGTTTGGCATTAAAATCAGTTCATTATATATCATATTAATTTTATGATAAGAAGGCATTTCTTGATGATGAAATTTAATCCAGTGTCGTAAAATTAAATTTCTCATTGTTTCATTATATCTATTAATATCAATAATATTTAATGAACCATTAGAACACAAATATTTGTTGAATATTTTATATGTAAATTGATTGAGTATAATATTTTCTTCATTAATTAATTTAATACTTCGCATAGAATTTTTTATAAAAAATGGCCATTTTTTTTCTATTTTTGGAAGAATCTGATGTCTTATAAAATTTCTGTCAAATTTTATATTTTGATTAGATGAATCAGATAACCAACTTAATTTTTGATTTATTGCCCAATTTTTTATTTCTTGTTTAGTAACGTATAATAATGGTCTACAATGTATATTAGCTCCAATTTTCTTTATATAAGGCATAGAACTTAATCCAGTTGGTCCACTTCCTCTTTTTAATGCTAATAAGAACGTTTCTAATTGATCATTTAAGTGATGTGCTGTTAGTAAAATTTCTGATTTTAATAAATTTTTTTGAATAGCTTTATAACGTTCTATTCTAAAGTAAGCTTCTATTCCATAAACATTTTTTTTATAATTAGGGATAGATTGAATAATGCATTCTACGTCATATTTTTCACAAATATTTTTACAAAAAATACTCCATTGATTGGAATTTTTATCATAATTATGATTAATATGAATAGCTCGAAATTTTATAGTATGATTTTTTTTTTTAAATGAATAAATTGATGTAATAATACAGTAGAATCTATTCCTCCACTATATGCTATCATAAAACTATAATTATTATGAAATTGATTGATAAAATCATTAATCAAAATTATATCTCCATAAATGTTTGTATACTATATTTATATTTTTATGCATTATGCAATAAGGTTGTTGTTTTTAAATAGAATTTAATTAATTTATTGTAATATATTTGTACGTTCGAGTGGATTTGAACCACTGACCCCCACCTTGTCATGGTGGTACTCTAACCTTCTGAGCTACGAACGTATAAAATTTTTATTTAATTGTTAATCATATTATAATAATATATAAATTTCAAATTATATTAATTGTTTATTTATGGTAATTAATAAATACATATTAGTTGTTAATAATTAACATAAACATGTTGATGTTAATCATATATGTATGATATACATTGATATACATATTAGATTTTTAAAAAATTTATATAAAATCAATAATTATATTGATCATATTCAATTAAGATATATATAAAATTATTTTAATATATATTTATAATTTTAATATATTTTATTAATAATTAGATCTTATAATTAACTATGTATGATAGGAAAATCAATTGTTTACAGGAATTATAGATGGAATTGCTAAAATCATTTCAATTAAAAATAAAAATAATTATTTAACATATACCATTCAAGTACCAAAACATTTATTAGTTAATTTAGTTATTGGAGCTTCTATATCTAATAATGGATGTTGTTTAAGTGTAACATCTATTTTTAAGGATTTGATTAGTTTTGATATTATATCAGAAACGTTACGATGTACTAATTTAGGTATGTTAAAATTAGGTGACTATATTAATATTGAGAGATCAAAAAAATTTTCTGATGAAATTGGAGGTCATATACTTTCAGGACATATTTCCACTGTTTCTAAATGTATAAAAATTATAAAATTTAGTGGTAATAGTCAGTTGATGTATTATCAATTATGTGATAATTTTTTCATGAAATATATTTTTTATAAAGGTTTTATTAGTATTAATGGTATTAGTTTAACTATAACAGAAGTAAGTGAAGATTATTTTAGTGTTCATTTAATACCTGATACAATGTTAAAAACCAATATGAAAAATGTTACAAATGGTGATGTAGTGAATATTGAAATTGATTATTTTACTCAAGTTATTGTTGATACTACAGAAAAATTTATTAATTTATGTAAATTAAATTAATTCAGTATATATAAATTTTATAATACTTATTTTTATAATTTTTATAATCATGATGATAATATTATATATTCAGTTATATATATAATATGTTTTTACAGTGTGATTTCAGTAGATAATATGATTATTTATATAAAGTTAAATATTTTTTACATACTTGTAAATCACTTTTTTATAAAAAATATTTTATGATGATAATGACAGCAAAAGATTATTTATTAATGTTTCGTAAGGTAAATACACTGAATAGCCTTGAAAAATTGTTTGATCGATTAAATTATTCATTAACTAATAATAATGATTTAATCAATATGTATAGGGCTGCTGATCATAGAAGAGCAGAAATTACAGCTGGAGGAAAACTATTTGATTTAGGTTGTATACCAAAATCATTATGGCATTATGTATTGTAACACTAACTATAATACTTACAGAAAATTATTTTGTTTATTTTAAATTATTTATATATATTTATATATAAGTACTTTAATTTTGTATTTATTACTGATAAATGCATTTTTCATTATTTTTTTATTGTATATTTAGTATATATATTAGTCTGTTAAACAATATTTTGTAATTATTTAATAAATATGTTTAACAATAATAGTATTTATTTTCAAATATTTAGTATGAATAAATATAAATATTTATTTATTTATATATATAGAAAGCGTGATTTAATTATGTCAAAATATTTTTATTTATTTATTATGAATATTTTAGTTGAAAATTTCATTTTAGTACAGTTTTTAGGAATATGTCCATTGATGGGAATATCAAATCAAGTATATACTGCAGTTGGTATGAGTATAACTACTACTACTGTAATTATGATTACTTCTATCTTATCTTGGATTATAAATTATTTTATTTTAGTTCCATATCAATTATTTTTTTTACGAACTATGGTATACATATTAATTATTTCTATAAGTGTACAATCTATAGAAATAATTTTAAAAAAAAAAAGTCCAAGATTATATCAATTATTAGGTATTTTTTTACCATTAATTACAACGAATTGCTCAGTATTAGCTGTTCCTTTATTTAATGTGCATTTACGTTATAATTTATTTCAATCAGCATGTTATGCATTAAGTTCTTCTATTGGATTTTCTATTGTAATTATAATTTTTTCTAGTATACGTGAACGTTTGTTATGTTCTAATAACATTCCTATTATTTTTAAAGGTGTGCCAATTGCATTAATTACAGCTAGTTTAATGTCTATTAGTTTTATGGGTTTTGATGGTTTAGTGAGAAATTAGTTATGTTAATTTTAAAAACTGTATTTTTTTTCGGATGTTTAACTTTTTTTTTATCACTGATATTAATTTATATTTCTGAAAAATATGTTATATATAGTAATATACTTATAGATTCTATTGATAATTTATTACCACAAAGTCAATGTGGACAATGTCAGTATGTCAGTTGTTATTCATATGCTAAAGCAATTATTTTAAATGGAGAAAAAATTAACAAATGTATTCCAGGTGGCATGAGTATTATAAAAAATATATCTAATTTTTTAAATGTTGATGTAGTTAAAGATCAACATTTTGAAGATAATAATATTATAATTGATTATCGTATTATTGCCTGGATTAATGAAGATCATTGTGTTGGTTGTAATAAATGTATTCATGTTTGTCCAGTTGATTCTATTATTGGATCTAAAAATTTAACTCATACAATTATAAGTGATTTTTGTACAGGATGTAAATTATGTATTGAAGTTTGTCCAACTGATTGTATTAAATTACGAAAGGTAGAAATTTAGTAATTTGTACTAGATTGAGAATAAAATATTGAAAGTACGTTCATTTTTATATAAATTGAAATATAAAATAATTTATTATATTAATAAATTGAAAAAAGAAAATATATTCTTTGGAGGTTTACGGGTTGCTTCACATAAGCCTATTAATCATTTTTTCTTACTAAAATCTATTCCTATACCTTCAATAGTATATATTCCTATTAAAAATTATCTAATTAGAAAACAAAGATTATTAGTTTCTTTAGGAGATAAAGTATCTACAGGAGAACCGTTAACTGTTGGAGATATAAATAATGTTGTAGTACATTCTCCTATTTCTGGAATTATTACTAATATTAATATCAATGATGAAGAATTGTATTTTGATAATAAAGAAACTATTATTACTATACAATCTAATGGTAAACAGAATTATTTTTTTACTGTTGAAGAATGTAATTATAAATTATTAAAAAAAAGTGAAATATTACGTAAAATTTATCAATTTGGTATTGTTGGTTTAGGAGGAGGGGGATTTTCTAGTGCTTCTAAATTACAAATGTTTATTCCATTAAAATATAATACATTAATTGTTAATGCTGCTGAATGTGAACCATATATTGTTGCAGATGAATGTTTAATACATAATTATATTGACGAAATTTTAAAAGGATGTGAAATATTAGTATGGACTTTAGGTATAAAAATTGTATTGATTGCTATTGAAAATAGTAAGTTAAAAACAATTGAAATTATTCAAAGAGCATTACTGCATTATCCTGATTTTCAATTGCGTGTTATTCCATCAATATATCCATCAGGAAGTGGAAAACAATTAATTCAAACTTTATTTGATGAAGAATTACCATTTGGTATGCATGCTTCTTCAATGGGAATTCTTATACATAATGTTGGTACATTATTTGCAATAAAAAGAGCTATTATCAATAATATTCCTTTAATTGAAAGAATTGTAACTATAGCTGGTAATAATGTATTTAATACTGAAAATTATTGGATAAGAATTGGTACTCCTATTAGTTATTTATTAAAATATATATTAATTAAATCTATAAAAAATAATCAAATATTTTTGGGTGGTCCTTTTACTGGAAAACCATTTATTCAAAATTTTTCTGTAATATTAAAAACTGTAAATTGTATTTTGTTGATGAATAATAATAAAATTTTAAAATCATTGCATCAACAAAGAGAATGCATTCGTTGTTCTGCTTGTTCTAATGTATGTCCAATGAGATTATTACCACAGCAATTATATTGGTATAGTAGAGTACTTGATCATAGTAAAACACAATTTTATAATATTATGGATTGTATTGAATGTGGGGCATGTGAACAAGTATGTCCTAGTAAAATAAATTTAGTTCATTATTATAAAAAAGAAAAAAAAATTGTTATTGGTATAAATCGAGAAAAAAATAGAATTGAAGATTCGAAAATTAGATTTCAGAATCGTTTAAAAAGAATAAATGTGGAATATGATGATGATCAATCATATAATAATTTTCTTTTTAATCAATTTAAAGAAGTAAACTTTAATAATACTATTATACAAAAAAATATGTCTAATCTAGATAAGATTAAATCTAATTTAAACACTATAACTAAAGATATGAGACGTAATATTATAAAGAATGCCATTCTAAAATTGAAAAAGGAAACTAAATAATTTTATTTGAGTATATGTGTAATTTTTTGTAAAATATAATTTATCATATATATATAAATACTGTAATAGAAATATGATATATAGTAATTTATATTAAAATTAATTGTTTTTGTTTACAAGATATATTAAATGTATAAGTATAATACTACAGAAAACATTATGAAGTTAGTAATTTTATCACTGATACCTGGTGTTTTTGTTCAAACTTATTATTTTGGATATGCTACTGTAATACAAATTGTAATTTCAGTAATCGTAGGGCTATGTACTGAATGTTTATTTTTATGTATTTCTCGTCGACCTGTATTATTTTTTATCGGTGATTATTCAGCAATTTTATCAGCTATTTTATTTTCATTATGTTTGCCTATTTTAGTTCCATGGTGGATTAATGTAATTGGTTCAATTTGCATGATAATATTAGGTAAACAGTTATATGGTGGATTGGGACAAAATATATTTAATCCAGCTATGACAGGATATGCTATAATATTAGTTTCTTTTCCTACTATGATGACAAATTGGAATTGTTTAGAGTTATGTATTAAACACTGTTTTAATTTTTTTGATGTTTTAGATTTAATTTTTTCTAATAAACCATTTTTTAATAATCTTATTGTAGATTTAAACAATATTTCTGTAACTCAAGCTACACCTTTAAATGATTTTAAATTAAATCAACATTTATCTTTGGGTACATCAGATATTTCTTTAGAAAACATTCAAAGTAAATATATTTTTTCTGTTTTCTTTTGGATTAATTTTTGGTTTTTATTTGGTGGAATAATTTTGTTATTATATAAAATTATTTGTTGGAGAATATCAGTTAGTTTTTTAGTATCTTTATTCATATTATCTTTATTAGGTTCGTTATATTATCCTAATTTAATTTTATCTCCTAAAATAAATTTATTTTCTGGTGCTACAATGTTAGGAAGTTTTTTTGTTTTAACTGATCCTGTAACATCTCCTTCTACTAATTTTGGAAAAATTATATTTGGTTGTTTAATTGGATTTATGGTATGGATTATACGTAGTTTTGGAAATTATCCTGATTCTATTGCTTTTTCGGTATTATTAGGAAATTCTTTAGTTCCATTAATAGATTTATTAACTAAATCTAGAATATATGGATATAAAAAAAGATAAAGTCATATATGTTTATTAATAATTTTAAAAATTCTATTATATTAGTTATGTTTGCTATTTTTTTTTCAGGATTTACAGCAGTAGTATATAAATTAACGAATAATATTATTATGCAACAAGATCGAATTCATATCATTAAATTGTTAAATGAAATAGTAGATTGTACTGGTAGTAATTGTTGTATAATTCAAGATAATTATCATATTCAAAATAAAATTTTAGGAGATAAAGATTTACATAGGTTTTGGTTGGTTAAAAAAAAGCATTCTATATATGCTTTTATTATTGAAACTACTGCACCTGATGGATATTCAGGTGATATTAAAATGTTAGTAGCTTCTGATTTACATGGTAACATTATTGGGGTAAGAATTATTAAACACAATGAAACTCCAGGTTTAGGTGATAAGATAGATATTCATATTTCTAATTGGATTACTTATTTTTCTGGAATGAATGTATTACCATCAATTAATTATGTTTTTTCAATTAAAAAAGATGGTGGAATAATTAATCAATTTACTGGAGCTACGATTACTCCTAGAGCTGTTACTAATGCTATAAGAAATACAGTAGTTTTTATTGTACATTCTTTATCTTCACATACTTTAATGGATATAAAAGGTAATATTATTTATGTGGATAAAAAAAATTAAACAAATATGTATTAATGGTTTATGGAAAAGAAATTCTACTTGTGTACAATTACTTGGTTTATGTCCTGTATTAGCAATAACTACTAATTTTGTTAATGCTGTTGGTTTAGGAATATCTACAACAATAATATTAATTTGTACTAATAGTATGATTTCTTTAATAAGAAAATTTATACCACATATGATACGTATTCCTATATATATTATAGTGATTTCTTCATTTGTATCTATGATAGACATGTTCATTCATGCTTTTTTATGTGATTTATATTCTTCTTTAGGAGTATTTATTCCTTTAATTGTTACTAATTGTATTGTTTTAGGTCAAGCTGAAATGGTGGCTTCTAGAAACAAAATATTTTATAGTTTAATGGATGGTTTATTTACTGGAATAGGATTAACTATTTCTATGATTGTTTTAGGAAGTATTAGAGAAATAATTGGTCATGGAACAATATTTTATGGTATTTTTCATTTATTTAAATTTATGAGTCCAAATGATTATATAAAAATTATAGATGTTGATTATACAATGCTAGTAGCTTGTTTTCCTGCTGGTGCTTTTATTATATTAGCATTAATTTTAGCATTAAAGTCTACAATTGATCGTATGATTGTATCGTAATTATAAATAAGATTATATATGAATTATCAATATTCCTTCAATTTTAATAAGTATTAATATGAATAGTGATAAAAGAAATGAAATTTTGAATTGTTTTTATAAATATATGCCGAATGTGAAAACTGAATTAAAATTTTCTTCTTCTTTTGAATTGTTAATAGCTGTAATTTTATCTGCTCGATCTACTGATAAAAGTGTAAATAAAATTACTAGTAGATTATTTCAGATAGCTAATACTCCAAATGATATTTTAAAGTTAGGTATAAAAAAATTAAAATTTTATATTAAACATGTTGGTTTATATAATATTAAAGCAAAACATATTATAGATATGTGTAGTATTTTAATTAATAATTATGATGGTGAAATTCCTGTTGATAGGAAAAATTTAGAATTTTTACCTGGAGTTGGTAGAAAGACTGCAAATGTTATATTAAATACTTTATTTGGTAAAGATGTAATAGCAGTAGACACTCATGTATTTCGAGTCTGCAATAGAACTAAATTTGCTACAGGTAATACAGTTATAGCTGTAGAAAAAAAATTAGATCGTTATGTTTTAGATCCATATAAGTTATATTTTCATAATTGGTTTGTATTACATGGACGTTATATATGTACGGCAAAAAAAATAAAATGTAATATTTGTTTTATTAGATATTTATGCGAATTTAACAAGAAAATATTTTATGAATAATTTTTTAGATATAGTAATATTTTATGATTTAATATTAATTTTAATTAAGTAATATTATTCATGATAAATCAAAAATTAATTTATTTTTTATGCTAATATGTTTTATATTTTTCAGAAATTATATATTTTTGCAATTTTAATTTTTATTTTAACAAATATTAAAATATATAATAATATAGTGATATGTAAGTATGTTATTCTATAAAAATATAAAAATTTTTTTAGTTTTTAACTATATTTTAATATGTATATTAATATTCTTTTAATTATTTTAAATTATTTTTATTAATATATTATTTTTAAGTATTTGATAGTATTTGTTAATTAATATGATTTCTCACGTATTTTGTAGGTAAAAATATGAATGATCAAAATATAATTACATTTTTAAAATTAAGAAATTTTATTTTTCAAATAAGTAATTCTAATGAATTATTAGAGTTAACTAATAATACTATGATTTCTTTATATTGTGGTTTTGATCTAACAGCAGATAGTTTGCATATTGGGCATTTATTACCTTTAATGGTATTAAAACATTTTCAGATGTTAGGCCATAAACCAATTGTATTAATAGGTGGAGCAACTAGTTTAATTGGAGATCCTAGTTTTAAAAGTTTAGAAAGAAAACTAAATACATATAATGATATATCTAAATGGGAAAAAAATATTTCTAATCAAATTTCTTTATTTCTTGATTTTAATATAGGTTTTAATAGTGCAAAAATTGTAAATAATAATAGTTGGTTTAATAAAATTAATATTTTATCGTTTTTACGAGATATTGGTAAACATTTTTCAGTTACTCAAATGATTAATAAAGATTCTGTAAAAAATAGAATTAATAGGATAGGACAAGGTATGTCTTTTACAGAATTTTCATATAGTTTATTACAAGCATATGATTTTTTTATTTTAAATCAAAAGTATCAAGTTTGTTTGCAAATTGGTGGTTCTGATCAATGGGGAAATATTTCATCTGGAATTAATTTAATTCGTAGAATTAATCGTAATCAAGTATTTGGTTTAACAGTTCCATTATTAACTCAAAGTAATGGAGTAAAATTTGGTAAGACTGAACAAGGTCCTATTTGGTTAGATCCAAAGAAAACTAGTCCATATACATTTTATCAATTTTGGGTAAATATAGATGATAAAAATGTATATCCTTTTTTAAAATGGTTTACTTTTTTTGATTATTCTAAACTTATGAAAATGGAAAACGAAGGATGTCATGTAGAAAATATTTGTAAAGATAAAATAATTTTAGCTAAAGAAATAACTAATATTGTGCATGGTGAAAAAGGTTTAAAATCTGCAGTAAGAATTACTTCATGTTTATTTTCTAATTGTTTATCAGAAATGACAGAATTAGATTTTGAACAATTAAAACAAGATGGTATTCCTTCAGTTAATTTGTTAGGTACAGAAGATTTACAAACAGCTTTAATCGTTTCTTCTTTATCTTATTCTAAATCTCAATCTAGAAATATGATTATTTCAAATGCTATTTCAATTAATGCTAAAAAAATTTCAGATGTTAAATATTGTTTTTCTAATCATGATAAAATATTTGGTAAATATACTTTATTACAGAGAGGAAAAAAAAAATACAGTTTATTATGTTGGAAATAATATATAAATATTTTATGATGTTTTTGTTTTTTAATTATTTTATTAATGAAAAACTTTCTCCACATCCACAAGAAAATTTAACTTTTTTGTTATAAAATTTAAATAATTGATTTACGCCTTCTGTTACAAAATCAACTGTCATATCGTTAAGTAAATTTATTTGTTGTAATGGAATACATACTATAAAGTGTGTAAAATAAAATATTAATTCTTCTTTTTTTTGTTCTTTAATTTGTTCCACATGATAACGAAATCCTGCACACCCTGATTTCTTGATTTGAATTCTCACACCTATAAAATCATTTGATTGTTGTAATAAAGAATGAATTTGATCTTCTGCTTTTTTTGTTAAATGAATACCCTTCCATTTATTTTCTTTATTAATAATTTTGGTATTATAACTTTCTATCATATATATTTTCCGCATGTATGATATTGATGTATAGATATATCTTGATATCATTTATTTTTTAAATTAATAATAATTGAACTTATTATATGTATTAGTGTTCATTTTAATAGTATATTTTTTGTAAACATAATTATATATTATATTATTGTGAATTTAAATTATTGATCCAGTAATGAAAATAAAACAATATAATGTTATTATATTTAATATATAATTTTACTGGATACTATATTATTGTTATATTTTTTATATTCTATATATATAAGATAATTATTAAAAAAATTTTATTATATATTTAATTTGATATTATATAACATACAATATTGAAAATATACTATTTTAGTGATTTATTATATTTTATTTATGTAAAAATTATCTTATTAGTTAATTATATTAATAATTGAGTATATGATAATTATTACAACAAAAAAAATAATTAAAAAACTTTCGAGGTGTGACTTTTATATGTACAACCAACGGAAAGATACAAACTTAATACAAACAATTTTTTTAGTTATATTTATTATAATTATGATGTTTACAAGTTTTTTAATTATTTATCCATTTTTTTTATCTTTTACTTGGTCTGGTATGATTGTTATTTCTACTTGGCCTATTTTGTTAATAATTCAAAAAAATTTAGGTGGTCAGAGATTCTTAGCAGTAATGATTATGGTTATTTTACTATTATTATTTTTTTGTTTACCTGTAATTATTTTAGTTAATAATTTAATTGATAACAGTCTTCCTTTTATTAATTGGTTACATTCTGGTAATTTAAAATTTCCAAAATTAATTTGGATTAAAGATATTCCTGTAATTGGTGATGGATTATTTTCAAAATATCAAAATTTATTAAAAAACGAAGGATCGTTATTAATTGCACATATCAGACCTTATATGAGTTATACAAGTATTTTTTTTCTTGTTCAAGCAGGAAAATTAGGTAAGTTAATAGTACATTTGATTTGTATAATTATTTTTAGCGGGTTGTTATATTGGAATGGAGAAAAAATAGAAAAAACTATTCGACATTTTGCTTTTAGATTAGGTTCTGATTCTGGTGATGCGGTTATTGTTTTTGCCGGTAAATCTATTCGTTCTGTGGCATTAGGTATCATTGTAACTTCTTTAATTCAAATTATTTTATCTGGAATAGGATTAATTGTATTTAATATTCCTTATTTTTGCATATTAATTGTATTAGTTATCTTTTTTTGTTTGATACAATTAGGACCGTTACCTGTTTTAATTCCAGTAATTATATGGTTGTTTTTAAATAATTATACTACATCTGGAATATTATTATTATTTTGGAGTATTAATATTTGTATATTAGATAGTATATTACGTCCTTTTTTAATTAAAATAGGTGCTGATCTTCCAACTTTATTAAGTATTTTTGGAGCAATAGGGGGGTTGTTAATGTTTGGAATGATAGGATTATTTTTAGGTCCTGTGGTATTAGTGATTTCTTATCGTCTCATTTTATCATGGATGAATAATGTTCCATTTTCAGAATTTTTATTAGAAAAAAATATAAAAAAAAATAATAAAACTGAATAAATAGTAAGTACATGAATTTATATTATTTGTAGTTGATATTATCTTAATTTATTTTAATTTTTATAAATAAATGATGTATTTATATTAATAATCTAACAAATATTAATATATTTTATTATTTTATTTAATTTTTCTTTATTATATAAGATAATTGTTATAGTTGAATAATATTTATTATATTAATAAATATTAATATTCACAGTTATTAATTAATAAATATTATCTATTTAGTTTTTTATGTTTATTTTAAATCAATTTAATAAATTATAATTTATTCATGATTGTTTGTTTTGTTTTTCTATTAAATAAAATTAATAAGTTATAATATTTTTAGTTTAAATCTTTTTATATTTTTTTGAATTTAAATTATATTGGATGATTGAAATTATAATTAATACTACATGATGTAATAATTAATTTTCAATAATATATTTAAAATTAAGATAAAAGTAGTAAATTATTTTTTTTAAATTATTTTTTTTTTTTTTTTTTTTTTACATTAAAATATAGAGAATAAAATGCAAAAAACAGATGAATTACGTACAATTAGAATTGATCCGTTAATTACTCCTTTAGAATTAGCAACAAAACATGTCATAACTCCAAAAATTATGGATAATGTAATTATGACAAGAAAAAATATTGCTAATATTATTACAGGAAAAGATAAAAGATTATTGGTGGTAATAGGTCCTTGTTCAGTACATGATCCCATAGCAGCTATGGAATATGCACATCGTTTAAATATTTTAAGAAAAAAATATAATACAAGATTAGAAATTATCATGCGTACTTATTTTGAAAAACCTAGAACTGTAGTTGGGTGGAAAGGGTTAATTTCTGATCCTGATTTAAATGGTAGTTTTCGTGTAAATCATGGATTGAACATTGCTAGAAAGTTACTATTAGATATAAATTCTATTGGTATGCCAGCAGCAACAGAATTTTTAGATATGGTTATTGGTCAATTTATTGCAGATTTAATTAGTTGGGGAGCTATTGGAGCAAGAACGACAGAAAGTCAAATTCATCGAGAAATGGCTTCTGCTTTATCTTGCCCAGTAGGATTTAAAAATGGTACTGATGGTAATATTAGAATTGCAATTGATGCTATTAGAGCTACGAAAGTTAGACATTTATTTCTTGCACCTAACAAAAATGGTCAAATGACAATTAATCATACTAGTGGTAATCCATTTGGTCATATAATAATGAGAGGTGGTAAAAAGCCTAATTATGATGTAGAAAATGTTAGATTTGCAGAACAAAAATTAAGAGAGTTTTCTTTACCGGAATATTTAATGATAGATTGTAGTCATGGGAATTGTTTAAAACAGCATAAATTACAAAAAATAGTTGCTTCTAATATATCTCAACAAATTAAAGACGGAAACCATTCAATAGTAGGAGTAATGATTGAAAGTTTTTTAGAAGAAGGTACACAACAGATAATTGATAATAAAGAAAAATTAATATATGGTAAATCTATTACTGATCCTTGTTTATCTTGGAATGATAGTATAGATATTTTAGATGAACTAGCATTTTCTGTAGATAGTAGATTTTAATAAAATGTTGCTGGTCAATATTGGCTAGCAATACTGTTTTTAATTTAAGATATTTATCTATATAATATAGAATACTTATGAAATATTCTATAGTATTATATTATAATAAAATTTTTATTTTTATATTAATGTAATCTATAATATTAAAATATAAAAGCTAATATTTTGCAATAATGTAATGAATATTACATATTTGATTTATATTTGTATATACATATATTAATTTATATATAAAATATTTTTATTTAGTTTTTTTATTTTTATTTAGGGATGAAACATGCCGATTATTTCTTTTTCTGATGGCAACCAGTATAGATTTGATCAACCAATTTCATTATTTAATATTATTCAACATATTAATCCAAAAATATTGAATAATTGTGTTGCTGGATATATAAATAATAATGTAATTAATCTTAATACTATTATTAAAAATAATTGTGTTGTTAAAATTATTAATGACACTGATGATATTGCTATAAGTATTATGCAAAATTCTTGTATTCATTTATTAGGATATGCAATTAAGTTATTATGGCCTAACTCTAAATTAGGAATTGGTGGTGTTATAAATAATCGATTTTATTATGATTTTGATATAAATAAAAATATTGTTAAAAGTGATTTAGAAAGAATTGAAATTAAAATGTTAGAATTATCTAAACGTAAATTCAACATTATAAATCAAAAAAAAACAATACAAGAAGCAATTAAATTTTTTAATAATATAGAAGAATCATATAAAGTAGAATTATTATTAGAACAATTAGGAACAGATGATGATTATATTAATGTATATAATCATGTTGATCATGTTGATTTTGATATAGGATGTCAATTACCAAATATACGTTTTTGTCGATATTTTAAATTAGAAACACTTTCAGGAGCTTATTGGAAAGGAGATAAAAATAATAAGATGTTGCATAGAGTATATGGAACAGTTTGGTTAACTAGAGATCAATTAAATAATAATATAAATTATTTACAATTAGTTAAAGCACGTGATCATAGAAAAATAAATCAAACTCTAAATTTATATCATATGCAAGAAGAAGCTCCTGGAATGGTATTTTGGCATCCTAATGGATTAATTATATTTAGATTATTAGAGCAATTTATTCGTCTTAAATTATTAGAATATAATTATCAAGAAGTAAAAACTCCATTAATTATGGATCAAAAAATTTGGGAACATAGTGGTCATTGGACAAATTATCAAGAATCAATATTCACTACTATTTCAGAAAATAGAAAATATTGCATTAAACCTATGAATTGCCCAGGGCATTTACAAATTTTTAATCAAGGACTAAAATCTTATCGTGATTTGCCAATTAGAATGGCTGAATTTGGAAGTTGTCATAGACAAGAACCATCTGGTTCTTTGCATGGATTAATGAGAGTTCGTTCTTTTACTCAAGATGACGCTCACATATTTTGTACAGAGGAACAAATTGATTTTGAAATTGATATATGTATAAAAATGATTTTCGATATTTATCGAATATTTGGTTTTAAAAAAATTTTAATTAAGTTATCTACTCGTCCTAAGAAAAGTATTGGTAATACTAAAATTTGGATTAAAGCTGAACAGGATTTATTAAATGTATTAAAAAGAAACAATTTAAGTTTTGAATATCAACCAGGAGAAGGAGCATTTTATGGACCGAAAATTGAATTAATTTTACAGGATTCTTTAGATCGAACTTGGCAATGTGGAACTATTCAACTTGATTTTTATTTATCTGAACGATTAAATACATTTTATATTAATTGTAATAATGAACGTAAATCACCAATTATTATTCATAGAGCAATATTAGGATCTTTAGAAAGATTTATTGGAATTTTAATAGAAGAATATGCAGGAAATTTCCCATTATGGCTATCTCCTGTACAAGTAGTAGTAATTAATATTAATGATGATCAAATTTCTTATGTAAAAAACATAACAAAAATATTATCAAAATCAGGAATTCGTGTACAATTAGATATTAGAAATGAAAAAATTAATGCTAAAATTAGAAATTATACAATTTTACGTATTCCATATATTATTATTTGCGGTAATAAAGAGCAAGATAATTGTACAGTTACAATTCGGACAAGATCTGGAAAAAGTTTTGAATTAGTAAATATTGATTGGGTTATCAAGAAATTAAAATTAGAAATTGATACTTATGGTGTTGATAAAATGGAGGTATAAAGTATTAAAGTCGGAAAAAAGATACAACAATTACGATTAAATCGTATTAATAAAGAAATT
Source organism: Buchnera aphidicola (Eriosoma lanigerum) (assembly GCF_964059125.1). Taxonomy (NCBI): domain Bacteria; kingdom Pseudomonadati; phylum Pseudomonadota; class Gammaproteobacteria; order Enterobacterales; family Erwiniaceae; genus Buchnera; species Buchnera aphidicola. The sequence goes on from NZ_OZ060395.1 coordinate 127,459, forward strand.
CGTGTTTCTCAAGTTAGATTGTCAGGATTGAATTCAGAACCTATGGGAATCGTTAGCTTAAAAGAAGCTTTATTAAAATCTGAAGAATTAGGAGTTGATTTGGTGGAAATTAGTCCTAATGCTGAACCACCAGTATGTAGATTAATGAATTATGGAAAATTTTTATATGAAAAAAATAAATATTCTAAAGAACAAAAGAAAAAACAAAAAATAATTCAGATAAAAGAAATAAAGTTTCGACCAAGTACTGATAAAGGTGATTATCAAGTAAAATTAAGAAATTTAATTCGTTTTTTAAATGATGGAGATAAAGTTAAAATTACTTTAAGATTTCGTGGTAGAGAAATGGCTCATCAAAATATTGGTGTCAATATGCTAAAAAGAATACAAAATGATTTAATTCCATATTCTATAGTTGAATCATTTCCATCTAAAATTGAAGGTCGTCAAATGATTATGATTTTATCACCTAAAAAAAAGTAAAAATTTATTAATTTATTGATCTTAACAAGATTATGTGTACAAAATGAATTTTTGAAAAGTTTATTATTTTAATTTAAGGCTTGAGTTATGTTAAAGTTAAAAACATTGCGTAGTGCAGCAAAACGATTTAAGCAAATATCCTCAGGTAAATTTAAAAGAAAACAGGCTAATTTAAGACATTTATTAACTAAAAAAAATACACATCATAAAAGACACCTGCGTCCTAAAATATTAGTTTCAAAAGAAGATATGCAACGAGTAATATCTTTTTTTCCATATAGATAATATTAGTTGTATAAAATCGTTTTTAAAGGAGAATTTGCATGGCACGAGTTAAAAGAGGTGTGGTGGCCCATGCTCGACATAAAAAAATTTTAAAAAAAGCTAAAGGTTATTATGGTGCACGCTCTCGTGTGTATAGAGTAGCTAAACAAGCTGTTATTAAAGCAGGTCAGTATGCATATAGAGATCGTAGGAATAAAAAACGTCAATTCCGTCAGTTATGGATAACTAGAATCAACGCAGGAGTTCGAACAAGTAATTTATCATATAGTCAATTTATGTATGGTTTAAAAAAATCTTGTATAAATATTAATCGTAAAATTTTATCTAATATTGCTATTTTTGATCATTCAACATTTTTAAATTTAATAGAACAAGCGAAAACAGCATTAAAATAATTGAATATTTTTAAATATGGAGGGGAACTAACGACCCCTCATTGTTCATATAAATTATACTGTAATTATAGTTTACATAATTATATATTGATATCTATATAATTTTTAATTTTTGAATTTAATTTTTTAATATATTTATATTAAAAATGATAATATATAAATAGAAAGTGTAGAATAATGAAATTTTCATCTAAATTAATAGAATCTACTAATATAGAAATTAGTAATTGTACTACTATACATGAATTAGAGAAAATAAGAATTAAATATTTAGGTAAGAAAGGATACATTACTCTTGAAATGAAGAAGTTAAGTGTGTTAAAACATCAAGAAAAAAAAGAAATTGCTTGTTATTTAAATCATATAAAAAATCATATTCAAAATATATTAAATATCAGAAAAAAAAAAATATATCAAGATTTATTGAATGTTAGTGTAAATAAACAAAAAATAGATGTTACTTTATTAGGTAGAAAAATTTTAAATGGTAATTTACATCCCATTACTATGACTATACATTTTTTAAAAAATTTTTTTTTTAAATTAGGATTAGAATTTGTGTCTGGTCCAGAAATTGAAGATGCTTATCATAATTTTGATGCATTAAATATAGATGAAAATCATCCTTCTCGTAGTATGCATGATACGTTTTGGTTTGATAAGTCAAGATTATTACGAACTCAGACTTCTAGTATGCAAGTACGAATTATGAAAAAAAAAAAATTACCTATTCGTTGCATTGTAGCAGGTAAAGTATATAGAAATGATTATGATTCTACTCATACTCCTATGTTTCATCAAATGGAAGGATTAATTATTGATAGGAATATTAATCTTATTCAATTAAAATGGATAATTCAAAGTTTATTAAGGGAATTTTTTAATAATAGTGTTGAAATTCGTTTTCGAAACTCATATTTTCCTTTTACAGTACCTTCTATGGAAGTAGATATTAGAAGTATACAAGGAGAATGGTTAGAAGTATTGGGATGTGGGATGGTTCATCCAAAAGTATTTAAAAATTTAAATATTAATCATTTAGAATATTTAGGTTGCGCTTTTGGTATTGGGATAGAAAGAATGGCTATGTTGAAATATGGGATTTCTGATATTCGTTCTTTTTTTGAAAATGATATAAGATTTCTTGAACAATTTAAATAAAATAAGGATTTTTTGAAGTGAAATTCAGTGAAACATGTTTACGAGAATGGATTAATCCATCTATTGATATTCTTTCATTATGTGATCAAGTTACAACCGCTGGATTAGAAGTTGAAAGTATTACAAAAATGTCTGGAGAATTTTATGGTATAGTTGTGGGGGAAATTTTAGAATGTACTTTACATCCAAAATCTAAAAAATTATTTTTATTAATAGTTAATGTTAATATTACTAAGAATCTTAGAATTATTTGTAGAGATCAAAAATGTTATGTGGGAATGAAAGTTGCTGTAGCTTTAGTAGGATCACTATTACCTCAATTATATCGTATATCAACTATGATTGTAAAAGGAATTATTTCTGAAGGAATGCTATGTTCTTTTTCAGATTTAGAAATGTTTTCTCATGAAGAAGGTATAATTGAATTACCTATTAATGCGAAAGTAGGTATAAATATTAGATATTATTTTTCTTCACAAGAAAATATCATTTCTGTTTCTGTAAACTCTAATCGATCAGATTTATTAAGTATTATAGGTATTGCTCGAGAAGTAGCAGTTTTAAATCATTTAAAACTCCCATTGCTTGATAATATATCAATTAATACAAAAATTCATGATAGTTTTCGTATTAATATACAACCAGGAACTTCATGTTTAAGATATTTCGGTAGAATTATTCGAAATATAGATATGAATCGTTCTTCTCCTTTTTGGTTGCGAGAAAAATTACGTCGTTCAAATGTATCTTCAACAAACGTGATATATGACGTTATTAATTATTGTATGATTCATTTTGGACAATTGTTTCATGTTTTTGATGCAGATAAAATTAACAGAGAACTTATTGTACGTTTAGCTTATTCATCAGAAAAATGTATTTTAGAAAAAAATAATGTTTGTGTTAATTTAAGTTCTAAAATGACGGTGATTACTAATGATAACGATCAGATTTTATCTATACATGGAATTGCTAATACAAAATTATCTTCTGTAACTATGTATACTAAAAATATATTTTTGGGATGTATTTATTTTCCACCAGATAATATAGATATGTCATTAGATATTTTTAAATTAAATTATGATTTCTCTAATTTATTAAACAGGGGAATAGATCCAGATATACAGTATAGTACTATAGATTATATGACTGATGTATTATTGAAAATATTAGGTGGGGAACCAGGAACAATATTTACAAATATTTTTGATAATAATTATTTTTTTTATAAATCTACTGTTTGTTTTCATTATAGTAGGTTACATAAATTATTAGGGTATCATATTGATTCTAAAATATGTATAAATATTTTATGTAAATTAGGTTATGTTATTAATATATTAAATGATGATATTTGGAATATCATAGTTCCGAGTTGGAGATTTGATATAAAAATAGAAGAAGATATTATAAGTGATATTATACGAATTCATGGAAATAATAATACTAATGGTATGTATTTTATTAATGATATCTCTATAATTAAAGAAAATTATTTAGATACATATTTAGATAGAATTAAATTGATGTTTGTAGATAAAGGATACTATGAAATAGTAACATATGGTTTTGTTGATCCTAAGTTACAAGATTTACTTTATCCAAATCAAGAATATTTATTGATCGATAATCCTATTTCAAAAGATATGTCATCAATGAGAGTATCATTATGGCCAGGTTTATTAAATACTGTTTTATATAATTATAAACGTCAACAAGAATCTCTTCGTTTTTTTGAAATGGGATTGTGTTTTTCACCAAATACTCAATACGAATTAAATGTAAAACAACAAAATTATATTGCAGGAATTGTTAGTGGATATTATAACCATCCTCATTGGGATATGAAAAATAGAAAATTAGATTTTTATGACTTAAAAGGTGACTTAGAGTCTATTTTAGAGATAAATAATAATTTAGATCATATTTTTTTTAAAAGTGAATCATTTGAAGGATTACATCCAGGAAAAAGTGCAGGAATTTATTTTTTTAATAAAAGAATAGGTTGTATTGGAGTTTTACATCCAAAGATACAAAGTATATTTAATATAAAACATGAAGTCATAGTGTTTGAAATTTTATGTGATCTGTTAGGAGAAGTAAGAAAATTTAATATTGTAAAATTATCAAATTTTCCTTTAAGTAAACGTGATATTTCAATTATTATAGATGAAGATGTGATAGTATCAGACATTATTTCTGTTTGTGAAACTTCAATTAACAATCAAAAAATTAAATTTGATATTTTTGATATATATCGTAACAATGAAATCGGTAATAGAAAAAAAAGTTTATCTATTAGATTAACTTTTTATGATTGTAAAAAAACATTGCGAGAAGATGAAATTATTTTTATGGTACGTACTTGTGTATTTGCATTAAAAAAGAAGTTCAAAGCACAATTAAGAGATGAGAATTATGGTACTAACAAAATCTAATATATCAAAATTATTATTTGAAAAATTTAAACTAAAAAAAAAAGATATTAAACAGTTAGTTGATTTATTTTTTGAAGAAGTTAGATTATCATTAGAAAAAGGAGAAACTGTTAAGTTATCAGGTTTTGGTAATTTTTATTTAAGAAATAAAGAAACAAGACCTGGTAGAAATCCAAAAACAAAAGAAAATATAGCTGTTACTGCTAGAAGAGTTGTTGTATTTAAATCAGGTCAAAAATTAAAAAATCGTATTAATGTATAATTAAGTTAAATTTTTTATACATAATAAAGATAATTATTTCAATGTAATATTAATACAAATTTATAAATATAATTATTTTTTTTTTTTTTTTTTTATGTATTACATTTATTTAACAAATATAATAAATAATATTATCAATATAATAATTATGATTATGTTAATAATTTTATTAATAATATTTATTTTTAAAAAGGATTAATTCTGTGGTTTTTAAAGTACAGTTCTATGATGGTTTAGCTAGAAATGGAATATTAAATTTAAAATCAAAGAAAATAAGTATTGAAACTCCAGTATTTATGCCAGTAGGAACATATGGTGTTGTTAGATCCATGACTCCAGAAGAATTATATGAAATGGGTTTTAATATCATACTTGGTAATGCTATACATTTATTTTTTCGTCCTGGTTTAAAAGCTATTACAGATCATAATGGATTACATAATTTTATGCGTTGGAAAAAAGCAATTTTAACAGATTCAGGAGGATTTCAGATATTTAGTTTAAATAAAATATGTAAAGTAAATGATAATGGTGTTTTATTTACAAATCCTAAAGATGGAAATAAATTATTTTTAACTCCTGAAAAATCTATGGATATTCAATATAGTTTATCTTCAGACATTGTAATGAGTTTTGATGAATGTATTGATTGTAATTTATCCTGGGATATTGTTAAAAAATCTATGGAAAGATCAGTATTATGGTCTAAGAGAAGTAAAGATCATTTTAATAAATTAGGAAATAAAAATCTTTTATTTGGAATTATACAGGGAGGATTATTTCATGAATTACGTTATTTTTCAATAACTAATTTAATTAAAATGGATTTTGATGGTTATGCTATAGGTGGTTTGTCTGTAGGAGAATCAAAAGAAAGCTTATATTCTATATTAAAATATGTTACTCCTCAACTTCCTCAAGATAAACCTAGATATTTAATGGGAGTTGGAACACCATTAGATATCGTCCAAGCAGTAAATTATGGAATTGATATGTTTGATTGTGTAATTCCTACTAGAAATGCTAGAAATGGTCATTTATTTGTTTCTAATGGTGTTATCAAGATTCGTAATAGTCAATATAAATATGATATGTTACCATTGGATAAAAAATGTAACTGTTATACTTGTATTAATTATACTCGTTCTTATTTACATCATTTATATCGTTGTAAAGAAATTTTAGGAATACGATTAAATACTATACATAATTTATTCTATTATTCTAATCTTATGGAAGAATTACGTAATGCTATTAAACAAAAAACGATTCGTAATTTTGTAATTAATTTTAATAAAAATTATATAAAAAACGAAAATTTGATATAAAAAAAAACAAAATTATATGTTGTTATAATAACTATATTTTTATAATATTAGTTAGCATATTATGTTCTTATCATTTTTTATTTTTATGTTTATGTTAATTATATATTTTAATCAAATATATTTAATATGATTAAAAAATAAATAATATTAAATTTTAAATAATAATTATAAAAAAAAGAATTATTTATATAAATTATAGTTGTGATTTGATGACATAAATCTATAGTAAAAAAAAATTATAATTTACATAGAATATATGTAATATGTATTGAATAGTATAATTATTGTTTATTTTGCCACTAACATAGTGGCAATATTATTATTAATGGATAATATAATAAAAATGTATTATAAAATAATTTTTTATGATCATTCATGTAATTATATCGTTATATTTTACTTTTTTTTTACAATATGAATAGTTTAAAATATTATGTTGTTTCTAAAATAGAAAAGTCTGCAATTGTAAAAAATAGTTCTTCAATCATTTTTAACAAATGTAATCTGTTCATTTTTATTTCATAATTATTATGATTAATTTTAGAGGAACAAAAGAAATTATGAATAGGTTGACTTAATTTAATAAGTTCTAGGATTGTTATAAAGTATTTTTTTTCAATAGATATATTTTTTATTTTATTTTTTATTGAACTTACTAAAGTATATAAAATTTTTTCATCTTCGGAATCAATTAAAGAAATATTAAATGTTTCTTTTACAATAAAGTCAAATTGTTTAAGAATATTAGAAATTCTTTTTATAGAAAGTATAATTGATTGATAGTCTGGAAATGTTTGAAGATATGTAATTGCTTGTATTTTTAAATTAACTTTAATTAAATTGGTTTGATTAATTTTTAAGACTGCTTTAATAATATCATTTTTATAACCTTGTTTTTGATATAAGTCATGTAATCTGTTTATGAAAAAATGCAAAATATGTTGAACAATGTTACAATTATATTGTATGGTATTGTACAAGTGTAACGATTTTTCAATTAATTTTTTCAGATCAATAGAAATTTTTTTCTCTAATATAATTCTTAAAATTCCTATAGCTGATCTACGTAATGCAAATGGATCTTTATCAGAAGAAGGATGATTACCGATACTAAACATTCCAGTAATTAAATCTATTTTATCAGAAATTGATAAAATATCACCAATGGTATTTTTAGGTAATATATCTCCTGAAAATTCAGGTTTGTATTGATCTTTAATAGCAGTTGCAATTTCTTTATCTATACCATCCAGTATTGCATAATGCATACCTATTATTCCTTGAATTTTTGGAAAAGCAGTTACCATATGACTAATCAAATCACATTTTGATAAAGTAGCAGCTGTTCTTACATGATCGATGTTAACTTGAATCTGATGATTAGCAATAAATTGTGATAAAGATATTATTCTATTTGTTTTTTCAAATAATGAACCTAATTTTTTTTGAAATACAACTTTTTTTAATAATATTAATTGATCAATTAGTTTTTTTTTCCTATCTTGTTGAAAAAAAAATTGGGCATCTGATAATCTAGCATTAATTACTCTTTCGTTACCTATAATGATATTTTTGAAGTTAACATTACTAATGTTACTTACAAAAATAAAATAACAAGATAAGGATTTATTTTTATACATTGGAATACATTTTTGATCATTTTCAATTGTATGAATAATTGCTATTTCTGGTAACTCAAGAAATTTTTTTTTAAATTTTCCTACATGTACAACTGGCCATTCAACTAATGAGTTTATTTCATGTAATAATTGATCATGAAGTTCTATACTACAACCTTTTTTTGATGATGCAATGTTACATTCATTTTCAATTATTTTTAATCTTTTTTGATAACAGGCTATAACTTTTCCTTGATTAAATAATATAGAGGAATATTTATTGGCATCTGTTAAAAGAATAGGTTGATCTATAATTTGATGTCCTCTAATAAATTGATTTGAACATACGTTAAATATTTGTAACGGAACAATTATATCATTGTACATTAATGTTACAGTTCTAATTGGTCTAAAAAATTTTTTTTCATTAATGTTCCATTTCATTAATTTTCCAATTGATATTATTTCAATAGCTGATTTAACGATGTTTGAAAAAATGTCATTATTAAATTTAAGTATTTCTATTTTTTTGTAGGCTAAGCATGTTCCATGTATAGTTTCAATAGTTGAAGTTTCTTGTAAATTAATATTGTTTTTTTTGATCCAAAATTTTGTTGAATTAGTAGGTTTATTATATTTATTAAATGCATTTTTAATTAATGGTCCTTTCAGAATAATTTCTTTTTTTATGTTGTTTTTAATGTCAATTCCTTTGATTTGAACAGCTATTCTTCTAGGAGTTGCAAACCATTTTATTTTTTTGTAATGAATATTATTATTTATAATTTCTTTTTTTATTTGTTCGTGAAATGATAATGCAATGTTATATAATTTTTTTGCTGGTAATTCTTCTACTCCTAATTCAACTATAAATGTATTATTATTCATATAGTATTCCTACTTTTTTTACATAATGGAAATCCTAATTTTTTTCTTTTATTATAGTATTTTTCAGCAATTGTTTTTATGATTTTTTGAATAATTAAGATATAGTTTTGTCTTTCAGTAATAGATAGTGCTTTTCTAGAATCAAGTAAATTAAAGATATGATTAGCATGTAAGACACATTCGTAAGCTGGAATAAATAAATCATGTTGATGAGATAAAATTCTTTTTGATTCATCAATATATTGATTAAAACTATTAAATAAAAAATCAATATTAGCTATTTCAAAATTATATTGAGATTGTTCTTGTTCATTTATTAGAAATAGATCACCATATGTTGTTGTAGTTGATGAATTTGTATTCCAGATTAGTTTATATAAGTTTTCTTGATTTTGTACATGCATAACTAATCTTTCTAATCCATAAGTAATTTCTACACTAATTGGGTTACAGTTTAAACCACCCATTTGTTGAAAATAAGTAAATTGGCTAATTTCCATTCCATTCAGCCATATTTCCCATCCTATACCCCAAGCACCTAATGTTGGATTTTCCCAATTATCTTCAACGAATCTAATATCATTATTATTATTATCGATTGTTAAATTTTTTAATGAATTAAGATATAAAGCTTGAATGTTATCGACATCTGGTTTTATGATGACTTGAAATTGATAATAATGTTGTAATCTATTAGTATTTTTTCCAAATCTACCATCTAAAGGCCTTCTTGATGGTTGTACATATGCTATGGATATTGGTTCAGGTCCTAGTGCATTAAAAAAAGTTTGTCTATGAAATGTACCGGCTCCTATTGGTAAATCTAATGGTTGTATTATAGTACATCCTTGATTATGCCAATATTTTGTTAAATTTTGAATTACATCATAAAACGTAATTTTGTTAAGTTTATTCATGTAATGTCTTGAATTATAATTTTAATTTTTTTATATTTACATTATATCTTATGAACAGTATAGTTAATATTATTATTTGTTAAAAAAAATGTTAATTATTTTTTATAGTTAATATCATTTATATATATAGTGTTTGTTTATATTAATAGTTTATTAATATATTTTAGTTAAATAATATATTTATTAAATAAATCTATATATATTATATAAGTATAATTATAACATTTTTTAAATTTTTAATTTATTTCAAAAATACTTTTGCTGTATTTTTAATTTATTTATGTATGTATGATTAATATTTGATATATAATTATTTTTATATATAACAAAATATATTATTTTTTCATATTTTTTATTTACTTTAATATATTTTAATTGTTTATTATTAATGTAATTGGATTGTATTATTCTACATTTGTAATTTATGATGATTACAGTTATTATTATTTGTACGAGTAATTTTATAATTTTTTAATATTTATTAGTTAATTACAATAGTAATCAAAATTTGTATATAGATAATTAATAATTTTATAAATTAATAGAATTATTAATTTTTTATTTAATAATTAATTATGTAGATATTAATTTTTTATGTTTTTGAAATACTAATGTATTATATTAATAATTATTAATACTGTACTTTAGTTTGTTATTTATTTAAATACAACTGTTTATTATTATATATTATAGATATAATATAAATTATATTTATATATTTATTTTTTTTATTTAAGTTTATATTATAAAATGTTATATGAAATATTTATATATATATAAATATATTATTTATTATTTTAATAATATATTTTATGTAATATAGGAAAATAATCTATGCAATATATTGGTGCTCATGTGAGTTCTGCAGGTGGTGTAGATCAATCAGTAATAAGAGCATACAATTTAGGTGCTAATGCATTCGCTTTTTTTACTAAAAATCAGTTACAATGGAAAGCTAATGTATTAACTGATGTTAATATAATGAAATTTAAATTAGCTTGTATTCAATATCATTTTTCTTTTAAACATATTTTACCTCATAGTAGTTATTTAATTAATTTGGGACATCCTCAAGAAGAATTATTACATAAATCTCGTATAGCTTTTATAGAAGAAATTAATCGATGTGATCAATTGGGATTAAGATTATTAAATGTTCATCCTGGTAGTCATTTAAATAAGATTAGTGAGATACTATGTTTAAAAAATGTTTCTAATTCAATTAATTATGCTATTCGTCATACTAATAATGTATGTATTGTAATAGAAAATACAGCTGGTCAAGGTACTAATATTGGTTATAGTTTTGAACAGTTAGCAAAAATTATTGAGTATGTAGATGATCATTCTCGAATAGGAATATGTTTGGATACGTGTCATTTATTTGCTAGTGGCTATGATTTACGTAGTAAGTCTAAATATTTAAACTTATTTAAACAATTTGAATCTATAGTGGGATTAAAATTTTTACGTGGTATTCATATAAATGATACAAAATATCCATTGAATAGTAGAGTAGATAGACATTATAGTTTAGGAAAAGGTAATATAGGATACGATTGTTTTTTTAGAATAATGCAAGATGAAAGATTTCATTGTATTCCAATTATTTTGGAAACTCCTGATTCTAGTTTATGGAAACAAGAAATTAATTGGTTAAGAGGATGTATCTAATTATTGATATAATATTAATGTATTGAAATTTAATGGTATTAATGATTAGATTATATAGTTATATATTGGAAATTACATATAACAATTATATAATTTTATTATTTTAATTGGTGTTTTTTTAGGAAAGAACATATGTTAACAATTAATGTTGTAGAACGAATACATTCTGGAACTAATTATAGTCGTAAATTGCGTTTGCAAAAAAAAATACCAGCTATAATTTATGGTTTTAAAAGAAAAAATATTAATGTTATATTAGATCATGATTTTATTTTTAATATTCATTTAAAAGATGAGTTTTACAAAAATAATTTAATTTTATTAATGAATGATATTAAATATTGTGTTAAAGTTCAAACAATACATTATCATGTATTTAAACCTAAATTACTACATGTAGATTTTATTTGGATTAATTAATTAAAATATATTTTATATGACATTTCATATTGTATAGCATCATGCACTAATTAGCTAAAATTGTTACTGTACACATAAAGTAATATCAGTAACAATTATTAGTGTGAATGTAAATTAATTATTGATTTTTTAAGAAGAAATAAAAGTTTTAATTAATAATTGTCTTAGTATAATCATTTGAGGATGAAATTGAAGTGATATCATCATACTCATTCCTACAAAGATACTAATTAATCCAATTATTAATGTTTGTTTTAAAGAAAACAAAAAAAAGTTAAATTGTTTGTTTCTGTAATTTTTCCAATATTTTATTAACATCCATATTCCAATCCAAATAAGGAAAATTGTTAAAATTATAATCCATTTAAAAGGAATAATATTTTCTTCATGGAGTACTGATTGATTATTCAAAAGCACTCCTGTGAAAATACCTGGGAAAAAATATAATGGTGGCCAAAATATACATCCAATTATATTAGGAATAATAAATTGAATAATTGGTAATTTTAACATTCCAGATACCAATGGAATAATAGGTCTTGCAGGACCTATAAAACGACCAATTAATATAGTTAAAAAACTATGTTTATATAGTGCAGATTGAGTTTTATTTAATAGTGAAAAATTTTTTTTAAAAAAATTTAATTTAGATATACAATTTTTAAATTTCCATCCCATATAATATGAGATCCAATCACCTAGTATGCATCCTATTATTCCTGCTATCCAAGCAGGATAAAAAAATAGTTTTCCATTTCCTATCATTGAACCTAATGCAGCCATAAGAATCATTCCGGGTAAAAATAATCCCACAATTGCTAATGATTCTAAAAATGAAATAATACAAACTGCTATGAGTAAGTATTTAGAAGGTAATGTTATGATGTATTCTAACCAGTATTCCATAATTTCTCATTATTCAAGTTTCGTGTTTTTTGTAATTTATCTTAAATTATTATGTAATGTACGCAAGTATATTATTTTTTTTTTTTTTTTTAAATTATTATTTTTGTTTAATTATAAAAATTATTTATAAATTTTATAATTATTTATAATAATTGTATTCTTGATAACTTATATTTAATTTAAAATAGTAATTGATTTTGTATTTTTTGATATAATAAATAAATTTATTTAGATAATAAATTAAATTAACGTATAATATTAATTATTATTCATTTTTTATAATAATTCAATGGTATGATATTGTTAAAAGTAGTGTTTCCTACATCCAATAATAATTTTAAATTTATATTTAAAATATATTTTATATAATAAGAAAAATATAGTATGAAAAAATGGATTATATTACTATTTGCAATGATAGTAAATCTTAACTCAATTTCAGCATCACCTATTTTAATTAATAAAATTGTTGCTGTAGTAAATGATAAAATATTATTAGAACAAGATGTAAAAAAAATAATTTGTTTTTTTAAAATTCAGTCTTTAAATAAGAAAAATAATTATTTCAAAAATGTAACTAATGATAATAATATTAAAAAAAGTATTATTATAGATTCAATTATATTGAATATTGCAAAAAAATTAGATTTAAAGTTATATCAAATACCTTTTAATTTACAAATGAGAAAGATGTTTAATAATGTTTACATTTCTAAATCAAAATTTCAAAGATATATGCATTTTATGAATGTTCATAATCAATATAGTTATGAAGATTATAAAAATTATATAAAAAATATGTTAATTATTTCTGCATTGGAATATTATTTTGTCAAACCTAATGTGCATATTACTCAATTAGAATTACATAATTTGATAAAAAAATTTTTATATAAAAAAAAAATTATTACTAAAATAAAAATAAGAACATTATTTTTGCCTTATGTATCTAAAAATAGTAACACTGAACGTAAAAAAATTATTTTTATATCTCAAAAAATTATTAAAGATTCTAAAAAAAATTTTAAATTAAGAAAAATAATTTTTATTAATTCTTATCACCGTCATAAAACATTTTTTTTTCGTAATATTCATTGGGATAGTGTCAATAACATACAATTACGTTATCATTTTCATTTTAAATTAATAAAAAAAGGTATTTTTTATTTATTTCAATCTAAATTTGGAGTATATTTAATAAATATATTAGATTTAAAAAAAGATATACAAAAATTTGTTGAACATGAATTTTTTTTAAAACATATTTTTATTAAAAATTCTAATTTTTCATCAGAAGATTTATCTAAACAAAAAATTAATAGAATTTATACTAATATAATAAAAAAGAAATATAGTTTCGAAGAAGCTGCAAAAATGTTTTCAGATGATATAGTATCTTCTGTACAAGGAGGAAATTTAGGTTGGTTGAAACAATCTAAAATAGAATCTAAAGTTTTATCATTTTTATTAAAATTGAGTAGACATGATTGTACTATTCCAATATATTTTAATAAAGGATGGCATTTGTTTAAATTAATGGATGTTAGAACTAAAGATAATACTTATGATATGCTAAAAAAATATGCTTATAATATTATTGTTAATCAAAAAATGATTCAGGAGATAAGAAATTGGAGGGAACAACTTTTTTATAATTCTTATATAAAAATCTTTCATTAAAATATAATCTACATTATTTTATTTATTTTTTTTGATTTAATTAAATATGATTGCAAAATTAATTATTTTATTATATTGAATAATATTGTATGCTATAATTTTAAACTATGTTTTAAAGAGAATTCAGTTGAATAAAAAATTATATTTAGGTCACAACCCATCTAGATATTTTGGACAAAATTTTCTTATTGATCAAAAAATTATCCAAAAGATAGTTCATTGTATTAATCCAAAAAAAAACGAATTATTAGTAGAAATTGGTCCTGGTTTAGGTGCTTTAACAAAATTAATATCAGTTTTAATTGATGAATTAATTGTGATTGAAATTGATCCAATTTTAGTATATCGATTAAAACAACATCATTTTTCAAATAAATTATTTTTTTTTCTTCAAGACGTATTATCTTTTAATTTTCTAGAATTATTTCATCAAAAAAATAAATATATCAGATTAGTTGGTAATATTCCTTATAACATTTCTACTAAATTAATTTTCTATATTATACAATTTTCTAGAATTTTTTATGATGTTCATTTTATGTTGCAGAAAGAAGTAGCTGATCGTTTATTAGCAAAACCTAATGATAAAAAATATAGTCGATTAAGTGTAATAATACAATATTTTTTTGATATAAAATTATTATTAAATATATTACCAAAATCATTTTTTCCAATACCAAAAGTACATTCTTCTTTTCTGAAATTTACTCCTTACAGTGTTGCACCATATTATTTAAAAAATATCAATTGTTTATTTTTAGTGACAAGATTAGCCTTTGAAAAAAGAAGAAAAATTGTTAAAAATAGTTTAGGTTCATTAATTAATGAAATAAATTTAATCAAATTAAATATTTCTCCTGGTATTCGAGCGGAGAACTTGACGGTATTACAGTATTGTACTTTAGCAAATTATATATTTGATAATAATTTATATAAATAATTATTTTTTTTGTTTTAATAAATAAATTTTATTTTGTATTATTTTATTAATTTATAATAATATATAAAAAATCAAATATTGTAAATAGTAAAAATATTTTATTAGGATAAAAGTATATGAGTACATATTTAATTGGAGATGTTCATGGTTGTTATAATCAATTACAAGCATTGTTGAATCAAGTTTCTTTTAATAAAGATAAAGATATTCTTTGGTTCACTGGTGATTTAATTGCTAGAGGTTCTTCTTCTTTAGAAGTTTTACAATTTATTTATTCTCTTGGGAAAGTAGCTAAAGTTGTATTAGGTAATCATGACTTATATTTAATTTCTGTATATTCAGGTATTAAACAATCATATGCATGTGATAATATCGTTTCTTTATTACAACACCCGGAAATAGAAATTTTTATTGATTGGTTACGGAATTGTCCTTTAGTAATAGTTGATGAAGAAAAAAAATTAATAATGTCTCATGCTGGAATTTTTCCTTATTGGAATTTATCTACAGCTTTACAATATGCTAGAGAAATTGAAAAGTATTTAAAAAGTGATAATTATATAGACTTCTTATCTCAAATGTATGGAGATATTCCGGATATATGGAATATAAATTTAACTAAATTTGAATTATTACGGTTCAGCGTTAATGTGTTTACTCGTATGAGATATTGTTTCCTCAACGGAAGATTAGATTTTTCATGTAAAACTTCTCCTTTATCTGCACCTACAAATTTGTTACCTTGGTTTTTAATTAATACAAATATTCCTACAGGTTATTCGATTGTTTTTGGTCATTGGTCTACTTTACGAAATGTATCAACTCCAAAGAATATTATATCATTAGATACAGGTTGTTGTTGGGGATATGAATTAAGTATGTTAAGATGGGAAGATAAAATGTATTTTCAACAATCTTTTCATACTTGATATACTTTATTTTCTTTTTAATATTTCAAAAGAGTAATAATTATTTATTTGTGTAGAATACATAATTTGATAGAACGTTCTTTTCCATAAGTTTATATGATATTTTGGAAAATAGACGTCACCTATAATGTGTTTATGAATGTGTGTTAAATATAATTGATTTGCATATTGTATAGTTTGAAGATATAGTGTTCCACCTCCAATAATCATAACTTCTTTATTAAGTTTTTTTGCAAATAATAAAGCTTGACTAATAGAATTAGCCCATATAATTGTTTTTGACTTAATTTTTGTTTTGCTAATAACAATATTGTTACGCATAGGTAATGGAACAGCAAGAGAATTCCATGTTAATCTTCCCATAATAATAGTTTTATGTAATGTATGATATTTAAACCATGATAAATCTTGAGGAAGATACCATGGTATTTGGTTGTTTTTTCCAATAACAAAATTTTGAGATAATGCTGCAATTATGCTAATTTTCATATATATTACTTAAAATGTGATGTATGTATTAATTAAAATATAAATATTATTTCATTTTTATTGAATTAATATTATATTTCTTTATGTAGTTTTTGTATTGATATCACTGATTTAATGGGAATATAATTTAATGTCATAATAGTAGCAAATGCTCCATTTAAAGTTGTATCGTAATGTACTTTGTGTTGCAATGCATTTTGAAAAATAATTTTTGCATCTTCAATAGTTTGATTTGTAGAAGTAGTGTTAACAATATAGACATATTCTCCATTTTTTAAGTGATCTTTAATATTTGGTCTTTTTTCATTAATTTTATTTACAATTCTTGAATGTATTCCTGATTTTTTTAATATTTTTGCAGTTCCTATAGTAGCATCAATTTTAAAACCATGATTTTTTAATTTAATTGCTAAATTAATTATATTATTTTTATCAGTGTTTTGTACAGATAATAGTACTTTTCCTGAACTTTTTATACTAGTTTGAGCTCCTAGCATAGCTTTAGCGAAAGCTTCTGCAAAATTTTTACCTATTCCCATTACTTCTCCAGTAGAGCGCATTTCTGGACCCAATATAGGATTTGCTCCTGGAAATTTATTAAAAGGTAATACTACTTCTTTTACGGAATAATATTTAGGTATGATTTCTTTTATATAGTTTTGATCAACTAATGTTTTACCACACATTACTTTTACAGCTACTTTAGCTAATGGTATACCAGTGGCTTTAGATAAGAATGGAATAGTTCTAGATGCTCTAGGATTTACTTCAATGATATATATTTCATCATTTTTTATAGCAAACTGTACATTCATTAATCCATTAATTTTTAATTCAATTGCTAATTGTTCAACTTGTATTCTAATTTTGTTTTGTATTATTTGATTAATTGTATATGGTGGAAGTGAACATGCAGAATCTCCAGAATGTATGCCAGCTTGTTCTACATGTTCCATAATTCCTCCTATGAGTATATTTTTTCCATCAAAAATAGCATCTACATCTACTTCTACAGCATTAGTAAGATATTGGTCTAGTAATATTGGTAATTTTGGATTATTTGAGTTGTTGTAGAAATTTGTGAAATATTCAATTAATTGAGTTTCATTAAAAATAATTTGCATATCTCTACCTCCTAATACATATGATGGTCTGAGCATTATAGGATATCCTATATTTTTGGCTAGTAACATTGCATCTTTTATATTAGAAACAGTTCCGTTTTTTGGTTGTAATAAATTTAATTTATTTACTATTTTTTGAAAATAATTTCTATTTTCAGCTATATCAATATTCTTAGGATCAGTACCAATAATAGGTATTCCTATTTTTTTAAGTGCAGTTGCTAATTTTAACGGGGTTTGTCCACCATATTGAATTATTATACCTTTTGGTTGTTCAATTCTTATAATTTCTAATACATGTTCTAGAGTAATTGGTTCAAAATATAAACGATTAGATATGTCGTAATCAGTAGAAACTGTTTCAGGATTGCAATTAATCATAATAGCTTGATAACCATCTTCTTGTAATGCTTGTGCAGCATGTACACAACAGTAATCAAATTCAATCCCCTGTCCTATTCTATTAGGTCCACTTCCTAATATTATAATTTTATTATTATTTTCATCAGGTTGAGATTCACATTCTTCTTCCCAAGTTGAATACATATATGCAGTATTACTACAAAATTCAGCTGAACATGTATCAATTCTTTTATATACAGGATGAATATTGAGTTTATAACGTAAATTTCTAATGTTTTTTTCTGTAGTATTAGTTAATTTTGCGATACGTGAGTCTGAAAATCCTTTTTGTTTAATGTGATATAAAAATTTAAAATCAATTTTTTCAAATCCAGTTGTTTCTATTTTTTTTTCGTATTTGATTAAATCCCATATTTGTATTAAAAACCATTTATCTATATGAGTTAAAAGGTAAACATCATGTATTGACATACCTATTCTAAAAGCATCTGCAATATACCATATACGTTCAGATCCAGGAATTTCTAATTCATATTTAATTTTTTTTATGGTATTTTCATTATTTAGATCATTAATTTTTGATTCAAATCCGCTAGATCCAATTTCTAATCCACATATAGCTTTTTGGATGGATTCTTGAAAAGATCGACCAATAGCCATAACTTCTCCTACTGATTTCATTTGTGTTGTTAATCGATCATTAGATTCTGGAAATTTTTCAAAGTTAAATCTAGGAATTTTAGTTACTATATAGTCTATAGATGGTTCAAAAGCTGCAGGCATATATGTATTAGTAATATCATTTTTTAATTCATCTAAGAAATATCCTACAGCTAATTTAGCTGAAATTTTAGCAATAGGAAAACCAGTAGCTTTTGATGCTAAAGCAGATGAACGAGATACTCTAGGATTCATTTCTATAACAATCATTTTCCCATTTTTAGGATTAATTGCAAATTGTACATTAGATCCACCAGATTCTACTCCTATTTCTTTTAATATATTGATTGAAGCGTTACGCATAATTTGATATTCTTTATCTGTTAGAGTTTGTGCTGGAGCAATTGTAATAGAGTCTCCTGTATGTATTCCCATAGGATCTAAATTTTCAATGGAACATACAATTATACAATTGTTATTACTATCTCTTATAACTTCCATTTCATATTCCTTCCATCCTATTAATGATTCATCAATAAGTAATTCATTTATAGGAGATAGTTCTAATCCCATTTTACATATTTTTGAAAATTCTTCTTTATTATAAGCAATTCCTCCTCCAGATCCTCCCATAGTAAAAGATGGTCTAATAATACAAGGAAATCCTACTTGTTTAGATATTTCTATTGCTTCTTTTATATTATGAGCAATACCACATTTTGCTGTTTGTAAATTAATTTTTTTCATACAATTTTCGAATAGACTACGATTTTCTGCTTTATTAATTGCCGAAATTGTAGTTCCGATTATTTGTACTTGGTATTTAGATAATATATTTTTTTGTTCTAGTTTTAAAGTACAATTTAAAGCTGTTTGTCCACCCATGGTTGGAAGTAAAGCATCTGGTTTTTCTTTTTCAATAATTTTACTTACAGTATACCAGTTAATAGGCTCAATATATGTTGCATCAGCCATATTAGGATCAGTCATAATTGTTGCTGGATTTGAATTAACTAATATAACTCGATAATTTTCTTCTTTTAATGCTTTGCATGCTTGTGTACCAGAATAATCAAATTCACAGGCTTGTCCAATTATAATAGGACCTGCTCCTAAAATTAAAATAGATTTAATATCAGTTCTTTTCGGCATTTTTTATATTCTCGATAATAATAAATTTAGATAAATTATTAAATTTTTTGCATAGAATAGATAAATTTATCAAATAATGATGATGCATCATGTGGTCCAGGACTAGCTTCAGGATGTCCTTGAAATCCAAATATTGGTTTATTCTTCCAATTTAAACCTTGTATAGTATGATCAAACAAAGAAATATGAGAAATTTTTAATTGTGCAGGAAGATTATTAGAATCTACTGTAAAACCATGATTTTGAGTGGTAATCATAACTTGTTTGGTATGAACATCCTGAACAGGATGATTACTTCCGTGATGACCAAATTTCATTTTTATAATTTTAGCTCCACTAGCTAAAGCTAACAATTGATGACCAAGACAAATTCCAAACATTGGAATATTAGTATGTAAGAATTGTTTTATAGATTGAATAACATAATTACAAGGTCTAGGATCTCCTGGTCCATTAGAAAAAAAAATTCCATCTGGAATTAATTTTAATATAGTATTTGGAGGAGTTTTTGCAGGTACAACAGTTAATTTACAATTGTAACTAATTAACGTGTTTAATATATTTTTTTTTATTCCAAAATCATATACTACTACATGTAAACATTTTTTTTTGGTATTTATAGATTGATTTATTAGTATATTTTTATTAATATAATGATTTTTATAATTTAAGTTGTAAATTTTTTTTGTACTTACTATTTTAGCTAAATCAACTTGTTTTAATCCATAAAATTTTTTTGCTTTAGTATATGCATAATCATAATTATTTTTATTGTACTGTTTTGTTAGAATACATCCATTTTGTGATCCAGTTTTACGGAGTATATGAGTTAATTTTCTAGTATCAATATTAGAAATAGCTATTATTTTATTTTTTTTTAGGTAATTTTGTAAGCTTTGTTTGCTTCGATGATGACTAGAAATTAGTGAAAGATTACGAATAATTATTCCTTTAATATACGTTTGATTAGATTCTTGATCTTCATAATTAATTCCAACATTTCCAATATTTGGAAAAGTAAATGTTATAATTTGCTCGGTGTATGATGGATCTGTTAAAATTTCTTGATATCCGGTTATAGAAGTATTAAATACAACTTCTCCTACTGTATATCCTTCTATTCCTATTGAATTTCCTTGAAAAACATGACCATCTTCTAATACTAATATACCTGATTTTTCCAAAGTATCTCCAATAAATAATTATAATTAATGATATTTTTGTATTTTTATTATTTTTAATTAATATTAAGATATTAAATCTTAGGTAATAAAAATATAATAATCAATTAAAATAAATAGTTTATGTTAAATATTAATAATAACATATGATTTCATAAAATAAATATAATGAAATAGGATGTCTTGATAATTAACAATGAAACTATTATATTTTTTTTTCTAATACATTTTGCATATTGAATAGTCCTGCATTATTATTTAAATGTAACCACATTGCAGATTGAATGGCTCCATTAGCAAAAATTGTTCTATCTTGAGCTTTATGAGTGATTTCTAGTTGTTCTCCTTGATGTGAATATATAATTGTATGTTCTCCAGGAAGATCACCCATTCTTAATGATAAAATTTCTATTTTTTTTTCTTTTTGAATTTCATTATAATCATTTTTTTTTAATTTTTGATTATTTTCTGAAAGGTTATTATTAATTATTTTTTTAATAGTAATGGAAGTACCAGAAGGAATGTCAATTTTTTTATTGTGATGTGATTCTATGATAGCAATTTCTGAATTATTTCCTATAATTTTAGTAGTGTTTTCAATTAATTTATATAATACATTCATTCCAATACTAAAATTATAAGAAAATACAATTCCTATTTTTTTTGATGCTTTTTTTATAATATTTTCTTCTTGTTTATTATATCCGGTAGTTCCAATTACAATTTTTTTTTTGTGTTCTATACAATATTGAATATATTCTGATATATATTTTGGGTGACTAAAATCAATTAGTATATCGAAATCAGCATTACTTTCTTTTAAATAATTTTTAATTGGAATGTCAACATCAATTAATTGTGGATTTTTTTCGGAATTATTTATGTATTGATTATGACTAATAGCGGTAGTTAATTTTAATTGTTTATTTTTTTTTATTTCTTGAATGAGAATTTTTCCCATTCTACCTAAAGCACCTGAAATTGCAATTTTTAGAGGTTGTATGATCATAATTATGTCCTATTAATATTACATCTTTTTAATAAATATCGTATATATATTTAAAATATTTGTATTAATTTTAAATAAATTAATTATATATTTTTAATATAATAAATAATTTATATTGAATTTTTCATTGTTTTTCTATAAAAATAAATTTTTTACTATAGTTTAATAAGATTATTAATTTTATTTAATATTATATATTTTAATTTAAAATTATACTTTTATTTATTATGTTATTAGTTTGGTTTTACATTTTATATGTTAATTAAAATAAATTAGCATTATATAAAATATATATGCATATATATATATATTTTATGAATCATGAAGTATACTTATATATAGAATAAAAAATGATATTTATCTATTTTAATAATTTTTAAATATTATTGTAAGAAAGTGAATTTTATATTTTTTAGTTTAATTTATAGTATGGTTAATTCATTATTATTAAATATAGTTATATATTATTATTTCTAATAGTATGGTGTACTTTATTAATAATGATTAGGAATAATCCTGTTATTATACTAACATCAGATAAATTAAATATAAATATATGCCATTGATAGATATGTAAATCTATAAAATCTATTACAAATCCATAATATATTCTATCAATGAAATTACCAATTCCTCCTGTAAAAATTAATAAATAACTATAATTATTATTTTTTTTAAATTGTATCCATACTATATAATTGATAATTATAGTTAATATATTAATAATGTAATATTGTATAGAGATGTAGTAATCATGATTTAAAAAACCAAACATAATTCCAGTATTATGAATATATAGAATATTTAATATTGGTATAATATATTTATATTCATATAAATGAAAATTATGAATAATCCAATATTTAGTATATATATCTAATATTAATATATTAAAAAATAGTAATATTTTATTTATATTATTAACAATAAAATCGTGTTTCACCTATTCCTTCTGTATTTGATTGACATCTTATACAAATTTTTGTGTTTGTCAATTTTGATGATATCAGATTTGTAACATAATGCCAACATCGGTTGCATTTTTCTCCTTTTATACGTTCAATATGTATTTTTAATTCTGGAATACTATTATTTGATAATATTTTTTCAGGTGCTAAATCATATTTTTTTAATATTGCTTGAGAAGTCAGAAATATAAATTTTAATTCATTTCCTAAAGTAGATAATATATTAAATAAGTTGGATTTAACGTATAGGGTAACAGAAGCTTCTAATGAATTTTTAATTATTTTTTTATTTCTTTTTGATTCTATTTCTTTATTAATTTCATTTTTAATTTTAATTAATATATTCCAGTGATAATTGGAAAGAATTTCTTTATCAGATAATTGAAATAATTTTGTGTACCACTGTTGAAAAAAAATTGTATTCTTATTTCCTGGTATATATTCCCAAATTTCTTCAGCAGTAAATGATAAAATAGGTGCAATCCAACGAGTTAGAGCATGTATTATATGCCAAAATGTAGTTTGACAACTACGGTGAGCTAAACTATTTTTTTTTGTGGTATATTTACGATCTTTAATAATATCAAAATAAAATGCACTCATATCTATTGTACAAAAATGCATAATTTTTTGTAGTAATGAATGAAAGTTATAATTGTTGTATAATTTTATTATTTCTATTTGAGTAGAATAAGTTTTATCAATTGCCCATTTATCTAAAATAATCATATTTTCAGGAGTAATAAGATCGTTTTTTGGATCGAATTCATGTAAATTTGATAAAAGAAAGCGTGCTGTATTACGAATTTTTCGATAATTTTCTATTGATTGTTGTAAGATTTCATCTGATATAGATATATCTTTTGTATAGTCTGTTGAGGAAACCCATAAACGTAATACATCTGCTCCTAACGTATTAATTATATTATTTGGACTAAGAGAATTTCCTATAGATTTTGACATTTTTTTTCCTAATCCATCTACTGCAAATCCATGTGTTAATACTGAAGAATAAGGAGCTTGATTTTTAATTGCTGTGCTAATAATTAAAGAAGACATAAACCAACCCCTATGTTGATCCGATCCTTCTACATAAATATTTGCTTTATCTTTATTTTTAAAATATGGTTTATTTATGATAAAATTTTGGCTAGATCCTGAATCAAACCATACATCTAGTATATCTTTTGATTTTTGATATTCTTTATCTGAATCACCTAACAGTTCTTTTTTATTTAATTTCCACCATGCTTCTATTCCGTGTACTTCAATTAATTTTGCTATTTTTTCCATGAATTCGGTTGTATTTGGATGTATTTTACCTGTTTGTTTGTGTGTAAATATAGTAATTGGAACACCCCATTTTCTTTGTCTAGATATACACCAGTCAGGTCTATTTATTAACATTGATTGAATTCGATTTAATCCCCAATCTGGAATCCATTTTACTTTTTTTACAATTTTTAATGCTTTTGATTGTAATTCTTTTTGAGACATACTAATAAACCATTGTGGAGTAGTTCTAAAAATAATCGGTGTTTTATGTCTCCAACAATGTGGATAACTATGTATAATGTTTTCTACTGATAATAATATATTATTTTCTTTTAGAATTTCTAAAATTAATGATTCAGAATTTTTGATGTTGTTTCCGCTTAATTGAGGAAGTACATTATTAACATATATCCCTTTAGAATTAACTAAATTAATTGGTTGAATTCCATATGGTTTAGCAGCTATAAAATCATCTATTCCATGATCAGGAGCAGTATGAACGGAGCCTGTTCCCAGATCTTTCGAAACATGATCAGATAATATTACAGGTATCTGTAAATTTAATAAAGGATGTTGAACTTTTATAAATTCAAGATCTTTACCTAAAATATTTCCAATAATCTTCCATTGTTTGATGTTTATTTGTTTCATAATTTTATTGCTAAGATTATCTAATACAATTAACACTTCTGTTGGGGTTTCAATCAATTGATATTGATATTTAGCATGTACAGAAATAGCTTGACTGGATGGTAATGTCCATGTAGTTGTAGTCCAGATTAAAAAGTATATATTTTTTTTTATTTTATTTTTGTTTAATTGATTATAAATTAAATTTTTATCATTAATTTTTAGTTTAAATAATATAGAAGTAGATTTTTTTTCATTATATTCTACTTCAGCATCAGCTAAAGATGATTCACAATTTAAACACCAATGAACAGGTTTGAATCCTTGATATATATTCCCATTATTAATAATTTTTGCAAGTGTACGCACAATATCAGCTTCAGATGAATAGTCCATTGTAAGATATGGATTTTCCCAATCTCCTAATATTCCTAATCTAATAAAGTCTTTTTTTTGATTTTCTACTTGATCATTAGCATATATTCTGCATAATGTACGAAATTCTTTGTCTGATATATGATCAGTTTGTTTTTTTTTTATAATTTTTTCTACTTGTTGTTCAATTGGTAAACCATGACAGTCCCAACAAGGGATATAAGGAGCATCAAATCCAGATAGATTTTTTGATTTTAAAATGATATCCTTTAATATTTTATTTATGGCATGTCCTATATGAATATTTCCATTTGCATATGGAGGACCATCATGAAGAAAAAATACTGGTTTACCTTTTTGTTGATTCCTAATATTTATGTATATATTGTTTTTTTTCCATTTTTGAAGTATTTGGATTTCTTTTTTTGGTAAATTTCCTTTCATAGAAAATTTGGTTTTTGGTAAATTTAGAGTAGTTTTATAATCATTCATAGATAATTATATTCCTATTATTTTAAAAATTTTATTTTTTAAATTGCATGAATTTTTATAATTTTAAATTTAATTTTATTATACAAAGTATATAACTCATTTATTTTTTATAATAATATTATTCGTATTTTGTATATTATATGCTTAATTTAATTTTATATATGAAATCAAGATATTATATACATTATTTTAAATTTAATATGTTTATTTAAATTGTTATTTTAATTGAGAAAATAGTATCTGATTTTTTTTATTTCATTAATGAAAAATAATAAACATATAATATAAATTAAGTGATTTATATTTATTTTTATATGTAATATATGTATTGTTATTAATTTTAAGTTTTTATTAAAGTTTTTTTTATCAATTTATATATTTTTTTGAATTTTGCTTAATTGTAAACGTTGGTATTAAAGTAATAATATATTTATTATGAATATTTTTTTTAGTTATTTTTTTTTTTTTTTTTTTTTGTAATAAATGTTTTATCGTATGAATGTTAATTAAAATTAATATAAAAATCATTTCATATTGTTTTAGCATTATTTTAATTTTGTAAATACATTTTAAGATATAAGAAGTAAAATAAATATTTTTTTTATTAAAATTATAGTTTTGATTTTGTATATATAAAATATTGTAAACTAAACTAATGAAATATTAATCATGATTATTAATTTTTAATATACATGTAATAATTGATATGTTGTATTAAATTAATCAGGTGTATTTATAAGTATTGTATCTGATTTTGTATATATTATATAAATTTTTTAAAAAAATATTTATATTTAATAATTACTAAATTATAAAATATTAATAAATAATTTAGGTTAGAAGTACGTTATATGTTATATGATTATTAATCATATTATATAATTAATAAAATTAATAGGAATAAAAAATGGCTAATATTAAATCTTCTAAAAAAGATACAATCTTAACTAAAAAGAGAAATGCACATAATATCAGTAGACGTTCAATGATTCGAAATTTAATAAAAAAAGTATATTTAGCTATTGATTCTGGTCATAAAGAAAAAGCAGAACTAGCTTTTAAAAAAATGCAACCTATTCTCGATAGACAAGCTAGTAAAGGTTTAATACATAAAAATAAATCTTCTAGACATAAATCTAATTTATTTTTGAAAATCAAACAATTATCTTAAATTAATATATTAATATATTAACGTAGTAATAGTATTATTGAAATATTATAAATAATTATTTTAAATAAAATATATATAAATCGTAAATTAAATTTATTTGAGTATTAGTTTTATATAAAAAGTATTGCATCCAATTTTTTTTTTTTTTTTTTTTTTGGAGCAATACTTTTAACATTATATTAATATTATCTTCTAAGATCATCAAAAAATCTTTTTACTCCATCGAAAAATCTTTTAGATCGAGGACTGTTTTTTTCTCCTTTGAAACCACCAAAACTTTCTCCTAATTCATATAATAGCGTTTTTTGTTTTTCATTTAAGTGAACTGGAGTTTCTACAAGAATACGACATAATAAATCTCCTTTTTTTCCATTTCGTACAGATAATACTCCTTTCCCTCGTATTCTAAATGATTTCCCTGATTGTGTACCAGCAGGTATTTTTAGATTTATTCTTCCATCTAGAGTTGGTACTTCAATTTCTCCTCCTAAAGCAGCTATAGAAAAATTTATAGGAACTTCACAATGTAAATTATTGTCTTCTCTTGCAAATATTGGGTGTTTTTTTACAGTAATTTGTACGTATAAATCTCCTGCTGGAGCTCCTTGTTCTCCTGCTTCTCCTTCTTTATTTAATTTTATTCGATCATTTGTATTAATTCCTGCTGGAATTTTTATGGATAAGTTTTTAGGCTTTTCAATTCTACCATGTCCATGACATTTACTGCATGGATATTGAATAATTGTAGCTTTTCCATAACATGTAGTACAAGTTTGTTGTACTGTAAAAAAACCCTTTCTAATTTGTATTTGACCTGATCCATGGCAAGTAGGACAATTTGTTCGTTTTGTACCTGGAGTTGCACCACTTCCATAACAAATATTACATTTTTGTAATATAGGTATACAAATTTCTTTTATAATTCCTCTTACAGCTTCTTCTAATGACAATTCTAAATTGTATTTTAGGTCAGATCCTTTAGCTGCTTGTTTTTGTCTGTTTCCTCCAAATATATCTCCAAAAACATCTCCAAAAATATCGCTAAAATCTGTTGTACTATTGAATGATCCGTGAAAATTAGAATTGTTATTATTTTGTTGAAAGGCATTATGACCATATTGATCATAAGCAGTACGTTTTTGTGGATCTATTAATATTTCATAAGCTTCTTTAATCTCTTTAAATTTAATTTCAGCATTTTTATCACCTTGGTTTCGGTCAGGATGATATCTCATTGCTAAACGTTTATATGCTTTTTTAATTTCCCGTTCTTCTGCTAATTTTTGAATCCCTAAAACTTCGTAGTAATCTTTTTTTTCCATTTCTTACTTTTCCTGATGATTAATATACGTTCACGGGAGTGAAATTATTTTTTCACTCCCGTGATGGTGATTGACAGTTATGTTTTACTGTTTTGTTCAATCAGAGAAATCTATTATTTTTTAGGGTCTTTTACTTCTTCAAATTCAGCATCTACAACATTTTCTTCTGGTTTTGAAGATGATGATTGTTCATTATTGATATTACTGTTTTGATTAGTTTTTTTAATAGATTCCATTAATTTTGAAGAAATTTTTAATACATTTTGTATATTTTTTTCAATTTCAGTTTTTTCTTCACCTTTAATAGAGTGATCTAATTTATCTATAGCTTCTTGAATTTCATTTTTATCTTGTGTATTTAATGTGTTTCCGTGTTCTATTAGTTGTTTTTTCGTATTATGAGAAATTTGATCTCCTTGATTTCTTATTTGAATAAGTTCCTCAAATTTTTTATCTGATTCTGCATTTATTTCTGCATCAGAGACCATTTTTTTAATTTCATGTTCATTTAAACCAGAAGATGCTTTAATAGTAATTTTTTGTTCTTTTCCAGTATTTTTGTCTTTAGCTGATACATGTAAAATACCATCTGCATCAATGTCAAAAGTTACTTCAATTTGAGCCATTCCTCTTGGTGCAGGTTGAATTCCATCTAAATTGAATTGTCCTAGAGATTTATTGTCGCTAGATCTTTTTCTTTCTCCTTGTAGTACATGTATTGTTACTGCAGATTGATTATCTTCTGCAGTTGAAAAAATTTGACTATGTTTAGTTGGGATAGTAGTATTTTTATTAATTAAAGTGGTCATAATACCACCCATTGTTTCAATTCCTAGAGATAGTGGTGTCACATCTAATAATAAAACATCCTTTACATCTCCGGATAATACACCTGCTTGAACAGCTGCACCAACAGCTACTGCTTCATCAGGATTTACATCTTTTCTTGGTTCTTTTCCAAAGAATGATGCAACTTTTTTTTGTACTAATGGCATACGAGTTTGACCACCAACTAATATAATATCGTTAATATCAGATATAGATAAATTAGCATCTTTTAAGGCTGTTTTTAACGGTTCAATAGAACGATTAACGAGATCTTCTACTAATGATTCTAATTTTGAACGTGTTACTTTTATGTTAAAATGTTTAGGTCCTGAAGAATCAGCGGTAATATATGGTAAATTAACATCAGTTTGTTTCGTAGATGATAATTCAATTTTTGCTTTTTCTGCAGATTCTTTAAGTCTTTGCATAGCTAATGGATCGTTTCGAAGATCCATACCTTGTTCTTTTTTAAATTCTTGAACTAAATAATTAATTAAACGGCTGTCAAAATCTTCTCCTCCCAAATGAGTATCACCATTAGTAGAAAGTACTTCAAATGTTTTCTCTTTATCAACTTCATCTATTTCAATAATAGAGATATCAAAAGTACCTCCACCTAAGTCATATACTGCAATGGTTCTATTACCTTCACCTTTATCTAATCCATAAGCTAAAGCTGCAGCTGTTGGTTCATTAATTATTCTTTTTATTTCCATTCCAGCAATTCTTCCTGCATCTTTTGTTGCTTGTCTTTGTGCATCGTTGAAATATGCAGGAACAGTAATTACAGCTTCAGTAATTGTTTCTCCAAGATAATCTTCTGCAGTTTTTTTCATTTTCTTTAAAACTTCTGCAGATATTTGAGGAGGAGCTATTTTTTTATTTTTAACATTAATCCATGCATCTCCATTATCTGATTGAACAATTTCGTATGGCATGATTTTAATATCACGTTGTACTTCTTCGTCTTGAAATCTTCTTCCTATAAGTCTTTTGATCGCAAATAAAGTGTTTTTAGGATTAGTAATTGCTTGCCTTTTTGCAGGTTGTCCTACTAATATTTCTCCTTCTTTAGTATATGCAATAATTGAAGGAGTTGTACGATCACCTTCTGCATTTTCCAATACTCGTGCTTTGTTGCCGTCCATAATGGCGACACAAGAGTTGGTTGTGCCCAAGTCTATACCAATAATTTTACCCATTAAAGTTTCTCCTGTTGAATATTTTGATAATTTGGGTTATTCAACTGTTATGCAGCCATTTTTTTTTTGGCTTTTAACGAGCTAAACAAATTTGTATAAATTTTAGTTTAAAAAATTCAGTGAATAACCATTAGATGGGGTCTTTTTATCATGCATCAAGGGTTAATTAAAAAAAAATACAATTTACTTAATTTTTTTATTTGAGAATGAACATTTTTATATAATTTTTGAATGCTTTAAAAATAAAGAGATTAATTATTTTCATAAAGATTTTTGTTGCATATGTTATAATTTTATTACTTTATTTGTTTATATCTTTAAATGAATTCAAATATTTGAAAAAATATATAATATTTTATAAATTAACAATTAGGAATATTGTACTAATGTATATTAATTCTATGTATTCTTATTTACCTTTCTTTATTTTTTTTATATCAATATTTATTATTTGTTTTTTAATGTTATTATGTGGATTAGTATTAGGTGATAGATCTTATTCCAGATATAAAAATACTGTTTTTGAATCAGGTATAGTGCCATTCGGAGATACTAATATTCGTTTTTCTATAAAATTTTATTTAGTTGCTATTTTTTTTGTAATATTCGATACAGAGTCGGTATTTTTATATATATGGGTCTCTACAATTAATGAAACACAATGGATAGGTCTATTTGAAATATTTATATTTATTTTTGAGTTACTTGTAGGTTTAATTTATTTAATTAGTTTAGGTGGTCTTGATTGGAAGAATGTCATGAAGAAAAAATTATTAAAAATTTAATAGATATAGTAGTTTTAAAAAATTATATAATTTTAGTCCGGATATATATATGAAATATACATTGAAAAATATACGTAAAGATACTATGAAACATAATAAAACAGAAAAAGAAAAGAATAAAAATACTAATTTTTTAAAGAGTATATTAAATAACAATATTTATTTCGGTAAGATTGGAGAATCAATTAATAAATTAGTAAATTGGGGTAGAAAAAATTCTTTATGGCCATATAACTTTGGATTATCTTGCTGTTATGTAGAAATGGTAACTTCATTTACTTCTATTCATGATGTCAGTAGGTTTGGTTCAGAAGTATTACGAGCTTCTCCAAGACAAGCTGATTTTATGGTTATAGCAGGAACACCTTTTATAAAAATGGCACCAGTAATTAAAAGATTATATGATCAAATGTTAGATCCGAAATGGGTTATTTCTATGGGTTCTTGCGCTAATTCTGGAGGTATGTATGATATTTATTCTGTAGTACAGGGTGTAGATAAAATATTACCAGTTGATATTTATATTCCTGGTTGTCCACCTCGTCCGGAAGCATATATTGAAGCTTTAATGCAATTACAAAAAAATATTTCTAAAGAAAAAAGACCTTTATCATGGATTATAGGTGATTCCAAGGTAGATATGATACAACAAAAAAAAGATTTTAGACTAAATAAATCAAATCATCAAATTATTTCTATGATTACTAACGTTGATTCTACTATTGAGTCAAAATAGAATTATTAAAGTTCAAAACAATATTAAATGAATTATGATGTTCATGATCATTTTAAGATAATATTAATGGATGTATAAGAAGTTAAGATATATAATTTATGAAAAGTGAAACATATAAAAAAACCGATGTTTTATTAAAAGATATCAAATATTATTCAGATAATAGAATTGTTATTGATTTATTATCTTATTTTAAAAATAGTGAATTTTATATTCAATCTACAAAAATAGGATGTCCTGTTATTTGGATACAACGAAACGATTTATTAGAAATAATAAATTTTTTACAGAATGTACCTAATCCTTATAATATGTTATTTGATTTGCATGGAATAGATGAACGAGTGCGAATTAATCATAATAGTTTTCCTAAATCTCATTTTACTATTTTTTATTATTTAACCTCTATTCAGAGAAATACTGATCTTGTTTTAAAGATTTCGTTGTTAGAAAATGATTTAAATGTTCCAACTTTAATTCATTTATTTCCGAATGCCAATTGGTATGAGAGAGAAGTATGGGATATGTTTGGAGTTGTATTTATTGGGCATCCTCATTTATCTCGTTTAATTATGCCTAATAATTGGAAAGGTCATCCTTTAAGAAAAGATTATCCTGCTAGAGCTACGGATTCAACTATTTTTACTTTAACTAAAGAAATCGAAGACGAAGCAATGTCGGAATTAATTTTTAAACCAGAAGATTGGGGTATGAAAAAAAAAAATAACGACACTGATTTTATGTTTTTAAATTTAGGTCCAAATCATCCCTCTGCTCATGGAGCTTTTAGGATTGTATTACAATTAGATGGAGAAGAAATTATAGATTGTGTACCAGATATTGGTTATCATCATCGCGGAGCTGAAAAAATGGCAGAACGTCAATCTTGGCATACCTATATTCCATATACTGATCGTATTGAGTATTTAGGGGGTTGTGTCAATGAAATGCCATATTTATTAGCTGTAGAAAAATTAGCAAACATAATTGTCCCTGATCGAGCAAAAGTAATTCGAATATTATTATCTGAATTATTTCGGATAAACAGTCATTTATTATATATAGCTACTTTTATTCAAGATGTTGGATTGATGACTCCTGTTTTTTTAGCTTTTACCGATCGACAAAAAATATACGATTTAGTGGAAGCTATTACTGGAGCTAGAATGCATCCTGCTTGGTTTAGAATTGGAGGTGTAGCAGATGATTTACCAGAAAATTGGCATATATTATTAGAAGATTTTTTAAATTGGATGCCAAAAAGATTAGATTTTTATGTCAATTCTGGACTAAAAAATAGTATTTTAATTTCTCGTTCTCAAGGAATAGCTGAATATAATAAAAAAGAAGCTTTAGAGTGGGGTGTTACAGGAGCTGGTTTACGAGCAACAGGAGTTGATTTTGATGTTAGGAAGAATCGTCCGTATTCTGGTTATGAAAATTTTTCTTTTGAGATACCTATTGGAAATGGTATTAGTGATGCTTATTCTAGAGTGATGATTAAGGTAGAAGAAATTAGACAGAGCTTACATATTTTAAAACAGTGTTTAAAGTATATGCCTTTGGGCTTGTATAAATCTGATCATCCATTAACAACTCCTCCTTTAAAATCTAAAGTATTACAAGATATTGAAACTATGATCACGCATTTTTTACAAGTATCTTGGGGACCAGTAATTCCTCCTAATGAAAGTTTTCAAATGATTGAAGCTACTAAAGGAATTAATAGTTATTATTTAATTAGTGATGGTAATACTAATAGTTATAGGACTAGAGTACGTACTCCTAGTTTTCCTCATTTACAACAAATACCTTCTGTGATTAGAGGAAGTTTAGTATCAGATTTGATTGTATATTTAGGTAGTATTGATTTTGTAATGTCAGATGTGGATCGATAATATTATGTGTATAAATGTAAATAAAACAAGATTAATAAATATAAATTTTAAACTTAGTAAGATAGAAATAAAAGCAATTGAAGAACAAAAGATGCATTATCAGGATTCTCGTGCTGTATCTATTGAAGCTTTGAAAATCGTTCAAAAGATTAGAGGTTGGGTTTCAGATGATTCTATTTATGCTATTTCTGAAATATTAAATATTCCAGCACATGATGTAGAAGAAGTAGCTACATTTTATAGCAATATTTATCGGAAACCAGTTGGACGTCATATAATTAAATATTGCGATAGTATGGTTTGTTATATTACTGGTTATATGGAAATTAAATTAATGTTAGAAACATTATTAGCAATAGAACCTGGGAAAACAACGATTGATAATAGGTTTACTTTGTTGCCAACTTGTTGTTTAGGTTGCTGTGATCAATCTCCAGTTATGATGATTGACGATGACACTTACTTTAATCTTAAAAAAGAACAAATTCCTTATTTATTGGAAAAATATAAATGAGTATTATAGAAAAAACACAAGAAACACATCCATTAACATGGTGGGTAAATAATAGAAAACAAACTGTTTGGATACATGATTATATTAGTAAAAATGGTTACAAAGCATTATCGATGGCTTTAAAGAATACCACAGAAAGTGGTATTATCGATATAGTAAAACAATCAGGTTTAAAAGGTAGAGGAGGGGCTGGTTTTTTAACTGGGATAAAATGGTCGTTAGTATCTGATAACAATAAAATATATCCACATTATTTATTATGCAATGCTGATGAAATGGAACCTGGTACATATAAAGACCGTTTATTAATGGAACAAATTCCTCATCAATTAATTGAAGGTATGTTAATAGCAGCGTTTGCTATTAAATCTTCTTGTGGATATATTTTTTTAAGAGGAGAGTATATTAAAGCAGAATATATTTTAAATAGAGCAATATCTGAAGCTAAGGAATTAGGGTATTTAGGAAAAAATATTTTGGGAAGTAATTTTAGTTTTAATGTATTTTTACATACTGGTGCTGGTAGATATATTTGTGGGGAAGAAACAGCATTAATTAATTCCTTAGAAGGTCGTAGAGCTAATCCTAGATTCAAACCACCTTTTCCAGCTAGTGTAGGATTATGGGGAAAGCCTACTTGTGTAAATAATGTCGAAACGTTATCTAATATACCGGCAATAATATTACATGGAGTAGATTGGTACAAGAGTTTATCTAAAAGTAAAGATACTGGTACTAAAATGATGGGTTTTTCCGGTAGAGTAAATCATCCTGGAGTGTGGGAATTACCTTTTGGTACTTCTGCACGAGAAATATTAGAAAAATATGCTGGTGGTATGAAAAATAATTTTTCTCTTAAGGCATGGTTACCAGGAGGTGCTGGAACAGATTTTTTAACTATAGAACATTTAGATGTACCTATGGATTTTTCAAATTTAATGTCGGTAGGTAGTCGATTAGGAACTGGATTGGCAATGGCAGTAGATCATAATATTAATATGGTTTCTTTAGTAAGAAATTTAGAAGAATTTTTTGCACGAGAATCGTGTGGATGGTGTACACCTTGTCGTGATGGTTTGCCTTGGATCGTAAAAATTTTGTGTGCTATAGAGAAAGGTATAGGAAAAAAAGAAGATATGCAACATTTAGAAGAATTATGTGATCATTTGGGACCAGGTAAAACATTTTGTGCACATGCTCCTGGTGCTGTTTCTCCTTTAAGAAGTGCTATAAAATATTTTCGTTCTGATTTTGAAAATAGAATTAAATAATATATAGTCTGATTAATGGTATAAAAAATAAATTTTATGTTCTATTTTATTATTTTAAAATATTATATTTAATAATTGATTGTTGAAATATACCAAAAATCATTTAATAAATATTTATATATAAATATTTTACGTTAGCTTATATTTTGGATTATTAAATTATGATAATTATCATAGATGGTGAAAAATATAATATAAAAAAAGATGTACATAATTTAGATAATTTATTAAGTGTTTTTTTATCTTTAGGTTTTGATGTTCCATATTTTTGTTGGCATCCTGCTTTGGGTAGTGTGGGATCCTGTCGTCAATGTGCTGTAAAATTATATCATGATATTCATGATACAAAAGGAAGATTAGTAATGTCTTGTATGACTGCAGTACAAGATGGATTAATTGTATCTATACATGATAAAGAATCTATATTTTTCAGAAAGAGTATTATAGAACTATTAATGATCAATCATCCTCATGATTGTCCTATATGTGAGGAAGGAGGTAGTTGTCATCTTCAAGATATGACTGTGATTAGTGGTCATACAAATAGAAGATATAGGTTTGTAAAACGAACTCATTTAAATCAAAATATAGGGCCTTTTATGGCTCATAACATGAATCGTTGTATTAGTTGCTATCGTTGTGTACGTTACTATAAAGATTATGCTGATGGTACAGATTTTGGTGTTTATGGAATAAGTTCAAATTTATATTTTGGTCGCATGAAATCTGGAAATTTAGAGAATCAATTTTCTGGTAATTTGATTGAAATTTGTCCAACAGGTGTATTTACTGATAAAACTCATTTTGGTAATTATACAAGAAAATGGGATTTGCAATATGCTCCAAGTATATGTCAACATTGTAGTATAGGTTGTAATATTAGTGCGGGTGAACGTTATGGAACTATTAGAAAAATAGAGAACAGATATAATAAAAAAATTAATCATTATTTTTTATGTGATAGAGGTAGATTTAGTTATGGACATTCAAATATTAAAGATAGACCTAATTCAATACGATTAAAAAAAAAAATAATTAATATACAATCAGATATTTCTAAAAATATAGTTTTAAAACATGTTAGTGATATGATTAATCAGTCAGATAAAGTAATAGGTATTGGTTCTGTTAGAGCTAGTATTGAAAGCAATTATGCATTACAAAACTTAGTAGGAGTAAAAAACTTTTCTAATGGTATGATAGAAATAGAAAATCAGTGTATTCAACTGATGTTAAGTATTTTAAAAAATGGTGGAATATATACACCTAGTTTAGCAGAAATAGAAGATTACGATTGTATTATAGTTTTTGGAGAAGATCTCACTCAAACATCTCCTCGTGCAGCATTAGCTATTCGTCAGGCAATAAAACAGTATGCAGTTAAGTTATCTATATCTAAAGGTATTGATAAATGGAATAGATTAGGAATTTTAAATGTTGAAAATAATATAAAATATCCATTAGTTATTACTAATATTGATTGTACTGAATTAGATAATGTTTCTGTATATCGTTATATAGCACCGGTTGTAAATCAAGCTCGACTGGGTTTTGCGATAGCTCATGAATTAGATTGTTACTCACCAGTAGTTGATCAATTAGATCATAATTTAATTAAATTAGTTAAAAACATTACGAACTTATTATTAAATTCTAAAAAACCATTAATTATATCTGGATCTCATTCAGGAAATGTATCTCTAATTCAAGCGTCTTTTAATATAGCTAAATCGTTAAAAAAAAGAGGATTAGAAGTTGGTTTAGCTTTATTTCCTTCTAGTGTAAATAGTTTTGGAGTAGGCTTGTTAAGTAATTTATCAATTAATCAATTATTAAATTCATTAGTAAAAGACCAAAAAAATACTATTATTATATTAGAGCACGATTTATATCGTACTTTATTACGTTATCAAGTGGATTTGATTTTAAAATATTCTAATTGTATTATTATTGATCATCAAAATACAAAAATTTTTCAAAAAGGACATATTAGTCTTCCATCTTCTAATTTATTTGAAAGTTCTGGGACTGTAATTAATTATGAATTACGTCCTCAACGGTTTTTTCAAGTGTATGATCCAACTTTTGGTAAATCGAACAAAATCGTATTTGAAAGTTGGAAATGGTTAAATTGGTTAAAAGATAAAATACATTATAATATAAAACAATGGTTAACGTTAGATGATATAATCAATAGTTGTATTAAAGATTTTCCTATTTTTAAAAATATAAAAAAAATAGTTCCAAATGCTTTATTCCGAATAAATGGACAAAAAATAGCTCGTTCTCCACATCGTTATAGTGGTAGAACTGCACTTTACATGGATACAAATATACATGAACCTAGACAACCAAAAGATGATAATTCTATGTTTTCTTTTTCGATGGAAGGAAATAATCAATTGCAGAGTTCATTCGGATATATTCCTTTTACATGGTCTCCTGGTTGGAATTCTATACAATCATCTTATAAAATAAATAATTTACAGTATAAAAATGATAAATATTCTACTTTAAATCTTCGTTTATGGGATAATAATATAAGCAATTTAGATTTTTTTAATTATGTTCCTGATTTATTTATTTATAGTAATAAGTGGATAGTAGTACCTTATTATTTTATTTTTGGAAGTGATGAATTATCTCAATATTCAACAGTCATAAAAAATTATAATTCAGTATTTCCTATAGTTATAAATCGTAAAGATGCTTTAAAATTTAATTTTAATTCGGGAGATAAAATATATTTTAATATATTGAATCAACAGTTTATATTTTTTATTCAATATTCAGAATTATTAGAATCAGGTCAAATAGGAATTCCAATAGGTACTCCAGGTATACCATTAGATCTTTTAGGCCAAGAAATAACTGAATTAAAAAAAGGATAAAATATGAGTATTTTATCAAGTTGTATAAGTCAAAATATTATGTGTATTTTTTATTCTTTGTTTTTTTTATTATCGATAGTGTTCTTTGCTGCAAGTTTAAGTATAATCGAAAGAAAATTATTGGCATTATTTCAAAATCGATATGGTCCTAATAGAGTAGGTAAATATGGATTACTTCAGTTATTTGCTGATATGATTAAAATATTTTTTAAAGAAGATTGGATCCCACCTTTTAGTAATCGTTTTACATTTGTTCTGGCACCAGTAATTTCTTTTTCTTCTTTATTAATAGTTATGTCTATTGTTCCAATTACTAATAATTGGTTTCTTATAGATTTAAATATTGGAATTTTATTTTTTTTAATGATGGCTGGATTATCAGTATATGGAGTATTATTAGCTGGTTGGTCTAGTAATAACAAATATGCATTGTTAGGATCAATTAGATCAATTGCTCAAATATTAAGTTACGAAGTGTTTTTAGGAATATCTTTATTAGGAGTAGTAGCTAGGGCAGGATCTTTTAACATATTAGAAATTATTCATAGTCAACGAGATTTATGGAATGTTTTTCCTCAATTTTTTGGTTTTTTAATTTTTTTTATTGCTTCTTTAGCATTATGTCATCGTCATCCATTTGATCAACCAGAATCAGAACAAGAATTAGCTGATGGTTATCATATAGAATATTCTGGAATAAAGTTTGGATTGTTTTTTATTGGAGAATATATTTCAATTATTACGGTTTGTTCATTAATGACTGCTTTATTTTTTGGTGGTGCTAATGGTCCTTTAATTTCTTCTTTTATTTGTTTTTTTATAAAAACATTTTTATTGATTGTTATATTTATATTAATTCGAGCATCTATACCTAGGCCCCGATATGATCAAATTATGTTATTTGGATGGAAAATATGTTTACCTTTATCATTATTAAATTTATTGTTTAGTGTTTTTTGTTTATTATTAATTCAACCATAATTTATAATATTTATGATTAGGAATCTGAGATGAGTATAAAAAAATTTATATTCGATTGTATTAGTCAATTAAAAAGTATTTTTATGGTGGCACGTAATATGTTTTCTAAAAGAGAGACAAGAATGTATCCTGAAGAGTTAGTTGCGGTAACTTCGCGTACTCGAGGTCGTGTTATATTAACTAATAATTCAGATGGAACAGAACGATGTGTTGCTTGTGGTTTATGTGCTGTAGTATGTCCAGTTAGTTGTATTACTTTGCAAAAATCAGAAACAAAAGATGGACGTTGTTATCCTGAATTTTTTAGAATTAATTTTTCTCGTTGCATTTTTTGTGGTTTTTGTGAAGAAGCATGTCCTACTATGGCTATTCAATTAAGTTCTAAATTTGACTTTTCAGATTCAGAAAGAAAAAATTTAGTTTATGAAAAACAAGATTTATTAATTGATAACGTAGGAAAATGTAAAGATTATAATTTTTATCATTTTACTGGTATTTCAATTAAAGACAAAAAAATTGGTGATTTAGAGAATGAATCTCGACCTGTTGATGTTAAAAATTTACTACCATAAGGAAGGTTTAGTTCAATGGAATTAGTATTCTATTTATGTAGTTTTATTTCAGTTATATCTACTCTGTTAGTTTTATTTAATTCTCATCCTATGTATGCTTTATTATATTTTATAATATCGATTTTATCTATTTCAGGAGTATTTTTTTCTTTAGGTGCGTATTTTTCTGGAGTTATAGAAGTAATTATTTATGCAGGCGCTATAATGGTATTATTTGTATTTGTTGTAATGGTTCTTAATCTTGGAGAAAAAACATATTATGAAGAAAAAAAATGGATGTCAATAAAATATTGGATTTTTCCTGCTATATTATCATTATTATTATTATTGGTAATAATTTATTTAATTTTTGGTTTAGGAGAAGATTCAATTTTATTAGGAAAAGTAACTTTAATTAAAACAGTTGGTTTTTCTTTATTTGGAATGTATATGTTATTATTAGAATTAGTTTCATTAATTTTGTTATCAGCTTTAGTAATTACTTTTCATTTTGGAAAAAAGCAATAGATATAATAATCTTTTTTGATTACATCATAAAATTAATTGTAAAAAAATAAATAGGTGTTGTATATGATTCCGTTGTCTCACGGTTTATTTTTATCTTTTTTTTTATTTATATTAGGTTTTTTATCTCTTATTATTCGTAGAAATTTATTTTTTATATTACTTGGTTTAGAAATAATGCTAAATGCATCTGCTTTATTATTAGTAATAGCTGATTGTTATTTAGGAAAAATTGATGGTCAAGTAATGCACATTTTCATTGTTTCTTTATCTGCATCGGAAAGTAGTATAGGTTTGGCTTTATTACTACAATTATATCGTCGTTATCAAACTTTAAATATTGATGTTTTAAGTGAGATGAAAGGATGAACATGATTTTTTTAGTATTTTTTTTTCCTTGTATTAGTTTTTTTATTTTGTCATTATTTCAAAAAAAATTATCTCAATGTATTTTAGGAATTATAGGTATTACTTCTATTTTATTTTCGAGTTGTATAGTTTTATATTTAATTTTAATTTTTTTTTATGGACACTCTCAATTTTATATATATAATTTTTTTTCATGGATTGATACTGATAACTTAAAAATTAATTTTAGTTTTTTATTGGATTCGTTATCTGTAACAATGTTAGGTTTAGTCAGTATTGTGGGATTACTGATTCATATTTTTTCTTATTGGTATATGAAATGTAAAAATGATAATGCACGATTCTTTGCTTATATGAATTTATTTATGTTAAGTATGTTTATATTAGTTTTAGCAGATAATTTGGTGTTAATGTACTTAGGTTGGGAAGGAGTTGGTGTATGTTCATATTTATTAATTAGTTTTTATTATAATCATAATATCAATTTTCGTTCCGCTATGAAAGCATTTATCATTACTCGTATTGGAGATATTTTTTTATTAATTTCTATAATTATATTATATACTGAATTTGGAACAGTAGATTTTATATCTTTAAATTTTTTAAGTA
Organism: Buchnera aphidicola (Eriosoma lanigerum); assembly: GCF_964059125.1. Taxonomy (NCBI): domain Bacteria; kingdom Pseudomonadati; phylum Pseudomonadota; class Gammaproteobacteria; order Enterobacterales; family Erwiniaceae; genus Buchnera; species Buchnera aphidicola. The sequence goes on from NZ_OZ060395.1 coordinate 169,158, forward strand.
ATAGTCAATTAATATGTCATAATAAGTTATTATATTGTATTACTGGTTGTTTATTATTAGGATCTATTGGAAAATCTGCTCAATTTCCATTACAAACTTGGTTGTCTGATGCAATGGTTGGTCCAACACCTGTATCTGCTTTAATTCATGCAGCAACAATGATTACAGCTGGTGTATATTTAATTGTTCGTACACATTTTTTATTTATATTGACTCCTATAGTATTATATATTATAGGAATTATAGGTTGCATTACATTAGTTATTTCTAGTTTTTCAGCTTTAGTTCAAACAGATATAAAAAAAATATTAGCTTATTCTACGATGAATCAAATTAGTTATATGTTTTTAGCTTTATCAGTAGAGGCTTGGCAGGCTTCTATTTTACATTTAATAGCTCATGCTATTTTTAAAGCTTTATTATTTCTTTCAGCTGGTTCTTTAATTATAGCTTGTAAGAATGAAAAAAATATTTTTAAAATGGGTGGATCGATACATCAATTTCCTTTTCTTTATTTTTGTTTTTTAATAGGAGGAGCTTCTTTAATTTCATTACCAATTGTTACTTTAGGATTTTATACTAAAGAAAATATTTTATTTTCTTTATTAAATAGTCATCATATATTTTTATTTACAATGGGATTATTAGGTGGTTTGATTACATCAATTTATACTTTTCGTATGATTTTTTCAATTTTTAACAATTCTAATATAGATTTAATTAATAAAAACAGTGGATTCATGCATGATTTTCCATTGATAGTTCTTGTTTTATTTTCTAGTTTGTTTGGAGTTTTAATATTTTCTATATTTGATTTTATGTTACCAGAACAAAATACGGTATATTTAAGTAAATTTGTTGTATCTATTATTACCAGTGTATTTTCTATTTTAGGACTTGTTATATCTTATTATTGTTGGATAAAAAATATAGAGTTGTTAAAAAAATGTTTAAAAAACACATTTTTTAGTACTATTTGTCTTTTATTTTCTAGTGGTTTTGGTTTTGATTATATATATTCATTATTGTTCAAAAAATCATATATATATATTTCTAAATTATTTAATAGAGATCCTCTAGGAATTATTTTGAGTCAATTAGAATTTTTATCTTGTTTTTGTAATAAATTTTTATTAATTTCGGAAAATGGTAAATTAAGATGGTATATTTGTTCATTTATGATTGGTATACTATTATTTTTTTTTATAATTGAATCTTTAAATTTTTAAATTGTAGACTTATAAATAATTGTATCATTAATTGAATAAATAAAATATTAATATAGATATTTATTGAATATTTTGTGTTAATGATTTTGAATGATAGCTTATCATATTAAAAATAGGATTATAATCTCAATGTTACTTTTGTGTTTAGTTTGTATTCCATTATTAGGTGCTTTGTTATCTTGGTTATGTGGATATATAACAGTTTCATTTTCTCGTTGGATTGCTTTATCTAGCATGGGAATTACATTGTTAATAGTATTAAAATTTTGGTTTTTTTATTACTATTTTAATCATGTAAATATAAATTCTCAATGGGATCTTCAATATGTTTGTTCTTGGATTCCTAATTTAGGTATAAATTTTCATTTAGCTATAGATGGTTTATCCTTATTATTTGTTCTTTTAATTTCTTTTCTGGGATTTATAGCTGTGTTATGTTCTTGGAATGAAATTAAACATCATCAAAATGGTTTTTATTTTAATTTATTATGTGTTATTAGTGGTGCTATAGGATTATGCTTATCAATTGATTTATTTTTATTTTTTTGTTTTTGGGAATTAATTTTAATTCCAACGTATTTTTTAATAGCAATATGGGGAAACAATGAATTAATTTTAGGAAGAAATTGTATACATTCTGCAAATAAATTTTTTATTTATGCACAATTATCAGGATTATTATTATTATTTTCAATACTAGGATTAGTAATTAATTATCATAATATTAGTCTTGTTTGGAGTTTTGATTACAATGTGTTATTACATGTTCCTATAGATTCATATTTAGAATGGTACTTAATGTTTGGTTTTTTCTTATCTTTTATAATAAAAATCCCGGTAATTCCTTTTCATACTTGGTTGATTGAATCGCATAGTCATTCTTCTACTGCAGGTTCTATTGACTTGGTAGGTTTAATAGTTAAAACCTCTGTTTATGGTTTGCTTCGATTTTGTATTCCTTTGTTTCCTCGTTCTTCTTTTATGATTATTCCTTTAGTAGAATTATTAGGTGTAATTAATATATTTTATGGATCTTTTTTAGCTTTTTCTCAAACTAATATTAAAAGATTATTAGCATATTCTTCTGTATCAAATATGGGTATGATTTTAATAGGAATTTATTCAGGTAATCTATTAGCTTATCAAGGATTAATTATTCAAATTATAGCTCATGGATTATCTTCTTCTGCTTTATTTATATTATCAGGTCAATTGTATGAACGTTTTAAAACTATGAATATATATCAAATGGGAGGTGTGTGGTCTCAATTAAGATGGATTCCTGCTTTTTTTCTATTTTTTTCTATGGTTAATTTAGGAATACCTGGAAGTGGAAATTTTATTGGAGAATTTATGATTCTATTGGGAATTTTTAAAAATTTTCCAATTATTGCTGGTTTTATATCATTAATTTTAATAGTTGTTTCTATTTATTCTTTAAATATGATGCATGTAATTTTTTATGGTAAAAGCAATCATATTTCTTTTTCTCATACTGTTTCTATTCGTGAAATTGGGATAATTATTAGTTTGATAATTTTAATTATTTGGATTGGAATGTATCCTAAAATTATTTTAGAAACTTCTTATTATTCAATATATAATATTCAAAATAATTTTTCTTATTTTTTTAACTAAAAGGTTGTTTTACGAAATGATAATTATTAATAATTTATTGACTGATTTATTACCAATTTTTTGTTTGTTTGGTACTATTATAGCAATAATGTTATCTATTTCTTGGAGTAGAAATCATTTTTTACATTTCTCATTGAGTATATTAGGGTTAGTATGTAGCTTAATATCTTTATTTTTTATACATTTTTATATACCCATTGAAATAAATTTTTTATTTAAAATAGATGATTATGCTGTACTTTATTCTGCTTTTATTCTTGTTTTAACTATTTTTATTTGTATTATTTCTTATTTTAGTTTGGATCATTATTATGATGTAAAAGATGAATTTTATTTATTAATTCTATTGTCTAGTTTAGGTTGCTTATTATTAACTATGACTGTTCATATGATTAGTTTGTTTATTGGATTAGAACTAGTTTCATTACCATTAATTGGTTTATTAGGATATTTTAAAAATCGTCATCAAGTATTAGAATCAACATTAAAATATATGATTTTATCAGGTTTAACATCAACATTTTTATTGTTTGGTATTGCATTAGTATATATAGGTTCAGGAGGTCTAAGTTTTATTGAATTACAAATAGCATTAAATATGAATTCTATGAATCATTTAATTTTATTATTTGGAATAGGAATGATTCTAATTGTACTATTTTTTAAATTATCGTTATTTCCATTTCATTTATGGGTTCCTGATGTATATCAAGGTACTTCTGCATTAACTTTAACTTTTTTCTCTACAGTAGTAAAAACAGCTATTTTTGTTGTTTTAGTTCGGTTATTTTTGTATCTTCCAGTTGAAAAAGTATTTTCTATATATTTTATTTGTTCAATAGTTGCTATTTGTTCAATATTATTTGGAAACTTGATGGCATTGTTTCAAATTAATTTAAAACGATTATTAGCTTATTCTTCTATATCTCATTTTGGTTATTTGTTGATTATCTTAGTTACTTTGCAGAGTAATTCATATTTTTTAGAAACAGTAGGAATGTATTTATTTGGATATTGTTTGAGTAATTTGGGTTTGTTTACTATTATTAATTATTTTTCTGATTTAAATAATAAACATGATTTAGATTCTGCTATATTGTATAAGGGATTATTTTGGAGAAATCCAATTTTGTGTTTTTTCATGACAAGTATGATATTTTCTTTATCTGGAATCCCATTAGGATTAGGTTTTATTAGTAAATTTTTTTTATTTTATTCAATTATGAATTCAAATTTTTGGTTTTTATGGTTTATTGTAGTTTTGGGAACAGTAATAGGTTTATATTATTATTTAAGAATAAGTATTAATTTATATTTACCATCAAATAATGTTACATATTTAAATTATATTAATAACAGTAATGTATTTATTGTATTATTAGGAATAATAAATATTATTTTTGGACTTTTTCCTGCAATACTAATAGATTTAATTCGTTCATCAACACTATTTTTATAATATGTGTATATTATTTTATATTATTGTATTGATAGATAGGTATATTTAATTTAAATGTATTACTTAATATATTTTAATTGTTTTTTTTATATATTATTAGCAATTTTATATTTTTATTTAATTTTATATAGTTTTTGACATTGAGAATATAAAAAAAATTAAACTTTAAATATTTCATATATATAAATTATTTATCTTTATCAATTATAATTGATATTAATTTTTTTTTAAGTAAATATTTTTATCATCAATGATATCAATTAATTTAATTATTTTTTGAACAATTTATTTAATATTATTGTATAGAAATATAAATGTGTTAATTTAATCAAGATTCAATAATATTATATTAATATCAATATTTTAATTTTATTTGCTTATGTTTACAAAATTATATGTATAAATATAGATTTATAATATTATTGAATAAACAGTAATATTTAAAATCATTATAATAATAAATAGGATAGTAATATTATTATGTATATAAGTCATGAGAAGTTATTAGATTATGAATAGTTTATTAATATTTTTATGGAGTATTTTTATTATTTTTATGATATTAGTCATATGTTTAAATCAAATATTTCAAAAAAAATATAAATTACAATTAGTTAATATTAAATCTGCAATTTGGTTATCTGTATTTTGGATTATTGTTGCGTTTGTATTTTCATTTTTGATATGGTTGATATTAATAACAACGATCGGAAAAGAAATAGCTAACATACAAATTATAACTTTTATCTCTGCATATTTATTAGAAAAATTTTTATCTATTGATAATGTTTTTATTTGGTTTGTAATTTTTAGATATTTTTCTATTCCTTTGATATATCAACAAAAAGTATTATTTTATGGTATTATTGGTTCTATATTATTTAGAATAATAATCATTTTTTTTGGTAATTTTCTGTTGTTAAAATGGAAATGGATTATATATTTTTTTGGTTTATTTTTGTTGGTTAGTGGATTAAAGATGATTTTTTTTAAAGAGGATTCTAATGTAATTATTACGAAAAATAAATGGATACGATGGTTATATAAATATTTTAAAATTACAGATAAATTACATAAACAACATTTTTTTATTAGAAAAAATAACATTTTGTTTGCTACTCCTTTATTAGTTGTACTTATTATGATTGAAGTTAGCGATATATTTTTTTCTATTGACAGTATGTCTGCTATTTTTTCTATTACTTCAGATTTTTTTATTATGATTACTTCTAATATTTTTGCTATATTTGGATTACGGTCAATTTATTTTTTATTTTCAACTAGTTCCTGTAAAGCATATGTTACTAAATATGGATTACCATTAATTTTAATATTTATTGGAATGAAAACATTATGTATCGATTTTATTAATATTTCTATTACTACTACTTTGATTGTTATGATATTAATAATAAGTATTACTATTTTATTAAATATTATTATGAAAAACAAGAAATTACGTTATTAGATTTTTATATTTTTATGGTATGAAACATTATTTCTATAAATTAGTGATAACATAAATTAATATTTATACTAAATCATAAGATTAATAATTATATTATATAATATATTATTTTTTTTTT
>NZ_OZ060395.1:175079-385669 GCF_964059125.1 Buchnera aphidicola (Eriosoma lanigerum)
TTTTTTTTTTGCAGTAAAAAATCATTTATTTTAATTGATATTTTATTTTTATAGAAAGATAATATTAAAAATATTAATGTATAGTTTTTATTTATATTTAAATTTTAATATTTTTTTTTGTTTTGTATATTTTATATTTTCATTTATTATTAATTCAATATTAATTGTAAATAATAATATTTATAGTAATTTGAGTATATATGTTAATGTGTAAAACAGTAAATTTATAATTTATATTAATTAAATATAGCAGATTTTATGAAAACAAAAATAATTAACAACAATGATGAGAGTTATAATATTAAGTTATCTGTATGGTTACAGTATTTAGAAAAAAAATGTAAAAATATTAGTACTAAAAGTTTATCTAACGTTAAGTGTGTAGCTAATAATTTAAATTTATTACAAACTAATGCTTTTGTTTTTATTGTTACTGGTACAAATGGAAAGGGTACTAGTTGTATAGTGTTAGAACAATTACTATTAGAATCCGGTTATCGTGTAGGATTGTATACATCTCCGCATTTAATTCATTATAATGAAAGAATTCGTATTAATGGACATGTAGTTGATGCTTATAAACATATATTAGCTTTTTCTGAAATAGAAAAAGTAAGTAAAAAAGTTGAATTAACTTATTTTGAATTCATAACATTATCTTCTTTATTTATATTTAAACAAGAAAATCTAGATGTATTAATATTAGAAGTTGGAATAGGTGGTAGATTAGATGCAACAAATATTTTAGATGCAGATATAGCTGTAATTACTAATATTGCTATGGATCATATGGATGTTTTAGGAAGTGATTTAGATAGTATTGGATATGAAAAATCTGGTATATTTAGGACTGGAAAAATAGCAATTATTGCTGAACAATGTATACCAAATAGTATTTATAAAATTGTAAAAGAAAAAAAGATTTTATTAAAAAAAATAGGTTATGATTGGAATTGGAAAATATATGATAATACATGGGATTTTTTTTATAAAAAGAAATGTTTTGATAATTTGCCTATTCCTTCATTATCTTTAGAAAATGTAGCTACATCAATTGCAGCTTTATCTTTTTCTAATTTTAATATATCGAAAAAGATTATTACGAATGTTGTTAAACGTACACATATTCCTGGAAGATTTCATATTATTTTAAATCAACCACTAGTTATTCTTGATGTTTGTCATAATCCACATGCTGCAAAATATTTATCACATCAGTTATCACAAATAAAAAAAGATAAAATTATACATGCAGTGGTAGGAATGTTAAATAATAAAGATATTTTAGGTACTATATCTCCTTTTCTTTCTTTAATTAAATTTTGGTATTGCTCTTCTGTTAATAGTGAAAGAAGTATGTTAGGGTGCGATTTAATAAAATATTTACCTATTACGAATAGTCGTGTATTTAACAAAATTTCAAATGCATTTTTATCAGCTTTAAATAATGCTCAATTGAGTGATATTATTATAGTTTTTGGATCTTTTTTAACAGTATCTGAAGTATTATCTATGTTCTCTAAAAATATCATTTAAATAATATGTAAAAATAATTTTTCTCTTATCGATACATTTTAATAGTATTAATCGATAAATATAATGTTATTTAACTATATCATAGGTTGTATTTATAATGTATATTTCTAAATATTTTAATATAAAAAAAAATTGTTTATATGAATTATATGTTTTTATTAAGTCTTAAGATTAATGGATTGTATCCCAAGACTTATATGATAATATAATTAATATATATTTATAGCTCTTTTATATATGTATAAATATATTATTAATTTAGTGAAAATAATTTTTATATATATACACATATTTATTTGTATAAATATTTAATGTTCAAACATAGCAGAAATAGATTCTTCATTATTAATTCTTCTAATAGCTTCAGCTAACATTCCTGATAATGTTAATGTTCTTACATTTTTTAAATTTTGAATAGTTTTCAATAAAGGAATAGTATCAGATACAACTACTTCATCAATATGTGATTGTTTTAAATTAATTAGTGCATTACCAGAAAAAATAGGGTGTGTAGCATATGCGAATACTCTTTTTGCTCCTCTTTGTTTTAATGCTTCAGCAGCACGACAAAGAGTTCCACCAGTGTCAATTATATCGTCTACTAAAATACAATCTCTTTCTGCTACATCTCCTATAACATGCATGACTTCAGATACATTGGAATTAGGTCTTCTTTTATCAATAATAGCCATATCTGTATCGTATAATAATTTAGCAATAGCTCTTGCTCGAATAACACCCCCTATATCTGGAGATACCACAATAGGATTATTTAAATTAATTTTTAACATGTCTTCTAAAAAAATTAAACTTCCAAAAACGTTATCTACAGGTACATCAAAAAATCCTTGAATTTGTTCAGCATGTAAGTCTACTGTTAAGATTCTATCTACACCTACGTTAGATAAAAAATCAGCTACAACTTTAGCTGTAATAGGCACTCTTGAGGATCGGACTCTTCGGTCTTGTCTAGAATATCCAAAATAAGGAATTACAGCTGTAATTCTTCCTGCTGAGGCTCGACGTAAAGCATCAATAATAACTATTAATTCCATTAAATTATCGTTTGTTGGAGCACAAGTGGATTGAATAATAAAAATATCTCCACCTCTAACGTTTTCATTAATTTGGACACTAATTTCACCATCACTAAATCTTCCTACTAATGCATTTCCTAAAGTAGTACATAACTTATCTGCTATAGATTGAGCTAATTTTAGTGTAGCATTTCCAGAAAATAATTTCATATCTGTCATGTGCATTCTTCTTTTTTTAAAATAATTTTATTTTGAATAGATAGTATCACTTTTTTCATAGATAATTAATGATTTTTATTTTAAATTATATTTTTAATAAATATTTTTTTTATTTTTAATATTTATAAATTATTTATTATATAAATAATTCAATATATAATATAAAAAAAATAAAAAATAGAATTTATTCTTATGGTAAAAAAAAAGTTGTATTTTAATTATTTTTTGAATTTAATGAATATTTTAGTTTTATTCTTAATAATATTATATTTTAGTATATATATAATATATAGAGATTATTTATAATATTTTTGTTATTAAATTAATAAATAATTAAGATTAATTAAATGTGTATAAGATTTATTTACTATAATTACAACTGATTAATTCTTAAATATTAATCATAATTTAATTGTAATTATGATTAATATTTTGTTATTAATGTATTATCATAATAAAATTTTAAGAATATAATCTTATTTAAGATTTGAGATTAATTATTGAATAGAATATTTTATTTTTTATTTTATTTTTTTTGTTGTTATAAAATGTTTTAAATATATTTAAGATTAGTATAAATTTATATAATACTTTTGGTTTTATAGTAATTATATATAAATTAAATTTATCTTTTTTATGTATTATTAAACATAATTTTAATAAAAGTAATCATAATATATATTTATATGTTGTTTATTAATTATGAATATATCAATTAAATATTATAGAAATTGATTTTTAAATTAATTTTACTTAATTTTTATTATTTATAATTATTTAATATAAATATTATATATAAATTTCACTTATATTAAAAATTTTTGTTGGAAGATGAATATTTTTAGTTATTTATTTAATATACATATATTATTAATTATAGAATACTTCATATTTTTTGATATATCTATTAAATAGATATTATGGTTTTACTTTAAATTCAATCAAAATACATACATAATATATAAATCAGTATATATATTTAATTTATAATATATTTTATGTTAAGATAAATTAGTTATAATTTAAATATATTTTAAACATTATAATATAATGGGTTATACATAAATATGAAGAATTCAATTATTATTAAGTTAGAAACTTTACTTCATAGATATTTAGAATTAGAAGTCATGTTGTCTGATATTCATGTTATAAAGAACCAGAATCAGTTTCAATTATTATCTCGTGAACATTTACAGTTAATGGATATTGTACATTGTTTTTTATCTTGGAAAAAAATAAAAGACGATATACAAACGTATGAATTATTAGTGCAAGAGAATGATATTTCTACTTTAGCTAAGAAAGAATTAGATTTAGCTAAAAACACTAAAAAAGAAATAGAAATGAAATTAAAAAAACTTTTGTTACCTAAAGATCCTAATGATCATTTAAGTTGTTTTATAGAGATACGTGCTGCTACTGGAGGGGATGAAGCTGCTATTTTTGCAGGTGATTTATTTAGAATGTATATTCGGTATGCTGAATTTCGTAATTGGAATATAGAAACAATACATAGTAGTGTTAGTGAAAAAGGTGGGTATAAAGAAATAATTGCTAAAATTAATGGTGTTAATGTATGTGGGAGATTAAAATTTGAATCTGGTGGTCATCGAGTTCAGAGAATTCCTCAAACAGAATCACAAGGTAGAGTTCATACTTCTACTTGTACTGTAGCTATTATGCCTGTTTTTCCAGAAGCAGAAAAAATTATAATTAATACTAATGATTTAAAAATCGATACTTTTCGTTCTTCTGGTGCAGGAGGACAACATGTAAACACTACTGATTCAGCTATTCGAATTACTCATATTCCAACTGGTTATGTAGTAGAATGTCAAGATGAAAGATCTCAACATAAAAATAAAGCCAAAGCATTATCAGTACTATCAGCAAGACTTTATTCTGCTGAAGTAACTGCAAGAAATAAGCAAACATCTTTAATTAGAAAAAATTTATTAGGTACAGGTGATAGATCAGATAGAAATCGAACATATAATTTTCCACAAAATAGAGTAACTGACCATAGAATTAATTTAACTTTGTATTCTTTAAATGAAATTTTAGAAGGTAATTTAGATATTTTAATTGATCCAATATTACAAGAATATCATACTGATCAGCTTTCTTTGTTATCGAATATATAATTATATGAATATTTTAAATTGGTTTAAATTAGTAAGTAAAAGATTATCTCATATTAATAATTCTAGATATGATTTAGAAATTTTATTGAGTTTTGTTATTAAGAAAAGTAAAAGTTGGATTATTGGATTTAATGATTATCAATTATCTGAAAACGAAGTAGTTCAATTAGAAAAATTAATAATTAGACGTTCTTTAGGTGAACCAATTGCATATTTATTGGGAGAACAAGAATTTTGGTCTTTACCATTTAAAGTTTCTAAAGAAGTATTAATTCCTCGTCCAGAAACTGAAATATTAGTTGAATTATGTTTATATAAATTACAAACTATTAATGTAGCTAACATACTTGATTTAGGAACTGGTTCTGGAGTTATTGCGTTATCTATTGCTAGTATAAAAAAAGAATGTCACATTACTGGTATTGATTGTATGCAATCAGCAATTACTATTTCTAAATACAATGCTAAAATATTGCAGATTTCAAATGTGCATTTCATTTGTAGTGATTGGTTTTCTTCTATAAATTCAAAATTGTTTCATGTTATTGTAAGTAATCCACCATATATTAGTATTAATGAATATTCTATTATTCGTAATAATTTAAAATATGAACCAATTAAATCTTTAGTATCTCATAGTTGTGGATTAGGTGATATAATGTATATTATTCAAAATGCTAAAAATTATTTATATTCACATGGATGGTTATTAATTGAACATGGTTGGAATCAAAAATATAGGGTACAAAATTTATTTAAATATAACGACTTTATTAATATAAAAACATATCAAGATTATAGTGGTCATGATCGTGTAACTATTGGACAAAAAAAATAATAATTTACATTTACATTATATTTAATGAAATATATTAATTTATGATAAAGGAAAGAATATGACATTTACACCTATTACAAATGTTGTAAAAGAAACATTATTAGAATCAATTATTACAACTTTTAGTTCTATTCGAGAAGATTTTCCTGTAGATTACGTAAAGATAGAATTACAATCTAAAACTAAAGAAATGGAGTTATATATTTCTAATTGTATTAAAGTAGATGAAAAATTAAATAAATTGTTAGAAATTTTTTATGTTTATTGGAAGTTTGGACCAGCTAATGGGATTTATAAATTATCTGAAGTATTGTGGATTGATAGTGTATTACGTACTCGTAAAGGAACAGCAGTATCTTTAGGTGTAATATTATTACATATTGCTCAAGAATTACATATTCCTTTAGAACCAGTAATTTTCCCTACTCAATTAATTTTGAGATGTGACGGATCAGATGGAAAAACTGTTTTAATTAATCCATTCAATGGTGAAATATTAGATAAACATATTTTAGAAGTATGGTTAAAAGGAAATATTAGCCCTACTGCAGAATTATATTCCAATGACTTAAAAACAGCAACATTGTCTCATGTTATAAAAAAAATGTTAAATACTTTAAAATCTGCATTAATGGAAGAAAAAGAAATGGAATTAGCATTAAATGTTTCTCATGTTTTATTAAAAATTAATCCTAATGATCCATATGAAATTCGTGATCGAGGTTTAATTTATGCTCAATTAGATTGTGATCATATTGCACTAGCTGATTTAATTTATTTCGTAGAACATTGTCCAGAAGATCCTATTAGTGAAATTATAAAAGTTCAAATTCATTCTATTGAACAAAAAAAACTTATTTTGCATTAGAGAAATGATATGTTTACTTTTGATTAGTATTAAATAGTATATTTATAATATGAATATATATAATGAATTTTTTTAAATTGTATTAATAATTTATGTGAAAAGTAAACATTTATAATTGTGTTGCATATAATATGTTTTAATTATATTTAACTTATTTTCATGTAAAAATAATAGTTTGATTGATATCTATATATATATTAATAATTTTTTTTTTAATATAAATTAATAATTAATAATTATCAATATTTTCAATAAATAATTTATAATTATGTAATTATTAATATTTTTCATTTTACAAATTTATTTTGTTTTCAATCTTTTTTGGTAAAATTAATATTTTTTAGAATAATTATACTAAATAATAAGTTATTTTAAGAGCATGTATTTTAAAATAAATTAAATTGATAACCATTGCAAATAAATGAATTGTATTATTTAAATATACATACAATAAATAAAATATTAAATTATTGTAATATAGTTTTTCTTTTTTTATTTATTTTTTTATTGTAATAAATTTGATTTAATACAACTATTTTAATATTTTTTATACTTTTTGAAATAATTTTTTATTATTAATAATATATACAATATGTTTTTTTTAAATAGTTAATTTGAATATATCAATTTTTTTTTTATGTAGTATTTTGTACTAGTATTCATTTTTTATATTATTTAATAACATTTTTTTATTTAATTTTTGATGTATAAATTTAATGTATTTATTTTATTATTTTATATTTTCACAATGATTTTAATTATCATCTTGTATATATTATGTTGTTAATTAATATATTATATATATAAATATTATTTTAGATTATATATCTATAATAGTTCTTATTTGTATAACTACTATGTAGTTTTACTATATATATAATTATATTAAAAAATTATATTAAAAAAAATAAAATGAATTTTATTAAATTCATAATAATTAATAGATAATATTATTATTTTTAATTAAATAGTAAAACTATTTATTTTATTATTTTAAAATTTTTATTTTAATTTATATAATAAAACAATAATAATATTGTTTCATTGTTAGAATTATTTTTCTATTTATATTTCGTTTAATATAGATTTTTAAAAATAAATAATATAAAATTAATTATATATTTTTTTATTTTGATATAAATTTAATTTATTTTCAAAATACATACTAGTTTTAAATAATAACATGAAAGTAAAACATTTAGTATTTGTTTTAAATTTCGGTAGTTCTTCTTTTAAGTTTGCTGTAATAAATCCTTATGATAACAAGAATTATTTGTCTGGAATAGTAGAATGTTTATATTTATCTAATGTGAAGATAAAATGGATTTGTAATGATGTTCAGTATCAAAAGACATTTAAGGATACAATATCTAATAAAGATATATTAAAGTTTGTAATTACAGAAATTTTGGAAAAAGAATCATATATTTTTTCTAATATTGTAGCAATAGGACATAGAGTTGTGCATGGAGGAATAAAATTAAATGATTCAACAATAATTAATCAACAAGTCATTGATGACATTAAAAAAGCAATTATATTTTCTCCTATACACAATCCAGCTAATTTAATAGGTATTCAATTAACTTTACAATTATTTCCTCATTTATCTAAAAAAAATGTAGCGGTATTTGATACTTCTTTTTATAAATCAATTCCTAAGAAAGCATATTTATATGCAATTCCTTATTTTCTATATTCTAAACATGGAATTCGAAGATATGGTGCTCATGGCATTAGTCATCAGTATGTTATGTTTAGAACAGCTACAATTTTAAATAAAGAGTTAAATACATTAAATATTATTAGTTGTCATTTAGGAAATGGAGCTTCTGTATCTGCTATTAAAAATGGAATTTGTATCGATACTTCGATGGGTTTAACACCATTAGAAGGATTAGTAATGGGGACCAGAAGTGGTGATATTGATCCTTCTATCATTTTTTTTATGCATAAGGAATTAAATATTTCTATAAATGAGATTAATAATATTTTAATGTTTAAATCTGGTTTATTAGGATTAAGCGATATTAGTAGTGATTTTAGAAATATCGAAAGTCAGTATGAAATAAATAAACAAGCGAAGAATACAATTGATATATTTTGTTATCGTTTAAGAAAATATATTTCTTCATATTTTTCTTTAATGAATGGTAGATTAGATGCAGTTATATTTACAGGTGGAATTGGAGAAAATTCTTCTTTAGTTAGAAAATTGGCTATAGATAATTTATCATTATCAGGGGAATTATCTATTGATATATCGAAAAATAATTTAATTATGAAAAAAACAAATTTTTTTATAAATTCAGAACATAGTATTCCAATATTAGTTATTGCTACCAATGAAGAACTAGCTATAGCTAAAGAAACTATACAATGTATATATTCGTAGTATTAAAAAAAATTTATATATATAATATATTTTTTAGTATATTCATTTAAGATAATTTAATTAAGAGAGCTATTGTGACACGTTCTATTATGTTAATTCCATTAGGAAACAATGTTGGTTTAACAGTAACTACTTTAGGAATTATTAAGGCTATTGAACAACAACATTTAAAACTTACTATTTTTCAACCAATTTTAAAGAACATTGTTTTTGATAGTGATGTAAATGATTTTATTCATGTTGTGCAAAAAAATAACAATATTAATGTTGTTTATTCAATACATGATATTTATTATGATGATATTCATCATACACATAAATATTCTTTACTAATGGATCAAATATTTGAAGATTATAATCAAAAAATATTACATACAGATTTAATTATAGTAAATAGAATAAAATCAAAAAATAACAGTATATTAATCAATAAAATTAATTATGATATTGCAATTAATTTAAATATAGAAATAATTTTTGTTTCGGTTATAAATAATAATATATTTGATTTACAAGAAAAAATTAGTATTATTAAAAATATATATGGTGTAAGTAGAAAAATTAATATTTCAGGTATTATTTTCAATAAAGTAATTGAGCATGATATAATATATAAGGAATTTGATTCTTTACTTTTTTTTAATAATTTTGGTATACCAACCAAAGAGATAAACAATATACAGTTATTTATAAAATATACCGGAATAAAATTGTTATTTTCTATTCCTTTAAATTTTTCATTAATTTATATTCCAGTAATTGATTTATGTAATTTTTTACAATTAGATTATATTAATAAAAAAAATATTCATAAAAATATTATACAATCAATTTCATTAATAGAAAAACAACATGATTATGATTATAGTTTCAATAATATTAATTATAATGCATTAGTTATTGTTTCTGCTGTAAATAAAAAATTTTTATGTAATTTATTACAATATTCAAAATTACGTAATAAAATTAGTTTATTAGTCATTACTAATTTTAATTTGGACTATGATTATATAAAAAATTTTATTACACAAGTAAAAACAACTAATCTTTCTGTAATTTTTACAAGTAATCATACTTTATTTTTTTTATCTTATTTAAAATACTTTAATTTATATACTGTAACGAGTAGTATTAAACATTTAATTTATGCGCAAAATTTTATTTTAAATTATGTCAATCAAAAATGGATACAATCATTTAAAAATTCATGTAAGATTAAAAATTATTTTTTTCCAATAGAATTTCGATATCACATTCGAAATTTAGCAAAAAAATCATTACATAAAAGAATTTTATTACCAGAAGGATACGAACCTAGAATAATTAAAGCTGCTGTTTTTTGTAGTAATAATAGTATTGCAGATTGTATTTTATTAGGAGACAAAAAAATAATTTTTAATATTGCTTTAAAAAATAATATTCAATTAGGAAATAATATTAGTATTATCAATCCTACACATATTTCAAAAAATTATGTTAATCGTTTAATTCAATTAAGAAAACATAAAGGTATGAATGAATTTATGGCTTTAGAGCATATAAAAAATGATATTGTATTAGGTACATTAATGCTAGAATTAGGTGATGTAGATGGATTAGTAGTAGGGGCTGTACATACAACTGCTGATAGTATCCGACCAGGTTTACAATTAATAAAAATGGCTTCGAGTTACTCTTTAATTTCTTCTGCTTTTTTTATGTTATTACCTGATAGAACATGTATTTATGCTGATTGTGCTATTAATGCTGATCCAGATTATAAGCAATTATCTGAAATAGCAATTCAATCTGCAGAATCAGCAGTACTATTTGGAATAAAACCAAAAATAGCCATGATTTCATATTCTACTGGTACTTCAGGAATAGGTAAAAAAGTAGAGCTTGTTAGACAAGCTACATTACTCGTTAAAGAAAAGAGACCTAATTTTATAATAGATGGACCTATTCAGTATGATGCAGCTATGGCATTAGATGTGGCTAATATTAAAGCACCTGATTCTATAGTAGCTGGAAATGCTACAGTGATAATTTTTCCTGATTTAAACACAGGCAATACAACATACAAAGCTGTACAACGTTCAGCTAATATTATGTGCATTGGACCTATGTTACAAGGAATGAGAAAACCAATTAATGATTTATCTCGAGGAGCATCAGTAGAAGATATAATTTATACTATTGCGTTAACTGTAATTCAATCTAATAATACTATTATTTCTAATATTTAATAAAATCAATGTAATGTTATTTATTTAAATATATATATGAGAAAGCATTTGATATGCATAATATATTTTTTATTTTTATTATTAATATAGTGTAATAGTAATATTATTCATAGCTATACAACAACATGGAAAAATTTCTCCAGGATGAGCATATGCTATAGGTTTTATAAATATATATCTCACAATTCCTTTTTTTAAAATTACTCTACATAATCCACAGTATCCATATCTACATTGATAATTAATTTTAATTTTATTTTTTTCTAAAATAGATAATAGTACACTTTTTGTATTATAAAAAATAATTTTATTAGTATTACCTATAATTTTTATGCAATAATTTTTCATATTATAATTTAAATTTTTTAAAATCATGATCATTAATTGAAGAATCAATTTGTCCAACTAAATAGGAACTGATTTCAGTTTCCTGTGGAGCTACTTGTACACTGTCTGAATTTAACCAAGAATTAATCCATGGAATAGGATTAGATAAATTGGAAAAAATTGGTTTTAATCCTATAGATTGCATTCTGATATTAGTAATATATTCAATATATTGACATAAAATATCTTTATTTAGTCCTAACATAGATCCGTTATTAAATAAATATTCTGCCCATTTTTTTTCTTGATTTGCTACTTTAATGAATATTCTTGATGATTCTATTTGTAATTCATTAGAAATATGAGCCATCCCTTCATTATTATTATGATTTTGTAATATGTTAATAATATGTTGAGTTCCTGTTAGATGTAAGGCTTCATCTCTAGCTATTAATCGAATAATTTTTGCATTACCTTCCATAATCTCTCTTTCAGCAAATGCAAAAGAACAAGCAAAGCTAACATAAAATCGAATAGCTTCCAGTGCATTTACACTTATTAAACATAAATATAATTTTTTTTTAAGAGTTTCTAAATTAATAGTAATCATTTTGTTATTAATATAATGAACACCCTCTCCTATTAAGTTCCAGTAATAAATCATATGAATTAAATCATCATAATAATTAGAAATATCTCTAGCTCTAGTATTTATAAATGTATTTTCAATAATATCATCGAATATTAATGAAGGTTGATTAACAATGTTTCTAATGATATGTGTATATGATCTAGAATGTATAGTTTCTGAAAATGACCATGTTTCAATCCAAGTTTCTAATTCAGGAATAGATACTATTGGTAACAGAGATACATTTGGGCTTCTTCCTTGAATAGAATCTAGTAAGGTTTGATATTTTAAGTTACTAAGAAAAATATGTTTTTCATGTACAGGTAATTTTTGAAAATCAATTCTATCTTGAGATAAATCAATTTCTTCTGGTCTCCAAAAAAAAGAAAGCTGTTTTTCAATTAATTGTTCAAAAATTAAATATTTTTGTTGATCATATCTAGCTATGTTAACTGATTGTCCAAAAAACATTGGTTCATTCAATTGATTATTTTTTTTTTGTGAGAAAGTACTGTATTTCATTAAATAATCCTAATTAATATAAGAATATATAAAAATGAATCAGTTATTTTTGTCTAATATATAGATAAGATGTATATGAGATTAATTATATATAACATGATCCGCTAGTACAATGTTCATTTTTATTGATAGAATAAGTGTTATCTGAGTGGAATTCATCATTAACTCCATCTCTTGTATTTTGATAATAAAGTGTTTTTAATCCTAATTTATATGCGGTAAGTAAATCTTGTATAAGATTCTTCATTGGTATTTTATTATGTAAAAATTTTTTTGGATCATAATTAGTATTGGCAGATATAGATTGATCAATAAATTTTTGCATAATTCCTACTAATTGTAAATATCCAGTATTATTTGGTAAATCCCATAACAATTCATATTTTGATTTCAATTTGTTAAATTCTGGAACTACTTGTTTTAGTATACCATCTTTAGAAAATTTAATACTAATATATCCTCTTGGAGGTTCAATTCCATTAGTAGCATTCGATATTTGAGAAGATGTTTCAGAAGGCATTACTGCAGATAATGTAGAGTTTCTTAATCCATATTTTTTAATTTTTTCCCTTAACAGTTCCCAATTAAAGTGTAATGGTTCGTTACATATATTATCAATTTCTTTTTTATATGTATCTATTGGTAAAATACCTTTATAATAATTAGTCTGATAAAATAACGAGCAAGATCCTTTTTCCTTGGCTAATTGACATGATGCAAGTAATAAATAGTATTGTAGAGCTTCAAAAGTTTTATGAGTTAATTTATTAGCGCTACTATCAGAATATTTGACATTGTTTTTTGCTAAATAGTAAGCAAAGTTTATGACTCCAATACCTAAAGATCTTCTTTTTATTGCAGATTGTTCTGCAGCAATTATTGGATAATTTTGATAATCTAGTATTGAATCAAGAGCACGTACTATAAGATTAGATAGTTCTTTGATATCTTTTAGGTCATTGATGCTACCTAAGTTAATAGCTGATAACGTACATAACGCAATTTCTCCATTTTTGTCATTAATATCGTTAAGAGGTTTAGTAGGTAACGTAATTTCTAGGCATAAATTTGACTGTCTAATAGGAGCAAACATTGGATTAAATGGACTATGTATGTTACAATGATCAACATTTTGTATATATATTCTTCCAGTAGAAGTTCTTTCTTGTAATATTAAAGAAAATAAATCGATAGCTTTAATTTTTTTCTTTTTTAATTTTTTGTTATTTTCGTATTGATGATATAATTTTTCAAATTTTTCTTGATTAGAAAAAAATGAATCGTATAAATCTAATACGTCTGATGGACTAAATAAAGTAATATATTCTCCTAAGATCATTCTTTGATACATTAATTTATTAATTTGAACAGTGTAATCTAAATGTCGTACTCTATTTTCTTCTACTCCTCTATTATTTTTTAGTATTAACAAGCTTTCTATTTCAAGATGCCAAATAGGATAAAAAATAGTAGCTGCACCTCCTCTTACCCCACCTTGTGAACATGATTTTACTGCACTTTGAAATAGTTTATAAAATGGAATACAACCAGTGTGAAAAGCTTCTCCAGAACGAATAGGACTACCTAAAGCACGAATTTGTCCAGCGTTGATACCTATCCCAGCTCTCTGTGAAACGTATTTAATAATACTACTAGTTGTAGCATTAATAGAATTTAAACTATCTGAACATTCAATTAAAACGCAGGAACTAAATTGCCTAGTTGGTGTTCTTACTCCTGACATAATAGGAGTAGGTAAAGAAATTTTAAATGTAGAAATAGCATTATAAAAATTTTTAATATACTGCATTCTTGTTGTAATAGGATATTTAGAAAACAAACAAGCAGAAATTAAAATATAAAGAAATTGAGCACTTTCATAAATTTTTCCAGTAACACGATTTTGTACTAAGTATTTTCCTTCTAATTGTTTAACAGCAGCATAAGAAAAATTCATATCTCTCCAGTGATCTATAAACGAATTCATAAGATGATATTCATCTTTATTATAATTTATCAGTAGTTGTTGATCATATTTACCTAATTTTACCATTTTTTTTACATGTTCGTATAATGTTGGCGGTTCAAATTGATTGAATGCTTTTTTTCTTAAATGAAATATAGCTAGTCTAGCGGCCATATATTGATAATCAGGAGAATGTTGAGATATAAGATCAGCTGCTGCTTTAATAATAGTTTCATGAATATTAATTGTAGTAATACCGTTATAGAATTGTATACGTGATTTTAGTTCTACTTGAGACACTGATACATCTTGTAGTCCTTCTGCTGCCCAATTTAATACTTTATGAATTTTTTCTAAATTAATTAATTCTTGTTGATTGTTTCTTTTGGTAACAAATATAGTTTGTTTCATGTAGTGTATTCCTATTTATATTAGGATGTAAGTGTATTAAAAAGAAATACACATGTTTATTGTATTAAATAGAAAAGAAACAATATGTATTATTTAGAATAATTGTTTTATTGTAGAGCTTACAAATAATATAGATATTAATAATCATTTAATAATATGTGATTTAAGTTAAATACTTTATAAATTGTAAATAATTAATTAAAGTATAATTATTTATATTATTTATAATTGTAGTTTTTTTAATTATAGTAATTAATTTAATTATAATTTAGTCAAATATAAATAATATAAATTAGAATGATATTGTTATTTATTATTTTTTATTATAAGTTATTTTATAAAGAAATTTTCTTTAATTCGTTGTAAAGCTACAACTGTTTCTGTTATTGATGTACGTATTAAAATAACACCTTGAGTGTTTCTTCCTAGTATTCTAATTTCAGATACTCTAGTTCGAACTAATTTTCCAGCATTAGTAATCATTATTATTTGATCTTGTTCAATCACTTGGATAGCTGCAATTACGGTGCCATTTTTAGGAGTCACTTTAATGGCTATAATTCCTTTAGTAGATCGAGATTTAATAGAAAATTCTAAAATATTAGTTCTTTTTCCATATCCTTTATCTGTAACTATAAGAATATCTTTATTTTTTTTAGGTACAATTAATGAAACTACTTTATCTTCTTGTTTGATTTTAATTCCTTTTACACCTGAAGCTGTTCTACCCATTGTTCTGACTGATTTTTCGTGGAATTGTACTGCTTTTCCAGAAGCTGTAAATAACATAATATTATTATTACCATTGGTTAAAGCAATACCAATTAATTCATCATTAGATTTTAAATGAATTGCAATGATTCCTTTGCTTCTAGGTTTTTTAAATTCTGTTAAAGAAGTTTTTTTAACTATTCCAAAAGCAGTAGCCATTAAAATATTTATTTTATTATTTTTATATTTATTTATTGGTAAAATAGCTGTGATACGTTCATTGGGACGTAAAGGTAATAAATTTATAATTGGTCTACCTCTTGCATGTCTGCTAAATTCAGGTAATTGGTACACTTTAAGTTGATATAGAATACCTTTACTTGAAAAACATAAAATAGTATCATGTGTGTTAGTAACTAATAGAATTTTAATAAAATCTTTTTCTTTAGTTTTAGCAGCTGTTTTCCCCTTTCCACCTCTTCTTTGTGCTTCATAATCTGATAATGGTTGGTATTTGACATATCCTGTATGAGATAAAGTTATAACTACGTCTTCTTGAGTAATTATGTCTTCAATATTGATATCAGTAGTGTTAGTTTTTATTTCTGTTTTTCTTAAATCTCCAAAGTTGTTTTTGATAGTAATTAATTCTTCTTTAATTATTTCCATCATATAATAATTGTTTTTAAGAATTTTTTCTAGATTATCAATTTTTTTTATTAAAATGTTTTGTTCTTCAAAGATTTTATTACTTTCTAAATTAGTTAGTTTATGTAAACGAAGTTCAAGAATTGCTTGTATTTGTTCTTCAGTAAAAAAAAATTCTGTATTATGTATATTTATGTTATTAGGTGTTTTTTTTATAGTTAATAATTGATGATTGATTTTATCATACTGATAATGATTTACATTCCAAGATTGTGACAAAAGTTTTTGTTTAGCTTCTTTTATATTTTTGGAAGATTTAATTAATGTAATAATTTTATCAATATTATTTAATGCTATAATTAATCCTGTTAAAATATGTAATTTAGATTGATGTTTTTTTAAATCAAACAAACTTCTTCTAGTAATTACTTCTTGACGATGATTAATAAAATACTTAATAATATTAATTAAAGATAAAGTTTTAGGTTGTCCACGATACAGAGCGACCATATTAATTCCAAATGTAATCTGCATTTGACTCATTGAATATAATTGATTTAAAATGAGTTCAATAATTGATTCTTTTTTTATTTCAACTACAATTCTCATTCCATCTTTATCTGATTCGTCTCTAAGAGCATGGATTCCTTCAATTTTTTTATCTTTTACTAATTCTGATATTTTTTCAATTAAATGTGCTTTATTTACTTGATAAGGAATTTCATATATTATGATAGATACTTTTTTTGTTTTTTTGTTAATTTCGATTTTGTGTCTTGCTCGAATGTAAATTTTTCCTTTTCCAGTGTGATATGCTTGTTCAATTCCTAATCTTCCATTAATAATACCGGCTGTAGGAAAATCTGGTCCAGGAATGTATTGTAAGAGTTGCTTTGTAGTTATATTTTTATTTTCAATATAAGCAATACAACCATTAATTACTTCATTTAAGTTATGTGGTGGAATATTAGTTGCCATTCCTACTGCTATTCCTGAAGAACCATTAATAAGTAAATTAGGAATTTTCGTTGGTAGTACTTTAGGAATATACTCTGTTTCATCATAATTTGGAATGAAATTTACTGTATCTTTATCTAAATCATTTAATAATTCACATGAAATTTTTGACATACGGATTTCAGTATATCGCATAGCTGCAGCAGTATCTCCGTCGATTGATCCAAAGTTACCCTGTCCATCTATTAACATATATCTTAAAGAAAATGATTGAGCCATTCTAACAATAGCATCATATACTGCTGAGTCTCCATGTGGATGATATTTTCCAATAACATCACCAACAATTCTAGCGGATTTTTTATAAGGTTTGTTCCATACATTATTAAGTATATGCATAGCAAATAGTATACGACGATGGACTGGTTTTAGACCATCTCGTACATCGGGTAGAGCTCGACCAATTATAACTGACATAGCATAATCTAAATAAGAGCTTTTTAACTCTTCTTCGATATCGACCTGAAAAATTTTTCTTGGTAGGTCTTTCATAGAGTTGAAATCTCTTTTTATATAATTTTAAATTTAAAATAAGTAAATTAATAAAATTAACATATTTCATATGATACAATGTGTATTGTAAACTATATTTTTATTAGTGACACTTAGATTTAAATAATTTTAATTAACTTGTTAATATTAATTTTATCACATAGATATAAAAATTTTCAAGATAAGATAGAAAAGTAATGTTTTAAATTTGATTATAATTAATATTATAGGATCATTTATTGAATACAGATATAAAATATCGATAAAGTATTGTATATTGTAATCAATATTACATTGTATTTTTATAATTAATTTATATTGTTTGTTATAGTTTTATATTAATTTATATATATATTATATTATTGATATAATTTTAAAATTATTAGCATTTTTTTTATAAATATAATTTTGATAATATTAAATTATATGATAATAATTAATTATAGTAAAAAATAAAAATATGATTTTAACGAAAATAATTTTAATAATATTAATTATTTATAAATTATATATAATTTTATTTTCAATTTTTTTTAAATGATTGTACGTTTTCTCTCCTTAAGTTAAGGAAATATTATGAAAATTGAAGAAAAACAATTAATAGAAAATTTGTTTTATAAGTTGAGTAAAGTTGAAAAAGAATCAGAATTAAGAAATGAATCTGCAGAAAAATTAATTAATGAATGTATTAAAAAACAAGGTAATGCACCGTATTACATGATACAAACTATTTTAGTTCAAGAAACTGTATTAGAAAAGTTAAATAAACGTATTATGGAATTAGAAAAACAATTACGGGATCAAGAACATAATAGGAAATTGAATAAAACTAGTTTTTTATCAAATATATTTAAAAATAGCAGTCATTCAATAAATAAAAATAATAATCATACTCAGTCTGACAATATTTCTGAAAAATCTAATAATTATAATTCTATTCCTAAAGGAAATGTAGGAGGAGAAAGTTTTTCTAGTCCTACTTTTTCTTCATCTATGGGTGGAACAGCTAATAGTTTTTTAGGTAATGCATTACAAACTGCAGTAGGGGTGGCTGGTGGTATGGTAGTAGGTAATATGTTATTAAACTTATTTAAACATCAACAACCAGAAGAAGAAATATTAAAGTCAGCTAATAATATGGACGCAAATACTTCTTATACAAGTTATGAAGATACAGACCAGGTAAATAGTGATACATATACTACTGATGATAATATTATTGATCATGATCCGAATATAGTTACATATGATGAATCTATAGATTCAATATATGAAGATAACGATATTGATATTGATGATTATAGTAATTATAATGATGATAGTGATGATAACTTTGTATAATTTTTAAAATATATAGTTTAACTACTATTATAGTATTGTATATTTTATTTATTTATCAATTACACCATAAATTATATGTATATTGGTGTAATTGATAATGAATAATTAAATAGTTTTGATATAAAATGATATAAAATTTTAATAATCGTAGTATTATTTGTATATATATTTGTTCTTTAAGTATTGTTTAATTCCTTCTTGACTAGCTGTAATCCCAGGTTTTCCATTGTTCCAATTAGCTGGACATACTTCTCCATTCTTTTCATGGAATGTAACAGCATCAATAATTCTTAATATTTCTTGTATATTTCTTCCTATTGGTAAATCGTTAATTGATTGATGACGTATAATGTTATGTTGATCAATAAAAAATGTAGCTCTTAGAGCTATTCCTAATTCAGGATGTTCAATGTTATATAATTGTTGAATTTCCCTTTTTATATCAGAAACCATAGTAAATTGCATTGGACCGATTCCTCCGTTATCAATAGATGTATTTCTCCAATGTTCATGAGCGAATACTGAATCTATAGATACTCCAATTAATGCTATATTTCTTTTTTGAAATTCACTGTATGTTGAATTAAATGCTAATAATTCAGTAGGACATACAAATGTAAAGTCTAATGGCCAAAAAAATAAAATACATCCCTTGTTAGAAGATATTTGTTCTTTTAGGTTAAAATCATGGATAATTTTACCATTTTTTAAAATTGCAGATGAAATAAAATTAGGTGCTGTACGACCGACTAGAATCATAATTATTTTTTTTCCTATTTGATGATTAAATCATTTTTTTAATTATATTTTAAATGATATATATTTTTTTTTAAAATGTATTAAATACTGATTTAAAAGAAAATTAATTATTAGTAATATTGTAACATGTTTGATTTATTTTTAAAATCTTGATATCTACTATTAAAAAATATTTTTTATGTATATATGATTTCCTAATGTAATGCATAATATTGTATTTATATGTTATATTTTGTATATTGAGTATATTGTTAATTAT
This sequence comes from Buchnera aphidicola (Eriosoma lanigerum), assembly GCF_964059125.1. Lineage (NCBI taxonomy): Bacteria > Pseudomonadati > Pseudomonadota > Gammaproteobacteria > Enterobacterales > Erwiniaceae > Buchnera > Buchnera aphidicola. Next base: position 195,432 of record NZ_OZ060395.1, read on the forward strand.
AATTTTATTATGATTAGAATTATTCGGTATTATAATTTATGTTATTGTTTATCATATATGTTTAAAAAAAAATAATTTTTAATTTTAGATATGATATCAAATAAGGTATTAATTTAAAAATAAATTATAGTAGGTATATTTTAGTTAAATAACATTTCATATTTTGATTATATATAAGTGTATAATACTAATTATATATAGTAATAATACTATTACTTTTATTGATAGGGATATATTAATGAAATACATTAAGTTTTTAACTTGGAAAGATTTTTTTTTTACAACATAGATGTTGGATTAAATTATTAAATTTTATTGAGTATAGACGTATAAATCATGTCATTTATCCTACTAGAAAAGATATATTTCGTTCTTTTTCTTTGACTCCATTTCATATGATTAAAGTTGTAATATTAGGACAAGATCCTTATCATCAATTTAATCAAGCAAATGGTTTAGCTTTTTCTGTTAGAAAAGGAATTAAGATACCCCCTTCATTAAATAATATATATAAAGAATTAAAATATGATATTCCAAATATTAATATTACTACACATGGATGTTTAGATAATTGGGCTAAACAAGGTGTTTTTTTATTAAATACTATTTTAACTGTAGAACATGGTAAACCGAAATCACATGTTAATATAGGTTGGAAAAATTTTACTAGTAGGGTAATTAGTTATATTAATTATCATCATATAGGAATAATTTTTTTATTATGGGGGAAAGAATCCATAAATTTCAGAAATATTATAGATAGTAAGAAACATCATATTTTAACTGCCTCGCATCCATCACCATTTTCAGCTCATAGAGGATTTTTTGGATGCAGACATTTTTCAAAATCTAATAAAATATTAATACAAAGTAATAAAGATCCAATTGATTGGTCAATAAATTGAGCTATTTTTATTGATATATAATGTATTTATGAATTATATATAAAGTTGTAATAATCTTCTTGTTAATAGTTTTTTTATAAATTATATTAATTGTAACACTTAAATTAATTATCTTTATTTTTTGTAATAGTTACTATTGCTTTTCTTAGAATTTCATTATTAAAAATATAACCAGTAGTTTTAATGGATTGAATATAATATGTGTACTGTGTGTTATTTGGAATAATAGACTGTGTTTCATGAAATTTAGGATTAAAAATTTGTTGAACAAAACCTTCAATTCGTAGACCATATTTAGACATTGTATCTAGTATACATTTGAGTATTAGAGATAATCCCTTCTCTTCTATATCATTTTGATTAGTAGTATGTATTTTATTTAAATTAACTGCATGTTCTATTTTATCAATAATAGGTAGTAATTTTTTAACAAATTGTTTAATGGAATGAGACTTGATTTGATTTATTTCAATTACAGAATTTTTTTTCATGTTTTCAATTTGTGCTTGTGTTCGTAATTGCATATCTTTAATATTGTTTCTAAGTATATTTATTTCTTCTGTAAAAGTATATTTACTTTCTTTTTGAACTTCTGGATTTAAGATATTTTTTTCTAATATTTGATTTTTATCATTCAATATATTTTTTTTATTATCTTTTTCTATTTTTTTATTCATATTATCACTTATGTATCGATGTTTTTTTTTAATTATGGGGTTTGAAAAAATATTTTCAAGAATTTTTTATTATTATATATTTTAAATTAATTAGATTATGTGAACAATATGAAAAAAAAATTTCATTGTATAGGTATAGTAGGACGTCCACGTGATTCTAGAGATTTTATAACGCATGAAATATTATATATTTGGTTAGTCAGTCAAGGATATCAAGTAATTGTTGATGATCAAATAGCTAAGGAGCTAAAATTAAAAAGTATTAATATAGCTACATTATCAGAAATTGGATCGTTATGTGATTTAGCTATAGTAATAGGGGGAGATGGTAATATGTTAGGAGCATCTCGTGTATTATCCTGTTATTCAACTAAAATCATTGGTATTAATAAAGGTCAATTAGGTTTCTTAACTGATTTAAATTTTGACACTATTTTTCAAGAATTATCTAATATTTTATCTGGAGAATATATTTTAGAAAATAGATTTACATTAGATATGACTATATTAAGTAAATTTGTTCATTGTAAAAATGGTAAAGCTGTAAATGAAGTAGTATTACATTCAGAAAAAGTAGCTCATATGATAGAATTTGAAGTGTACATTGATAAAAAATTAGCTTTTTCGCAACGTTCTGATGGATTAATTATTTCTACTCCTACAGGATCAACAGGATATTCTCTTTCTGCTGGAGGCCCTATTCTTTCTACATCATTAGAAGCTATTGTATTAGTACCTATGTTTCCTCATACTTTATCAGCACGTCCTTTAGTAATTAGTAATAATAGTACTATTCTTTTAAAATTTTTAAATATTCATCATAAATTAAAAGTAAGTTGTGATAGTCAGATTATTTTTTCTGTTGAAGTGGAAGATATGGTATTAATTCGTAAAAGTGTGGATTTTATTAAATTTATTCATCCTGTTCAATATAATTATTTTGATATGTTAAGTAAAAAACTAAATTGGTATCATAAAAGTATTAATAGTAAATAATATTTTTTTTAGTATTGTATTAAATTTAATTTTTTTTTTAATCGACTATTTTATATTAATATATATGGATTATAAAAATAAATTATATTATTTTAAGTTTTTTATGTTTTGATATTTATCATAAATACATATTGTAATTAATTTTTCGATTATTAAATTATATATTTTGTGGTGGAGCTGGCGGGATTTGAACCCGCGTCCAAAACTCTTACAACTTCAGTACTACATGCTTATTCTGTATGGAAAATTTCTTTTTTTTTTTGTACAGACACAATAAAAAAATATAACTTAAAAATAAATTTAATGTATTAGTTTTTTTAAGTATAACTAAATACACGATCTCTTCTGTTGTGACCTTCTATTTTTTTATATACAGAGCAAATATAAAAAAGAAGGGCTGTTGCAGTATATTAAGCTGCTAAAGCGTATTGTTTTTGTTTTGCAACTATTTTTTATCGGTTTTTTAACGAGGCAAACCGATCCTCGGCATGCACTTAGGTTTTCAGATATTTTGTCAAATCCAAAATCAGCCCCTAATATATTTTATTTAAATATTTTAAATTAATAATATTATTTTAGCATTTTAATATGTTTTATACTACTAAAAATTTATAAAAGAATATAATAAAATAATTGGTTGTAAAATTTTTATAATTTATATAATTAAAATGTAAATATATATATATTTATGTTGCAATTAATCTAATTTTTTATTGGAAACTATTTAAAAATATTTTATAATAATAGAATATTTAATTAGTTATAAAAATAAATGAAATGAATATTCATAAAAAAATTAAACGACAAATAGAAATTAATCCGATTTTATTATATATGAAAGGTTCTCCTAAAGAACCTAGTTGCGGTTTTTCTGCTCAAGCAGTACAGGCTTTATCTTCTTGTGGAAAGCGTTTTGCTTATATTGATGTATTAGAAAATCCTGATATTAGAAAAGCATTACCAGAATATGCTAATTGGCCAACTTTTCCTCAATTATGGATTTCTGGAGAATTAATTGGAGGGTGTAATATTATATTAGAATTATTACATAATGGTGAATTACAGAAATTAATAGATAAAGTAGAAGAGCAATAATTATTTATTATTATTTAATTATGATTTAATTACTATTTAATTATTTTATTTTAATTATCTTTTTATTAAATTATAATTATTATTATGACAATTTTTGTTTTATTTTAATAATATTATTTTAAAATAATTTTTTTATGGTTGAATAACATTATTAGTTTTATAAAAATTTGTGTTTTTTGGTGGCCAACCTCCTAATGTTTTCCATTTATTTACTAGTTCGCAAAATAAATTAGCAGTTTGTAAAGTGTCATAAAGTGCGGAATGAGCTTGATTAATATCAAATACTAATCCAACTGCTTTACAAGCTTTAGCTAGAACTGTTTGTCCAACTACTAATCCACTAAGTGAAGCAGTATCAAATGTTACAAATGGATGAAATGGATGATTTTGTAATCCTGATCTATGCATGGCTGCCATAATAAAATTATAATCAAACATTGCATTATGTGCAACGATAATTGCTTTTTTGCATTTTGTTTCTTCTATTCCTTTTTTTACAAATTTACATATTTGATTCATAGCTTCGGTTTCGCTAATAGCAGATCTTAATGGATTAAATGGATCAATTTTGTTAAAAGCTAACGAGGAAGGATGTATAGATGAGCCTTTAAATGGTATAATATGAAAATGTAATAAAGATTCTTTTTTAATCCATCCTTGTTCATCCATGGTTAGTGTAACTACAGCAATTTCTAGTAGTGCATCGGTTTGAGCATTAAATCCAGCAGTTTCTACATCAATAACCACTGGATAAAAATTTCGAAAACGATTATTTAATGTTTGTTTTTCTTGATAGTTTGACATTATTGTCTCTTTTGTTTTGTAATTTAAATATATTATTATAGATTTAAAAATATAATTTTATTATTAATTATGATATATAATCATATTTTTTTATTTAATAAATATGTATAATTAAATTATATCAATTAAACATAATATTTGATAAAGTTAATGATAAAGTATTTTTATTAATTTTTTGATAACTAATTTTATTAGTTATAATTAAATTTATTTGTGTTTTATTTTTGAAAATTAACATAATGTAAATTAAATAACAACATATAAAATACAAATATTGTATTTTTAATGTAGAAAAATAATTTTATTTTTATTAATTTTCTTAATAATAAGATTTAATATTTATAATAATATACATTATATTATGTCTTTCTGTTAATATTAGAATAATTATTTTATTTTTGTATGTTATATTTTATATATAAAAAAAATGTATTTTAATTAATGTTAATTATTTATTTCATTATTGATTATATATTTTATTAATACATATTTAATTTAATTATATTAATATATTTTAATAATTAATAAATAGGATAAAATTATGAGTTATATTTTACCTGATTTAAAATATGATTATGATTCTTTAGAACCATATTTTGATTCTATGACTATGCGTATTCATCATCAAAAACATCATCAAACTTATATTACTAATGCTAATACTATATTAAATTCTATGAATTATCCAAATATTCAAGCTGAAATATTAATTACTAAATTAAATGAGATACCATTAATTAATCAATTAAATTTACGTAATAATTTAGGTGGGCACGTTAATCATTGTTTATTTTGGAATGGATTAAAAGTTGGAACAATATTACAAGGTTCATTATATCAAGCTTTAAAAAATAAATTTACTACTATTGAAAATTTTAAATCAAATTTTGAAAATATAGCATTATCTAGATTTGGATCAGGATGGGTCTGGTTAGTTTATGATAATCATGATTTAAAAATTATTTCTACAGCTAATCAAGATAATCCATTAATGGGTTATGATGTAGTAAAAGTATCTGGGTATCCTATTGTTGGTTTAGATGTGTGGGAGCATGCATATTATTTAAAATATCAAAATAGACGTTTAGATTATGTAAAATCATTTTGGAATGTAGTAAATTGGGAAGAAGCATTAAAAAGGTATAATAATTGTATATGTTAATAATGAATTATATGTTATGTAATATATATTATATTTTAAGGTGGTGATGGTATCATAAAAATAATAGTAGGATTATCGAATCCCGATAATTTATATAAAAATACACGTCATAATATTGGTTCACATTATGTATCTTTATTAGCTCAATATTATAATCAACGATTACAAGAAGAAAAAAAATTTTTAGGATATACTGCAAATATTTGTGTGAATCATAAAATAATACGATTATTAGTACCAAATGTATTTATGAATATTAATGGAGAATCTGTTTTTTTAATGTCATCATTTTATCATATTCCATTAACAAAAATTTTAATTGTACATGATGAATTAGATTTATCACCTGGTGTAATAAAAATAAAGTATGGATTTGGATCTGGAGGTCATAAAGGATTAAAAAATGTTATGTCCTATTTTAAACAGTCAATTAGTTTTTTTCGCATTCGAATTGGAATTGGTAGACCTATTAAGTTAGAACAAATTTCTAATTATGTATTATCATATCCAAATCAACATGAATTAAATTTAATTAATAGAGTTATTTATCGGATGATTATTAATACTAATATATTTACAACAAAAATTAATGTAAAATTAATAAATAAATTGTTAATTAATTAAATTGAATTATTTATTTAAATAAATGTATATTAAGTATAAATAATAATATTAATATTCAATTTTTTTATTTATTTTTAATCTAGGTTTAGAGACAATATGAGTTTTAAATGTGGAATTGTAGGTTTGCCAAATGTAGGGAAATCTACATTATTTAATGCATTAGCTTCTACAAAAATTTTAACTGCTAATTACCCTTTTTGTACTATTAAACCAAATATTAGTCATATTCCTGTATTAGATCCACGTTTAAATAGTATTGCAAGAATTGTTAATCCAAAAAAAATTATTACTAATTTTATAGAATTAGTTGATATTGCTGGATTAGTCAAAGGTGCATCTAAAGGAGAAGGATTAGGTAATAAATTTTTAGAAAATATTAAAAATACGGATGCTATAATACATGTTGTTCGTTGTTTTAATGATATTAATGTTACTCATATGTATGGTGTAGTAGATCCAATTAAAGATATTGAAATTATTAATCTTGAATTAATTTTATCAGATATTAGTATTTGTGAAAAAACTATATTTAGAATAGAAAAAAAAACTAAAATTAATTATAAAGAACTAAAAATTGAATTAAATATTTTATATCGTTGTTTAGATCATTTAAAAAAATTTCAAATGTTACGTTCTCTTAACATTACTTTAGAAGAAAAACAACGAATTGACAAGTTACAGTTACTAACTTTTAAACCAATGATGTATGTAGCAAATATTGGTACAAAAAAAGAGGATAATTATTTATTGGAACAAGTTTTAAAATTAGCTGAAATAGAAAAATCAATAGTTATTTCAGTTTGCGCTCAAAGAGAAGCTAAAAAACTATATCATTCTAATATTAATACGAATTTTCAACCCATTGATGTAGATTGTAGTTCTACATTATCAGATATAGTGTTTGCTGGATATAAATTATTAAATTTACAAACATTTTTTACTGTAGGAATTAAGGAAGTTCGTGCTTGGACTATATTAAAAGGTAGTACTGCTAAGGAAGCTGGAGGAGTAATTCATAGTGATTTTAACCGTGGTTTTATAAGAGTTAAAGTAATAAAATATAAAGATTTTATTCTTTATAAAGGTGAACTAGGAGTAAAATTAGCTGGAAAAATGTGTTCTGAAGGTAAAAAATATATTGTTCAGGATGGAGATATATTAAATTTTTTATTTCAAGTATAATTCAAGGTTTACTATATTTATAATGTTTTTTATAAATGTAAAATAGAGAGGATGATTAAATGTTTTTTTCCTCTCTATTTTTATAAAATATTATTTTTTTAACAAAAATTGACGTAATTTATGAAAGTTTGGTTTCATATTATGTGATAATAGCGGGAGATTTATTCTTTTAGATAACGATTGAGGAAGTGTAATAGTTTTTTTTAAAATATTTTCAACTGATTGTTTAAATTTTGCAGGATGAGCTGTACCTAAAAATAATCCGAATTCATTATCTTTTATTTTTTCTGATAATAATTTATATGCTATTGCAGCATGTGGTTCTGATATATATCCTAAATTATCTAGATTTTGTAATGTTTGAATTGTTATATTGTCTGATACACTACCAAATCCTAAACTTTTTAAATCCCAATTATTAATTCGAAATATTTCTTCTACTCTTGGCCAGTTGTTTGGTTGACTAATATCCATTGCATTTGATAAAGTAGAAATTGTTTTATTAGGTTTCCAAATTCCTGTTTCTAAAAATTTTGGTACAGTATCATTAGCGTTAGTAGCTGCAATAAAAGATTTTATAGGTAAACCTATAGATTTAGCTAATAAACCAGCTGTTAAATTACCAAAATTTCCACATGGAATAGAAATTATTAGATTTTTTCTTTGTTGTTTTGAAATTAATGAAAACGCTTCAAAATAATAACAAATTTGTGCTAAAAGTCTACTAATATTAATAGAATTTGCTGAATTTAATCCTCTTTCTTTTTTTAATTCAGTATCATTAAAAGCTTGTTTAACCAATGTTTGACAGTCATCAAAACTACCTTCAATAGCAATTGTTGTTATATTTTTACCTAAAGTACAAAATAATTTTTCTTGATATTCACTAATTTTCCCTTTTGGATATAAAATTATAACTCGTACATTTTGCATGTTATAAAAAGCATGAGCTACGGCAGCACCAGTATCTCCAGATGTAGCAGTTAATATAGTTATTACTTCATTTTTATGATTTAAATATGATAAAATTTGAGCCATAAAACGAGCTCCAAAATCTTTAAAAGCTAATGTTGGTCCATGAAATAATTCAAAACAAGCTATATTATTTTGTACATATTGAATTTTTGGAATAGAACAATGAAAAGCATTTTGAACAGATTGCTGTATTTGTTGTTCTGGAATTTCATCTCCAATAAATAGTGATAGTATTTTACTACTTCTGGTAATAAAATTCATAGATAACATTTCACTGAGTAATGTATCATTAATTATAGGCAGTTTTGTTGGAAAAAAAAGTCCTTGTTTTTTCCCTAATCCTAATTTTATAGCTTGTGAAAAATTTACTTGTTCACTTTTTTCTTTTAAATTATATAATTTCATGTATTATCCTATTTTTTTAGTACCTGTTTTATCTAATTTGCAAATATGTACAAAACCATATTCATTTTGTAAATAATGTTTAGTTAAAGTGTTAGCTATAATTTCTGCAGTTTTTAAATTATCACTAATAGAAAAAAAACTAGGTCCTGATCCAGAAATACCACAACCTAGAGCTCCTAGTTCTAGTATTATTTTTTTTATTGACATAAAATTTGGTAATAATTGTATTCGATAAGGTTCAGCAATAATATCTTGAATATGTTGAGCAGCTAATTTTTTTTGATTAGTATAAAGAGAATGTATAAATATTGCTAAATTTCTACTATGTTGAATACAGATTTCTCTTGAATATTGTATAGGTAATATAGATCTAGATTCAGCTGTGGATATATTTATTCCTGGCCATGCAATAATCCAAAACCAATCTTTAAAATGTGGTATTTTTTGACTAATAACATTTTTTTCTTGGATAATTAATTGTAAGCCTCCTAAGTAGCAAGGAGAAACATTGTCATAATGTATACCACCTGATATCTTTCCTTCTAGTTCTCCCATCATTTTAAGTAATTTTATTTTTGATAATGGTTCAGAACAAAAATAGTTTAAAGCTACTAATGTTGCTACAATAGAACAAGCACTGGAACCTAATCCGGATCCAATAGGCATGTTTTTTTCTAATGTGATCGATACAGGAATAGTTTTTTTGATTTGTTTACAAAAATTTATCCAACAATGCCAAATAATATTTTTTTTTGTAGATTTTGGTAATTGATGTTTAAATTTTCCTGTATTAATTAAATTAAATTTTTTTGCTGAGGTGATAGTTACAATATCTCCTAATAAATTTCCATTAATAGGTTGTATAGCTGCTCCTAAAACATCAAATCCAACACCAACATTTCCAATGGAGGCAGGAGCATAAATTTTAATCATTATAATTATTCCTAATTTTTATGATAATGTACGAAGTATGTCAGAAAAAACTCCAGCAGCTGTTACATTATTTCCAGCCCCATATCCTCTTAATACTAAAGGAATAGGTTGATAGTATTTACTATAAAAAGCTAATGCGTTTTCCCCATTTTTAATTTCATATAAAGGATCATTTTTATCAATTTCTTCAATTTTTACTTGACATTTACCAGATGAATGTATAGTTCCTACATATCTTAGTACTTTATTTAATTTTTTAGCTTGCTGAAATTTTTTAGAAAATATATTATCTAATTTTTTTAATTCAAGCATAGTTGTTTGAATATCTGGTATAGAATTAAAATATGATGGTAAAATAGATTCAATTTCAATTTCATTAAGCTCTAATTGATAACCAGCTTCTCTGGCTAAAATAAGTAATTTTCTAGCTACGTCAAGTCCAGAAAGATCATCTCTAGGATCTGGTTCAGTAAAACCAAGTTTTCTAGCTTTATATGTAGCATTAGAAAAATTAATATTTTCATTTAATTCTCCAAAAATAAATGATAAAGAACCTGACAATATACCTCTAAAATGTAATAATTTATCTCCAGTGTTTAATAAATTTTTTAAATTTTCAATAACAGGCAATCCTGCCCCTACATTAGTTTCATACAAAAATTTTTTTCCATAAATTAATGCTGTATTTCTAATTTGTTGATAATAGTGATAATTATTAGTATTGGCTTTTTTGTTAGAAGTTACGATATTAAATCCAGAAGAAAGAAATGTAATATATTGATCTGATATTAATTTACTAGAAGTACAATCAACAATTACAGGATTATGTAAATAGGTATGTTTTAATTGTGTAATGAGTTCTTGAAAATTGAAAGTAAACTTAGATGTATTTAAATTTTCTTCCCAATGATTTAAATTTATTCCATTAAAATTTTGTAACATTTTTTTTGAATTTGCTATCATACATATTTTAAATTGAATATTTTTTTTAGTTAATAGGTTAATTTGATCTTTTAATTGAGCTAAGAGAACCTTTCCTACTCCTCCCGTTCCTATAAGAAAAATTTCAATTATCTTTGTATCATAAAATATTGTAGTATGCATAGCTTGTATACAATATTCTTTTTGATTTTGATTGACAACAACAGAAATAGAATTGTTAGATGATCCTTTAGTTAATGCATGTATATTTATATTATTTTTAGATAATGCAGAAAAAATTTTAGAAAAAATATTAGATTGAAAATGAATATCTTTTCCAATTATAGAAATAATAGATAATTTTTTTTTAAATTTAATAGGATTAATTTCATGATTATTTAATTCTAATTTTAATTCATTTTTTAAAATATATATAGTTTTTGATAATTGTTTTTCTAAAATACAAAAATTAAAATTTGATTGAGAAGAAGATTGTGTTAATAATATTATCCATATTTTATTTCTGGCAAGTATAGATAGTACTTTTTTTGTTAATAGTTCAGTATTATCCATTGTTGTGCTAGATATTATCAACATAACTGCATAATCTAAATATGTTATACCTTTTATATTTCTTTGTTGAGAAAGATTTATATGTATATTATCATCTACAGTACTAATTAATGTTCCTGGCTCTTTAATATTATTAGTATTTTTAATTTTACATGGTATTTTATATTTCATGATTGGAAAAATAGTTTTTGGATGTAATACTGTTGCTCCAAAATAAGACAATTCCATAGCTTCTTCATAGGATATTTTTTGTAATAAAAATGGATTTGATATAATTCTAGGATCACAAGTATATATTCCATCTACATCAGTCCAAATTTCTAATTTTTTTGCATTTAAACACACTGCTAAAACAGATGCAGAGTAATCAGATCCATTTCTTCCTAATACGACTAGTTCTTTTTTATGATTACCCGCTATAAATCCAGGCATTAGAATAATATTTTTTAATGGAATTTGTAATGATTGAATATTTAATGATGATTTAGAAATATCAACTACAGAATCTAATATTTCTCCATTAGATAGCAAATTATCTACTGGATTAATAATAGTTGTATTATATTTTTTAGATTGTAGAATAGCTTGCATAATAGCAATAGATAATATTTCTCCTCTGGATATAATAAAAGCATAAATATTTTTTGGACATATTTGTAGAATTTGAATGCTATGTAATATTTTTTTTAACTGAACAAATTGATCTTTTATTAAATTATGTATATTTTTATATGAAAAATTTGGTTGTTGATAAAAAATATCATCTATTATTTTAAAAAAAATATTTTGTATATCATCAATATATTTAGGAATTTCATTTTTTTCTATCACATGTTGGATAATATTTATTAAGTAATTTGTAATTGTAGCTGGTGCTGAAAGAACAATTGCTACTTGATATTTTTTTGTATTTTTTTCGATAATACTAGAAACTTGTAAAAATTTATTTGCATTTTTTAATGATGTTCCACCAAATTTTAATATTTTCATAATATATATTCTCTTAATATACAAAATAATTTCATTTAATGTTAGTTATAGTATAATTTTATAATATTGTTGTGGTAATTAATTACATTATAGTTTTAATAATAACTATAGAAATAATTATTTTGATTTTTTGATCTAAAAATAGATTATTTGTATTATAGAATTTTAAAAATAGATTTTTAAAATGATATTAAAATGATTTTTTATTTACTTTAGTTAGATTTGATTATATTAAAATATTTTTTATAAACGAAAAATTTTACCATATATTTATTTATTTTACCTAATTTTCACTGTGTTTATTTATTAAATTATTTATAAAAAAATGAAATGTATATATTATAGTTATAATTTTATAGATTAATTTGTTCTATGGAATTTTTGATATTATTAGATTGATATAAACAGTACAATATTAATTTTATTTTCTATAAAGTGCAAATCAAAGATATACATAAATTTTGTTATTTAATGGAATATATTTAATTTTATAAAGTAATTGATTATATTAAAATATTAATTTTATATATTATGCGATATAAAATTACTTTAATTATATTGATATAATTTTAAATAATTATATATATACAATATATATATATTTTTCTAGATTAACTTTGTCTGAAGAATGAAAATCAAGTAAAATAATAAAATGTTTTTATACTATTTACTATTTAGTTTTCATGAAACATAAAATTAAAGTTGTTATTCCTGAAGTACAATTACATGCTAGAATTAGTGAACTTGGAAAGCAAATTACTACTCATTATAAAAATAGTCATAGTAAAGTTGTATTGGTAGGATTACTACGTGGATCATTTATTTTTTTAGCAGATTTATGCAGAGCAATAAAAATTACACATGAAGTAGATTTCATGACTATATCTAGTTATGGAATTGATATTGTATCTTCTAAAGATATAAAAATTTTAAAAGATTTAGACGAAAGTATTTATAATAAACATGTTTTAATAGTAGAAGATATTATAGACTCAGGTTTAACTTTAAAAAAAGTATTAAATATTTTACAAGTTCGTGAACCTAAATCACTATCAGTATGTACTTTATTAGATAAACCACAGTGTCGTGAAGTAACCATTTGTGCTGATTATGTAGGATTTTCTATTCCTGATGGTTTTATGGTTGGTTATGGAATTGATTATGCACAACGATATCGTCATTTACCTTATATTGGAAAAGTTATTTTTTCTAAATAAAATATATTATTTGGATTAATATATAATTTTTTGTTAATTGATTGTTTAACATAAATAGATTAACTTCTATATTTGATCATTACAAAATGAATATTTTATTTATATTTTACATAATTATTGAATATTATTTGTTTTTTAAAATGATTTATAAATAGTTATTTTAATTTTTTTTATGTATTATTAATTATTATGATTTTTATTTAAATTGAATATTTATTATAACATTTATAAATTTTAATAAAAATATAATTTAATTTTTGCATGTTATATATTATTAATTATATATAAATGTTATTATCCATAATTTATTTATATTGATTAATTAAAAATTGAGCTGTTGTATATAATTTAATATCTTTTTCTGTTTCTGCACGTAACAATAGTAGTTGATATGCTTGATCAAATATTTTATTGTTAGGTAATTTAGTAATAGTAATATCATGAAGTGATGTATCTATGTATAATTGAATTTTCCATATTTCTTTAATTGTTAATACCACTTGTTTGGGAAGTGCTAATAAAGAAGAAAATTCTGATAAAACTTTATTAATAGAGAGTAAAAAAGCTTCATTTTTGTCTATCTTTTTTTCTTTTTGAACAGTATAAGCAACTTCTTTTTGTAAATACCATAATATAGTGGAGAACAAAAATTCTGGTATTAAAGTATTATTAATTTTTTGTTTTATTTGTTTGTCAATTTTTTTTAAAGCTTTGACACTGATTAATTGAATTAATTTTTTAGTGTGATTATTTAATTTAACTTTAGAAAATAGTGATAGTGATTGTAATATATTAAATTGTTGTATTTTTTGATAAATTTTATATATTACTCCAGTTTTTAATAATTTTACTATTTCATTGAATAATCTAGCTGAAGGAATGTTTTTTAATAACATGGATAATCTAGAAATTGGTTCAGCTGTTTTTTCTGCAATTTTCATATTTAATTGTACGGAAAATCGAATTACTCTTAATATTCTTATTGGATCTTCTCTATATCTTGTTTCTGGGTCTCCTATTAATCGAATAGTTTTTTTTTGTAGATCTATCATGCCTTTGACGTAGTCTTTGATACAATTAGTGTTAATATCATAATATAACGCATTAATTGTTATATCTCTTCTTTGAGCATCTTCTTCTATTTTTCCAAAAATATTATCATTGAGTAACATACCATTAATATTTTTTTTATGTTTTTTATGATTTTGATGTGGTAAAATATGTATTTTGTTGCTTCTAAAAGTAGATACTTCTATAAATTCAGTACGAAACATAACATGAGCGATTCTAAATCTTTTACCTACCAGTCTACAATTGCGAAAAATTTTTCTCAATTGTTCTGGTGTAGCATTAGTAGTAATATCAAAATCTGTTGGTTTCTTCCCTAATATTAAATCTCTTACACTACCTCCTACTAAATAAGCTTGATAACCGGTTTGTTTTAATCTATGTAATACTTTAATAGCATTTGTACTAATTTTTTTTTTTGTAATATGATATTTTTTTTTTGTAATAATGTTCATATAATTAATTTTTAATTTTAAATTCAATAATATTTCTAATGAATTAGATGTTGTATTTAAATTGATATTTTAAAAAATTAGTATAACATATTGATAGTTCTTTTTTTTTTAATATCTATTATTAATAAAATATATTTTAAGTGATAATTTAAATGAATTTAAAATATAATTTTATATTTATATTGATATATGAAATTTTATAAATATTCATTTTTTATTATTTTTATGTTGTATAATGATTATTATAATCAATATATGTAAATATTGATTATAATAATCATAAAATTTATATTAGAATAAATGAAAGAATTAATATTAATATATTATTATTGATCAATAATGACATGAATTATTATTGATCAATAATATATATTAAATTTTTAACCAGACATTTGTTTTTCTCTAATTTCATCTAACGTTTTACAATCTATACATAAATTTGCGGTTGGTCTTGCTTCTAGTCTTTTTATTCCTATTTCAATATTACAAGATTCGCAATATCCAAAATTATTTTCGTTGATTTTTTTTAAAGTAACGTCAATTTTTTTTATTAATTTTCTTTCACGATCTCTATTTCTTAATTCTAAACTAAATTCCTCTTCTTGTGTAGCTCGATCCATTGGATCTGGAAAATTAGTAGCTTCATCTTGCATATAGGATATAGTTCGGTATACTTCATTTTTTAATTGGTTTTTCCATGCTGTTAATATTTTTTTAAAGTGATTAATTTGTGCTGGATTCATATAAGTTTCATTTTTTTTTTCTTGGTAAGGTTTTACTCCAGCTATAGTCAACATACTTAACGATGAATGTTTATAATTTTCCATTTTTTTCATGATTAGTTCCGAGTAATTATGTTTTATTAATATGAAAAGTATTTATTATAATTAATAAATTTATTTTTTTTTATATATAAAAATTTATTAATTTTTTTAATTAATATTAATATATTGAGCAATAACATACATTATACTAAATAATAAGTTAATTAAAATATAGCTTATTTTATTTTCATAGTTATTTTTTATTTTGATAAAATACATAAATAGGGTTTTTTATGTATGATATAAATCATAACATTCATTATATATTGTATAATTTAAATTATTTTGAATAATATTAGGAATAAAAATATTGTATATAATAATAAATAATTATTAAATATTATGAGGATAGAAATAATAAGATTTTTTTTTTGATATTTTATTTGTATATGAATATAAAGTTTAATTTTTTTTACAACTAATTTAATTAAATATAGTAATTACGTTGTTTGTTTTTATGGATACGTTGATGATTGTAAATAATAAAATAATAAAATTTGCGTTATGTGTGGAATATAATGGTAATAGCTATCATGGGTGGCAAAAACAAAAAAATAAAATTAGTATACAAGAAGAATTAGAAAAAGCGATATCTTTAGTTGCTAATCATCAGATTATTGTAGTTTGTGCAGGAAGAACTGATTCTGGAGTACATAGTATAGGTCAAATAGTTCATTTTGAGACAGTTTCTATAAGAAAAGATATTTCTTGGTTATTAGGAGTAAATTCATATTTACCAGTTGATATTGTTGTTCGTTGGATTAAACAAGTTCCTTTATTTTTTCATGCTCGATATAGCGCTTTATCTCGTGTATATAGATATATAATTTATAATTATTCTTGTAGATCGGCAATATTTATGCATTCTATTTGTCATATTGTTCATAATTTAGATGTAAAAAATATGTATTTAGGAGGACAATACTTATTGGGAGAACATGATTTTAGTGCTTTTCGAGCTAAAGGATGTCAGTCAAATACTTCGTTTCGTAATATAAAAAAAATAAATATTATTAAAAAAAATTCTATAATTATTATAGATATTGAAGCTAATTCTTTTTTATATCATATGGTTCGTAATATTGTTGGTACATTAATTGAAATTGGATTAAAAAAAAAAGTGTAGCTTGGATGAAAACTGTTTTAGAAAGTAAAGATAGAAAATTATGTGGACATACTGCTTCAGCAAAAGGATTGTATTTAATATATGTTCAATATCCATCTTATTTTAATCTTAATTAAAAAAATGATTTATTTTTATTTAAAAAAATTATTTATTTTTATAGATCTCGTTAATATTTATAGTAATAATAATTACTGAAAATATATTTTTTTATGATTGAAAAATTACTTGTTTAAAATGATATTTAGATATTAAATATTATAATTTCTTTTGTTTATTTTATTATGATAGTTATATTCGTAATTAATATAATATTTTTAAAAATTAACTTAATGGCATATAGTAAGGTATGATAATGAATAATTATAAAATTGCAGTTTTATCAGGAGATGGTATTGGTCCTGAAATTATTCGTGAAGGATATAAAATTTTAGAGGTAGTTAAAAAAAAATATTCTTTAAATTTAATTTTAAAGGAATATGATGTTGGGGGAAAAGCTATTGATAAATATGGAATTGCGTTACCAGAGGAAACTTTAATTGGATGTAAAAATTCTCATGCAATTCTTTTTGGAGCAGTAGGTGGACCAAAATGGCATGACCTTCCTACTGAAGAACAACCAGAAAGAGCTGCTTTATTACCATTACGAAAATTTTTTAATTTATTTTCTAATTTACGTCCAGCTAAATTACATAAAGATCTTGTTCATTTATCACCTCTTCGTTCTGAAATTGCATCAAAAGGTTTCGATATTCTTTGTATTCGAGAATTAACATCAGGTGTTTATTATGGAAGACCAAAAGGAAGAACAAAAAAAAATGGACAAGAATTTGCGTTTGATACAGCAGTTTACTATAATTATGAGATAGAACGAATTGCAAGAATAGCTTTCAAATTAGCGAGAACTAGAAAAAAGAGCATTGTTTCTATTGATAAAGCCAATGTTTTAGAAACATCCATTTTGTGGAGAGAAGTTGTTAATAAAGTTTCGAAAGAATATTCTGATGTTAATGTAAAACATTTATATATAGATAATGCATGTATGCAAATTATAAAAAACCCACAGGATTTTGATATAATTTTATCTTCTAATTTATTTGGAGATATTTTATCTGATGAATGTGCAATGTTAACTGGATCAATAGGTATGTTACCTTCAGCTAGTTTAAATAATATGCAATTTGGTTTATACGAACCAGCCGGAGGTTCTGCTCCTGATATAGCTGGGAAAAATATTGCTAATCCAATTGCTTTAATTTTATCGTTATCTATGTTATTTAAATATAGTTTACAACTATATAATATTGCTGAAGATATAGAATGGTCTGTTAATGAAGTATTAAAAAATGGTTATAGAACTTTTGATATTACTAATCAAAATAACTATATTAGTACTCAAGAAATGGGTAATAAGATTGCTTTTTATTTACAAAACAAGGAGTAGTTATGGGTAGAACTTTATACCAAAAGTTATATGATCAACATATTGTATATCAATCAGAAAATGAATCACCTGTATTATATATTGACCTACATTTAATTCATGAAGTTACATCTCCTCAAGCTTTTTCTTCATTACGAAAGAATAATAGAATTGTTAGACAATCGAAAAAAACTTTTGCTACTATGGATCATAATGTTTCTACTATTAGTGGAGAAATTCAGGCTTCTGGTGTTAAAGCACAACATCAAATGGAAACTTTAATTAAAAATTGTATTGATTTTAATATAACATTATATGATTTATATAGTTCTCGTCAAGGAATAGTACATGTTATTGGACCAGAACAAGGTTTAACATTACCAGGTATGACAATTGTTTGTGGGGATTCTCATACTTCTACTCATGGTGCATTTGGTGCATTAGCTTTTGGAATAGGTACCTCTGAAGTAGAACATGTATTAGCAACGCAAACGTTAAAACAAAATCGTTCTAAGAATATGAAAATACAATTAGAAGGAATTGTTGGTAAAGGAATCACGTCTAAAGATATAGTATTAAGTATTATAGGGAAACTTGGAATTTCTATAGGAACAGGGTATGTAATAGAATTTACAGGAAGCGTAGTTAATAATTTTACTATGGAAGAAAGAATGACTTTATGTAATATGGCAATTGAAATGGGTGCTAAATCGGCAATTATTTCACCAGATCAAATTACATATGATTATTTACAGAATAAAAATTTTTCTCCTAAGAATAAAAATTGGGATCAAGCAGTTGACTTTTGGAATACTTTAAAATCGGATTCTGATGCATCTTTTGATAAATCGTTTCTAATAGATATCACTGATGTAGAACCTCAAGTTACTTGGGGGACGAATCCAGGACAAGTTTGTTCTATTACTCAAAGAGTACCTATGTTACATACTTTTAAAAATTGTGTTGAAAGAGAATCAGCAAAATATGCTATGTCTTATATGAAACTCAAAGTTGGTACTAAATTAACTGATATTACTATTGATAAAGTATTTATAGGATCTTGTACTAATTCTAGAATAGAAGACTTACGTTTAGCTGCTTCAATAATAAAGAATCATAAAGTTGCACCTGGTGTTACTGCTCTTGTAGTTCCTGGATCAAAACAAGTAAAAAAACAAGCTGAGAATGAAGGATTGGATAAAATCTTTATTAATTCTGGTTTTGAATGGAGATTACCTGGATGCTCAATGTGTTTAGGAATGAACAATGATAGATTAGAAGTAGGTCAACGATGTGCTTCAACAAGTAATAGGAATTTTGAAGGTCGTCAAGGTAGAGGTGGTTTGACTCATTTAGTAAGTCCATCTATGGCAGCAGCTGCTGCTATTTTTGGAAAGTTTGTTGATGTTAGACAATTAATGTAAAGAGATAATAATTAATGTTATGAATAAATTTAAACAACATTCTGGTATTATTGCACCTTTAAATATTTCTAATATTGATACAGATTCCATTATTCCTAAACAATTTTTACAGCATGTTACAAGGGAAGGATTTGGTCAATATTTATTTCATGATTGGAGATTTTTAGATTCTCAAAGAAAGAAAGAAAATTATGATTTTATATTAAATAAAGAATATTATAGGAATTCTAGTATTTTATTAGCAAGAAATAATTTTGGATGTGGATCTTCTAGAGAACATGCAGTTTGGGCACTGATGGATTATGGATTTAAAGTTATTATAGCAGTGAGTTTTGCAGATATATTTTATAATAATAGTTTTAATAATCATTTGTTATTAATAACGTTAACAGAACAAGAAATTGATAATATATTTTCAGTAGTACATGAAAATTTAGGAATAACATGTTATGTCAGTTTAAAATATAACAAAGTTATAATTAATAATAAAGAATATTTTTTTTCTATTCCTTGTTTTCATCGTTTTTGTTTATTAAATGGATTAGATAGTATTGATTTAACTATGAATAATCAAGATTTAATAAAAAATTATGAAAAAAATATACCTAATTTTTTTATTCGTTAATAATAAAATAATTATTTAAAAAGTAATATATATATTATTGAAATTTTATTATATTTATTTAATTATAAAATAATTTTATTCAGTATAATTGAATTAAATATTAAAAATGAATAGTTATATAAAATGATATAACTATTTTATAAAATTTATATAGTTATATACTATAACTGTATTTTGATATTAAATATATATTTAATATTAAATTTATTTATATAAATATAATTATATTTTCAATTAATTAATTATTTAAATATTTGAATAGAGATTCAGTTTTTATTATCTGAATCTCTGTATCCTTTCATAATATCTTTTTATATGAATATAAATATTCGTGATTGAGTAATTTAATTTTTATTTTATAAAAATTATATATTAATGTTGTATTTCATAAATTTATAAAATTAAAGTAGGTATATATATGAAAGAAAGAATTATAATTTTTGATACAACGTTAAGAGACGGTGAACAAGCATTACAATCAAGTTTAACTGTTAAAGAAAAATTAAAAATAGCATTATCATTAGAAAAGATGGGTGTTGATGTGATAGAAGCTGGTTTTCCAATTTCATCACCTGGTGACTATGAATCTGTAAAATCAATTTCTAGTGTTATTAAATCTAGTCGTGTATGTAGTTTATCTCGTTGTCTAGATCAAGATATTGATATTGCTGCTGAAGCTATGTCTACAGCTGAAAAGTTTAGAATTCATCTTTTTTTAGGTACTTCTAAATTGCATGTGGAATCAAAGTTAAGAAAAAATTTTAAAGAAATTATGAATATGGCTGTGAAATCTATTAAGAGAGCTACTCAATATACAGATGATATTGAATTTTCTTGCGAGGATGCTGGTCGTACTTCTATGGATCATCTTTGTTTGATTGTAGAACAAGTGATAAAAGCAGGAGCTACTACTATAAATATACCAGATACCGTTGGTTATACTGTTCCTCAAGAATTTGGAAATATTATTCATTTGTTATTTAATAAAGTTCCTAATATTGATTTAGCAGTAATTTCTGTACATTGTCATAATGATTTAGGAATGGCTGTAGGAAATTCTATTAGTGCTATTCAGTCAGGAGCTAGACAGATTGAAGGTACAATAAATGGTATAGGAGAAAGAGCAGGTAATACTGCTTTAGAAGAAGTTGTTATGACTATAGAAACAAGAAAAGATTTGTTGAAAGTATTTACAAACGTTAATTTAAAAGAAATTTATTCTACTAGTAGAATAGTTAGTAAAATTTGTCGTATGGATATTGCTTCAAACAAAGCTATTGTTGGTAATAATGCTTTTGCTCATTCTTCTGGAATTCATCAAGATGGTATATTAAAAAATAGAAAAAATTATGAAATTATTTCTCCAGAAAGTATAGGTTTAAAAAAAGTACCTTTTAATTTAACTTCTCGATCTGGAAGAGCTGCTGTGAAACATAGAATGAATGAAATGGGTTACAAAGAACATGAATACGATATTAACAAATTATATGATGCATTTTTACATTTAGCTGATAAACAAGGAAAAATATTTGATTATGAATTAGAAAAATTAGCTTTTTGTGATGATCAATATAAAAATTTAGATATTTTTTTTCTTAAAAGTTTGCATATTCAATCTGATATAAACGGTAGTTATACGGCTATAATTATTGTACTATGTGATAGTAAAGAAATAAAAAAATCTGCAAATTCGTGTTATGATCCTATAGATGCAGTATATCAAGCATTACAAAAAATTGTGCAATATACTTTTTCAGTAAAAAAATTTTATTTATCTTCGACAGGATTAGGTAAAGCTCTTATTTCTCAAGTTGATATTATAGTAGATTATAATGGTCGTTTTTTTCAAGGACAGGGTACTTCTAGAGATTTATTGATTGCGTCTGCTAATGCTTTTATTAGTATATTTAATTCTATATGGTGTTCTAATCAAGTAATAAATAAATTAAAAATATTAAAAAAATAATGTATTAATGATTTTATATGAATTAAATTTAAGATAAATTTAATTAATTTTTTTTTTATAGATAGTTTTTCATTTTATGAAACTATCTATAAATTATTGTAATAATAATGTATACGTTATTTTATAAATATTTATTCTTTCTTTATGGAATAAATAATTAATTTGTTTTATATATATAATGGATTTTTATAAAATTAATTTTTCTATATTTTTATTGTTAATTTTATTATTTTTATATTTATATATAAATTATAAAAATTTTATTTAAATATGTTTATAAATTAATTAAATATATATAATTAAAATTATTTTTTAGTAATTTTTATCTTTTATATATAAATTATTTTATATATATTTTAAATTAATATTAGTATTAATAATATATTATAAACATTATTTTTTTTTTATAAAAAATAATTTAATTAAATATAGTATGTTAATTATAATTAATATTAATTAATTATATTTATTTTAATGCATATTATTATTTATAATTGAATTATACATATAGAATGTATATATATTGATATTTTCATAATATAATTATTCATATTTATTATGAATTTAATATTTTATATTTAAATCATATTTATTTTATATTGATATATATTTAATATATTAATAAAATTATAAAAAATTAAATATTTAATTTTAATGAGAACGATATGTTAGGTAAATTATTAATTAAAATGTTTGGCAATCGGAACAGTCGAATTATTCTTCGATTACAAAAAAAAGTTGATATTATTAATAGTTTAGAATATAAATTTAAACAATTTTCTGATTTAGAGTTACAAAATCAAACAAAAGTATTTAAAAATGCTATTTATAATGGTACAGAATTAGATGATTTGTTACCTGAAGCTTTTGCAACAGTTCGAGAGGTTAGTAAACGAATTTTTGGAATGCGTCATTTTGATGTACAATTAATGGGAGGTATCGTATTACATCAGTCTTGTATAGCTGAAATGAAAACTGGTGAAGGTAAAACATTAACTTCAATTTTACCTATTTATTTAAATTCTTTAATGGGTTATGGAGTACATGTTGTTACTATGAATGATTATTTAGCTAAGAGAGATGCAAATAAAAATACACCATTATTTGAATTTTTAGGTTTATCAGTAGGATTGAATTTGCCAGGAATGAGTTTGAAAGATAAACGTTTGGCTTATTTATCAGATGTTACATATGGAACAAACAATGAATATGGATTTGATTATCTTAGAGATAATATGGTTTTATCTAGTTGTGAACGTGTGCAAAGAAAATTATATTATGCTGTAGTTGATGAAGTTGATTCAATATTAATAGATGAAGCTCGTACACCATTAATTATTTCTGGACCTATACAAGAAAATATTGATATATACGTTAAAATAAATAAAATTATTCATGTACTAATTCAGCAAAAACAAGATGATTCGGAGAATTTCCAGGGGAAAGGCGATTTTACTATTGATAAAAAGTCTCGTCAAGTTTATTTAACAGAACGAGGTTTAATTAAAATTGAACAACTATTAGTTGATCAAGAAATTATTACAGAAAAGAAATTATTATACTCATCTCAACATATTGCATTAATGTATTATATTACAACAGCTTTACGAGCACATAAGTTATTTTTTAAAAATATTGATTATATTATAAAAAATAATAAAGTTATTATTGTAGATGAACATACTGGTCGTATAATGCCTGGCAGACGTTGGTCAGATGGTTTACATCAAGCCATAGAAGCTAAAGAGAAAGTGTTCATACAACAAGAAAATCAAACACTTGCTACTATTACTTTACAAAATTATTTTCGTTTATATAAGAAATTATCTGGTATGACAGGTACTGCCTATACAGAATCTTTAGAATTATATACAATTTATAATTTAGATACTATTGTTATTCCTACTAATTCTCCAATGATTCGTAATGATTTACCAGATTTAGTATATATGACAGAAGAAGATAAATTTAATGCAATTATAAATGATATAAAATCATGTATAAAGAAAAAACAACCAGTTTTAGTTGGTACTATTTCTATTGAAAAATCTGAAATTATTTCTAATAAATTACGGCAATTAAATATAAAACACAATGTATTGAATGCAAAATATCATATGAAAGAAGCGGAAATTATTGCTCAAGCAGGAAAACTTGGATCAGTAACAATTGCTACTAATATGGCTGGAAGAGGTACAGATATTGTATTAGGAGGTAATATTGATTACGATAATTTTAATCAAAAAAATCAATTAAATTTATGTAAAATATTAAATTTGAAGAAAAATTGGATAAAATTACATAAATTAGTGTTAGATGTAGGAGGTTTGCATGTTATCGGTACTGAAAGACATGAGTCTAGACGTATTGATAATCAATTAAGAGGTCGATCTGGTCGTCAAGGAGATTGTGGTTCTTCACGTTTTTATTTATCTATGCAAGATTCTTTAATGAAAATATTTCTTTCTGAAAAAACGATTAATATGATGAAAAAATTAGGTATGAAATCTGGAGTATCTATTGAACATAGTTGGGTTACTAAGGCTATTTCTAATGCTCAAAAAAAATTAGAAAATAGAAATTTTAATATTAGAAAACAAATATTAGAATATGATAACGTTATTAATCAGCATCGTCGTGTAATTTATTATCATAGAAATACATTTATTGATGATCATGATCATAGTTCAATTATATTAAATTTTATAGATGATGTATTTAGTCAAGTAATTAATAATTTTTTATCTTATGATCATGTAAACAGGACATGGAATATTCATGTTTTGAAAAATTGTTTAGAAAAAGATTTCAACTTATATTTACATATTTTAAAATTATTGAATAAATTTATAAAAAAAGATAAATCTATTATTATAAAAAATATAACGGATGAAATTAAATTAATTTACTATAATAAAAGAAGTATAGTTGATGTTAAGGATTTCAGAAAATTTGAAAAATTATTATTGTTAACTACTGTAGATAATTTTTGGAAAGAACATTTATCAGATATGGATTATTTAAAACAAGGAATACATTTAAGAAGTTATGCTCAACAAGATCCTAAACAAGAATATATACGTGAATCTTTTATGTTGTTTAATGCTATGATTTATAATTTTAAGTATGAAGTATTATCTGTTTTATTTTCTATATCTATAGAATCAATAAGTAGTTCTCAAACAGTTTTTAAACAAAATATACATAAAATATATTAATTTTGCAGTAAATTATAATGATGATATAATTATTAAATTTAATATTATTTTTGATTTATAAATTTATGTTTAAATATGTTTAAATATATATATATTAATTTTTTTTGAATAATATATATTTCAATGAGAATTTAATATTTAGTTTTATTATAGGATCTTTTAGTTATTTTATGTAATTTTAAATTATTTTCTCTTTTTAATGAATAAAATAAAATAATATTTTATCATTAATAATGCAATTTTTATTAATTATATAAATATGTTTAAATTAGATTTTGTACAATTTTAACAATTGTATAATGATTATATATTATTAAATTATAATTTAATATAACTTTCAATTTTTTTATTAAATAACATATATATGTTTATATATAACTTAATTAACATTAAGTTATAAGTATATATATTTGTCTATTATAATTTATGAAATATTGTTTTTATCAAATTTATTATCATCTATTTGTAATATTTATATATATGTATTTGATTTTTATTAATGTTATGGATAATAATATTGTGAGAAATATATATTTTTTTTTTTATTTGATATTGTATATTTTATTTATTCAGAATTAATTTGATTTTATTTTATATTTTTTTTAATCTAAGTGTTAATAGAAACATTAATAATTAATATATGATTTAATATTTTATATAATTTCTTTTTCTAGAAATAAAATTGTTATTTGTAAATATTAAATTGAATTAGTTAAATTTATTTTTTTTTAATTTATATGGTATTTTTAAGATAGAACAGTTATTTTAACTATATTTTATAACTATTAAAGTTTAAATATTGTATATATAAAATATATCATTGATTTCACTAGTTAGTTTTATTATTTAAGCAATAATTTTTTTATAATTTTATTTAATATTGCATTAATTAAATTGCATTTTTTTTAGATATTTCATCATAGTAAATTACATGAATTCCTAAATTTTTAAATAAATTAATAATGATAATTTTACCACTACCAATACCTACAGTAAGTGTTACAATATAGCTTATAATTATTATTGAATTAGTCATATTAAATTAACTTATTTTATATAAATGAAACAATTGAGATTAATGTATTATTTAATAATTCTATGTATATTTTTATACGTTTATGTTTATTCAATTAATATATTTTTACATTATAATTTTTGGAACATATAACTATGCGTATTGAAGAAGATAAAAAATTAAGTTTTAAAGATGTATTAATACGTCCAAAAAGATCTATTTTAAGAAGTAGATCGCAAGTAGAATTAGTTCGTCAATTTATTTTTAAGCATTCTCGTATGATTTGGTCAGGTATACCAATTATAGCTGCGAATATGGATACTGTAGGAACTTTTAGTATGGCTAAAGTATTAGCTAAATATAAAATATTAACTGCAATACATAAATATTATACTATTACTCAATGGAAAAATTTTGTGGACTCCGTTCCTTCTCATTTACTTCATTATGTTATGGTATCTACTGGTACATCGGATTCTGATTTAAAAAAAATAAAGAATATTTTAGAATTATCAAATGAACTAAAATATATTTGTATCGACGTAGCTAATGGTTATTCAGAACATTTTGTTTCATTTGTAAAAAAGTCTAGAGATTCCTTTCCAAACATTACAATTTGTGCTGGTAATGTTGTAACTGGAGAAATGGTAGAAGAATTAATTTTATCTGGTGCTGATATTATTAAAGTAGGAATTGGTCCAGGGTCAGTTTGTACTACAAGGAAAAAAACAGGTATTGGATATCCTCAATTATCAGCTGTCATAGAATGTTCTGATGCTGCTCATGGTTTAGGAGGTAGAATAATTAGTGATGGAGGTTGCATAGTTCCTGGAGATTTATCTAAATCATTTGGAGGAGGTGCTGATTTTGTAATGTTAGGTGGTATGTTAGCTGGTCATAAAGAAAGTGAAGGTGAAATAATTGAAGAGCATGGAAAAAAATTTATAATTTTTTATGGTATGAGTTCTAAATTAGCTATGAATAAATATATTGGAAATATTGCAAAGTACAGAACTACTGAAGGGAAAATTGTTAAATTGCCTTTCAGAGGGGAGGTAAGTATTACTATTAATGATATATTAGGAGGACTACGTTCAGCGTGTACTTATGTTGGAGCAGAACATTTAAAAGAATTAACTAAACGTACTACTTTTGTTCTTGTTTCAGAACAAGAAAATTGTATTTTTAATCATAATGATTTTATTACATAAATATAAAATATGTGTATTATTTTATATATATCAGTAATAAATGTATTAATTAATTTATATTGATAAATATTAATAGTTGATATTTTTATTAAAAAAAATTTTACATATCAATAATAACTTATTGAATTACATTTATATTAATAATATATTTAATATTTTTATTAATTTTTTTTTTATAATTATAAGTGATGAATAAAATTTTTATATTTTTATTAATTTAAATTAATAAAAATTTATTTAATATTAATGTAATTAATATATGAATACATTCATTATTTTATTTTGTTTTACAATTAATATTATTAATAAATTATTTTTATATAAACTTTTTCTTTTGTTTTTAATAATTATACAATTTTTTGTAGTAAAATGCTATTTTTTTAATATGTTAAATTGTAATTAAATAATATAAATACAAATATTTTACATGAAAAAATAAAAGATAAAATTTATCATTTTTATTAAATTAAATGCTAAATTTGTTATTATTAAATAATTTATATATATAATATATGATACAAAATTATTTATATGAATTTTATTCAAAATGCTAAAAATAATTATTTTGTAAATTAATTTAATATATGAAATATGATAAGTAATAAAAATAATATAATTTCAATTTTAATTTTAATAGTAAAAATTTTATTATTTAATAATAATATTTTTATATTTTAATTAATATTATTTATTTTATTATTATATTTATATAGTTTTTTATAATTATATTTTATTTATATCATTATAAGATGAAAATTTATTTTTATTATTAAATAATCAATATCTTATATGTTATAAATAATTAGTATTAATAGGAAATTAAACATGACTAAATATATATATCATGATTTAGATCCAATTGAAACTCAAGATTGGATAGAAGCAATAACATCAGTGATTAGTGAAGAAGGAATTGATAGAGCTGAATTTTTGATAGATAAATTAATATTTAAAGTTAATAATAATGGAGGTCAATATTTTAAAATAAAAAATAGTAATTATATTAATACAATTGATATTAATTATGAACCAGTTTATCCAGGAAACTTAGATATTGAGAGAAAAATCCGATCTGCTATTCGATGGAATGCTATCATGATTGTACTTCGAGCTTCAAAAAAAAATTTGGATTTAGGAGGACATATTTCTTCTTTTCAATCATCTGCTACAATTTATGAAGTATGTTTTAATCATTTTTTTCGTGGAAATAATCATAAATATGGTGGAGACCTTGTTTATTTTCAAGGACACATTTCACCTGGTATTTATGCTAGAGCTTTTTTAGAAGGACGTTTAACACAGTCTCAATTAGATAATTTTAGACAAGAAGTAGATGGAAATGGTTTATCTTCCTATCCTCATCCAAAATTAATGCCAAACTTTTGGC
Organism: Buchnera aphidicola (Eriosoma lanigerum); assembly: GCF_964059125.1. NCBI lineage: Bacteria > Pseudomonadati > Pseudomonadota > Gammaproteobacteria > Enterobacterales > Erwiniaceae > Buchnera > Buchnera aphidicola. Next base: position 224,630 of record NZ_OZ060395.1, read on the forward strand.
AATTTCCTACTGTTTCCATGGGTTTAGGACCAATTTGTGCTATATATCAAGCAAAATTTTTAAAATATTTAATGTTCCGTGGTTTAAAAGATACTACTAATCAAACAGTGTATGCTTTTTTAGGAGATGGGGAAATGGATGAACCAGAATCTAAAGGAGCATTATCAGTAGCTGTTAGAGAAGAATTAGATAATTTAATTTTCATTGTTAATTGTAATTTGCAAAGATTAGATGGGCCAGTAATTGGAAATGGAAAAATAATTGATGAATTAGAAAATATATTTCATGGTTGTGGATGGGCAGTAATTAAAGTTATATGGGGAGGAAATTGGGATTGTTTATTACATCGAGATAAAAATGGAAAATTGATTCAATTGATGAACGAAACTCTTGATGGAGATTATCAGACTTTTAGATCTAAAGATGGTGAATATATTAGAAAAAATTTTTTTGGTAAATATAACGAAACTTTAGAATTAGTTAAAAATATGTCTAATGATGAAATATGGAAATTAAATCGTGGTGGACATGATCCAAAAAAAATTTATGCTGCATTAAAATTAGCATTAAAAATAAAAAAAAAACCAGTAGTTATTTTAGCACATACTATTAAAGGTTATGGAATAGGAAAAGTAGCTGAAGGAAAGAATATTGCACATCAGATTAAAAAAATAGATATTACTACTTTAAATTATATAAAAAATCGTTTTAATATCCAGTTAAGTCAAAGAGAAGTAGAAGAATTATCTTATATACGTTTTTCACCAACATCTATAGAATATCAATATCTTCATAATCAAAGAAAGTTATTAGGAGGTTATTTACCATCAAGATCACCTAATTTTACTAAAAAAATGGTCATACCGAATTTGGTAGATTTTCAAGTATTATTAGATCAACAAAAGAAAAAGATTTCTACTACAATTGCTTTTGTTCGATTTTTAAATATTTTATTAAATAATATTTATATTAAAGAACATATTGTTCCAATTATTGCAGATGAAGCAAGAACTTTTGGAATGGAAGGATTATTTCGTAAGATTGGAATTTATAATTCTAAAGGTCAACAGTATATACCACAAGATAAAGAATTGCTTGCTTTTTATAAAGAAGATGAGAAAGGGCAAATTTTACAAGAAGGAATAAATGAATTAGGAGCAGGTGCTTCTTGGTTAGCTGCTGGAACTTCATATAGTACTAATGATTTACCTATGATTCCATTTTATATATATTATTCTATATTTGGGTTTCAAAGAATAGGAGATTTGCTTTGGGCAGCTGCTGATCAACAAGCGAGAGGTTTTTTAATTGGTGCTACTTCAGGAAGGACAACTTTAAATGGAGAAGGTTTACAGCATGAAGATGGACATAGTCATATTCAGTCTTTAACAATTCCTAATTGTAGATCTTATAATCCAGCTTATTCATATGAACTAGCTGTCATTTTACATGATGGATTACAAAGAATGTATGGTTTAAAACAAGAAAATGTATATTACTATATTACTACTTGTAATGAAAATTATGAAATGCCTGGTTTGTTAGAAAATATCAATTATGGTATTTGTAAAGGAATATATAAATTAGAAACTTTATCAGGGATAAAAGGAACAGTACAGTTATTAGGTTCTGGTTCTATTTTACCAATAGTTAGACAAGCTGCACAGATTCTTATGATGGATTATTCTATAGGTTCAGATGTGTACAGTGTAACTTCTTTTACGGAATTAGCAAGAGATGGACAAGATTGTGTTAGATGGAATCTCTTACATCCAAATAAAAAAAATAGAATGTCTTATTTAGAACAGGTGATGAATAACTATCCAACAATTGCAGTAACAGATTACATGAAATTGTTTGCTGAACAAATTAGAGCATATATACCTTCTGTTTCTTATTATGTGTTAGGAACTGATGGATTCGGTAGATCAGACAGTAGAGAAAAATTACGATCTCATTTTGAAATTAATGTTGATTATATTGTAATTAGTGCATTAAATGCATTAGTTAAATTTGGAAATATAGATCAAGAGTTAGTTATAAACGCAATTAGTCGATTTAATATAGATACTAATAAGATAAATCCATGTTTATTATAAGAGGTATAGAGAAATATGGAAATGAAAATAAAAATACCTGATATAGGATCAGATATAGTAGAAGTAATTGAAGTTGTAGTTAAAATAGGTGATTTTATTCATTTAGATCAAGGTTTGATTTTAGTGGAAGGTGATAAAACTTCTATGGAAATACCTGCACCATGTTCTGGTATTGTTAGTATGATAAACGTAAAAGTAGGAGATAAAGTTAAAACTGATTCTATCATTATGCTAATTGACACACCAGAAATACATGCAATACAAAAAAAAAATTTTGTAGAAGAAACATCAAATTCTTGTGATAGTACAAATAATATAAAAAATGACATTAAACATTCTTTAGATATAAATAATAACAATTTGCAATTATTTCATGCTAGTCCATTAATTAGAAAAATAGCTAGGGAAAAAAATATTGATCTATCATGTATTAAAGGGACAGGCCCTAAAAATAGAATTTTAAAATCAGATCTTGATCAATATCATGCTAATAATTTGACTAATAAAAATGATTCTTTATCATGTAATAATTTAAATGAATTGAATAAAAATAAAAATTTGCAAGTTGATCATATTAATGTCATTAAACCGGTGAAATTAACTAAAATACAAATTTCTACTGGTTGTCATCTGTCAAATAATTGGAATAATATTCCACATGTTACTCATTTTGATGAAGCTGATGTAACTGATTTAGATTCTTTTCGTAAAAAATATAATTTAAATATTAATGATCAAATAAATAAAATAACTATGCTATCATTTATAATTAAATTAGTAATTAAAGCATTAAAAATGTTTCCTAAGTTTAATAGTGCTCTTTCTATTGATAAAGAATACATCTTATTTAAAGAACATATTAATATTGGAATTGCTGTAGATACTCCAGATGGATTATTAGTTCCTGTTTTAAAAGAGATACATAATAAAAGTATAGCAGAAATTTCTAAAATATTAATAAATATTTCTAATAAAGCTAGAGAAAAAAAGTTAATTTTATCTGATTTACAAGATGGAACGTTTACTATATCTAATTTAGGTAGTGTAGGAGGAATTAATTTTACTCCAATTATTAATGCTTCAGAGGTGGCTATTTTAGGAATTTCAAAATGTATAACTAAACCTGTATGGAATGGAAAAATATTTCAACCAAAATTAATGTTACCTTTATCGCTTTCTTATGATCATCGTGTTATTAATGGTGTTGAGGCTGCACGTTTTATAAATTTTCTTATTACTCATTTATCTGATATTCGGTTGTTTATGATGTAAATCATAACAGTATGTATGATATTTAGCATATAGTATATGTATTATATTAATATATATATTTTAATATGGTTGTATTAATTATTTATAATTATATTAAAATCATTTATATATAGTTTATTTTTTATATTAAAAATCAATTGAGAATTTTATAATGAACAAAGAAATAGAAACACAAGTAGTAGTGTTAGGATCAGGACCAGCTGGATATACAGCTGCATTTCGTTGTGCTGATTTGGGTTTAAAAACTGTATTAATAGAAAAATATAGTACTTTAGGTGGTGTATGTTTAAATGTTGGTTGTATTCCTTCTAAATATTTATTATATATTTCAGAAGTCATTAATGATGTAAAAGGATTATCGTCTAAAGGTATAGACTTTGGTGTTCCAAATATTGATTTGTCTAAAATACGTTTTTGGAAAAATAAAATATTAGATCAATTAACTAATGGTTTAAACACTCTTGCAAAGCATAGAAATATAGTAGTATTACATGGTAGTGCTTCTTTTAATACTAGAAATAGTATTATAGTTGATAATAATCATACTAATATTTGTGTACATTTTTCCCATGCTATTATTGCTACTGGTTCTAAATCTATAAAATCGAAACTATTTCCTAGGGATAATACTCGTATTTGGGATTCTACAGATGCTTTAAATGTATCTATGATACCAAAACGATTTTTAATTGTTGGAGCTGGAATTATTGGTTTAGAAATGGCTACTTTTTATAGTGCTTTAGGATCTAATATTGATGTTATTGATTCTTCTAGTCAATTGTTACCTTTTCTTGATCGTGATATTATTGCAATATTTAAAAAAGGTATTAAAAAACAATTTAATTTAATATTAAATGCTAAAATTGAAGTAGTAGAAAGTAGAAGGCATGAAGTTTATATCAAGATGAAAGATAATAATAAAAAAGAATTTGAATCTTGTTATGATGCTGTTTTAGTAGCAATAGGTAGAAGAGCTAGTTGTAATAATTTAGGATTAGAACAATTGGGAGTACAATTAGATAATAATGGTTTTATTATTGTAGATAAACAACTTAAGACGAATATTAAAAATATTTATGCTATTGGAGATGTATTAGGTCATCCAATGTTAGCACATAAAGGTATTTATCAAGCTAATATTGCTGCAGAAGTAATTTCTGGTAAAAATCATTATTTTGAACCTAAAGTTATACCTGCAATAGCATATACTTATCCTGAATTGTCTTGGGTAGGTGTGTCAGAAGAAGAAGCAATAAAATTTGGTATAGATTATGTTAGTGCTGTTTTTCCTTGGAAAGCTTCAGGAAAAGCATTAGTGTCTAATTCTGGAAATGGAATGACTAAATTAATTTTTGATAAAAAAACTAATAGAATTATAGGAGGTTCTTTAGTCGGTAAACATTCTGGAGAACTATTGGGGGAAATAGGATTAGCTATTGAGATGGGTTGTGATGCAGAAGATTTAGCATTAACCATTCATGCACATCCTACTTTATATGAATCAATTGGTTTATCTGCAAAAATATTTCAAGGTACTATAACTGATATTTTAACTCACAATTAATTATTTCTATGGTTTATTTAATTATTATTAGATAGTGATATTCAGTTATATTATTGGTATAAGATTGTGCAGGTTGGGTACTGCATAATCTTAATGTAAATAAGATGAATACATAATAATAAATATATTATATTAATTTATTTTTTGTACATGAAATATATAAATAGTATTAATATTATACTTAATAAAATTTTTCTTTATATAATTTTATTGTATACTTTGTATATGATTTTTGCATGTTATAATATGTAATTTGAATTAATAAAATCATTCAGAATATTTCAAGAATAAATAATATCATAGATATAAATTATAAAATTAGTATAGATTGTATGTATTTGTTTTCATTTATATTGTTATATACATAAGTATAAAAATATTAATTTTATTGAAATAAGTTCCAGATAAATTCAATATAAAATTATATTGTTTCATAATTTTATTGTAATTATTACGATGTATAAATTTATTTGCATATACTAAAATTGTTACTATAACTTTTACAATTAATAATTATTATAGAATAATATTTATTTTTTCAATTAAATAAAAGTATAAGTTTTTTAAAATATTGTAGATAATACAATATTATATTGTATAAATATTATGAATATAGTGATTATATTTAGTATTTTTATTTATATGATAAATGTAGTAGATATTCAAATTAATACATTTATTTAAATTTTTAAATTTATTAATTCTGTTTTTTAATTATTTATTTTTATTTAAAATTAGTTTTAATTTTTATTTATTAATAATTTTAGAAGATTTTTTGATAATTTCAAAATATTTATATGCATTTATTATAATAAAAAATTTAATATTTTTATTTTTAGTTTTGTTTTTTATTAATATTTAATTATTTTAATTTTTATTACTTTTTAATATTAATTACGTAATTTTCATAGCAAGTAAATATGATAACATGAATAAGTTTAATTAAAATAACATATTTTTTATTATAATAAATTTTATATAATACATTTTTTTATTAATTAATATTTATATTTTTATTTATAACAAAGATTATTTGTTCTTAATTAAGTTTTTTTTAATTTTCTTATATATTATTAATTTAAAATATTAGGCAGTAAGAGTAAATAATTTATATAATTTTTTTTTTATTTTAAGTGTTTTAATATAGATTGAAATATATTTAAATTATTTATACTAGATAAAGTAATAAATTTTTTAAAATCAATGTCTCCATTTTTATTGGCATAATCTGAAATAGAACGAATGACTAAAAATGCAATATTAAATTTATAACAAACATGAGCTATAGCAGCACTTTCCATATCTACGGCAATTGCATTAATAAAATGTTTTTTAATATAAATAGTATTTTTTTTTTGAAAAATGAAATTATCTCCTGTTACTATATTACCTTCCATATATTTAATATTATGTTCTAAAACAACTTTTCGATATATTTTTAACAATTTTTTATTTACGGAGAAAGATTGAGGAAATCCTGGAATTTGTCCTATTTTATATCCGAATTTAGTTAAATTGACGTCATGATAACTAATTAAATTAGGTATAACAATATTACCTGGTTGTAATAAATTATGAATACTACCAGCTGAACCTATATTAATAATTATATCTGGATTATATACTTTAATTAATAAAGTTGTGGCAATACTAGCTAAAACTTTTCCAATTCCAGATTTTAATAGAATAATTTGAAATTGAAATAAAGATCCAATATAAAATTGATATGTATTATGATGTTCTATAGTTTTTTTATCCATTGAATTTTTGAAGAATTGAATTTCTTCGTCTATAGCACCTATTACAGCTATTTTCATTTTTTTTTTTTTTTTTTTTTAATTAATCATGGATTATAATTAAGAATATATTTATATAAATATTAAATATAAATAAATATTTAAAATAATAACGTATTAATATATTAATTATAAATAATATCTTATATATTAAATGACAAACCGCAACTACACGTATTTTTAGCGTTAGGATTGGTTATAATAAATTTAGAACCTTCTAAATTTTCTTCGTAGTCTATTTTTCCTCCAATCAGATATTGTAATGTAATAGAATCGATAATTATTTTAATTCCTAATTGTTTTATTATAAGATCATCTTCTTTTATTTTATCATCAAACATAAATTGATATTGAAAACCAGCACATCCTCCTCCTGTAATATATATTCTTAAATGCATATCTTTTTTTGATTGGTTTAAGATTAAATATTTAGTTCTTTTTGCTGCAGCTGGACTAATATTAATTGGTATATTTAATTTTTCCATTATATTTTCACTTTATATGGGTTATATTAGTAATTACATGTTAGTAATGTATTAATTTTAATGAATAAAATTAAAATATTGATTTTATTAGTTTTTATATTGAATATATTTTAAATATATAAGAGATTATATTTTATGTATATAATAAATTATGTTAAAGAATATAATATATATATTATTTATTTTAAATCAATTATCAATATTCTGATACTATTTTTAAAATGTATATATAGATATCATATAATTTATTATATATTTTATATATTATTAATATATAAATTGTTAAATATTGATTATTTATCATTATATTATAAATAGTAAATATTAAATTTTATAGTTACTATTTATTTAGTTTCTTTTTTCGAAGAAAAGTTGGAATGTCTAAATAATCAGATGATTTATTATGAGTATTTTTTTGTTCATTATTTCTTTTTTCTTTATTATGAATAGTATTAAATCGATAATTTGTAAATATATCTTTGTTATTTTTATTATTTACAAGATTAATATCTTCATTATGTTGTATAGATATTCCTGTAGCTACTACAGTAACACGAAGATCTTCATTCATTTCAGGATCTAATGATGTTCCTATAACTACAGTTGCATCATCAGAAGAAAATGATCTAATGGTATTACCAACCGATTCAAATTCATCTAGTCTTAAATCAAATCCTGCTGTAATATTAACTAATACACCTCTTGCTCCTGATAAATCAATGTCTTCTAGCAATGGGCTAGAAATAGCTATAGCAGATGCTTCTTCAGCTCGGTTATCTCCTGATGAAATACCTGATCCCATCATAGCATATCCCATTTCAGACATAACAGTTCGAACATCAGCAAAATCTACGTTCATTAATCCAGGACGAGTTATAAGTTCAGCGATTCCTTGTACAGCTCCTTTTAATACATTATTAGCAGCACCAAATGCATCTAATAAAGAAATTCCTCTAGATAGTACTTTTAATAATTTATCATTTGGAATGGTAATTAAAGAGTCTACGTGTTTAGATAATTCATGTAGTCCTTGATCTGCACATATCATTCTTTTTTTTCCTTCAAAATGAAATGGTTTAGTAACTACAGCTACTGTAAGTATTCCTAGCTCTTTAGCAATTTCAGCTACTACTGGTGCTGCTCCAGTTCCTGTACCTCCTCCCATACCAGCAGCGATAAAGACCATATCTGATCCTTCTAATGTTGATTTTAATGTGTCTTTATCTTCTTCTGCTGAAATACGTCCGACTTCTGGATTAGCTCCTGCTCCTAATCCTTTGGTAATGTTTGTTCCAATTTGTATTGTTTGAGCAACTTCAATTTTTTTTAGTGCTTGTGCATCTGTATTAATTGAAAAAAATTCTACTCCTTCAATTCGTTCTCGAATCATATATTCTACTGCATTACCTCCTCCTCCTCCTACTCCAATTACTTTAATAATTGCATTATTACTTAATTCTATAGATTCAAACATTTTTTTTTCTCCAAATATTATTAGCTATTGTATATAATATCTTTATATTGTAAATATTGTTGATAATATTTAAATTATTTTTTTTACCCATGAATTTATTTTTTTTAACCATTTTTTACAAAAATTTTGTTTCTCAATTATGTTTCTTTGTTTATTTTTATGATATTTTTTCCTACCGTAGTAGAGTAATCCTAATACTGTAGAGTAATCAGGTTCATGAATTTGATCAATAATACCATTTATAATATTTGGTAATCCAATTCTAACTTTTTTATTAAAAATTTTTTCAGCACATACAGTTAATGATTTTATTTTTGCACTACCTCCAGTAAGTACGATTCCAGCTAGTAATTGATAGTTTTTTCCACTTTTTTTAAGACTATTTTGTATTTGTACGATTTCATTATTAACTAAATACAATAATTCAGAACATCTTGGTTCTATAATTTCAGTTAATGTATGTATTTTAAATTTTTGATTATAAATACCAGATTTATTCATTACTTCAATATATTCTATATCTGATGAAGTATAACTATTTATATTTCCATATTTGATTTTTATTTTTTCAGCATTTGTATAAGAAGTAGAAAAAGCGTAAGCAATATCATTAGTTATCGAGTTACCAGCATAAGGAATTACTTGACTATGTCTCAATATTCCATCTATATATATTGTAATGTCTAGAGTACCTCCTCCTATGTCAATAAGACAAACTCCTAGTTCTTTTTCTTCTTGAGTTAAAACAGCTATACTAGAAGCTAATCCAGAAAAAACTATTTGATTAATTTGAATACCACAATTTTTAATAGATTTAATGATATTTTTTTTTATAGTTGAGTGACATGTAATTAAATGTACATTAGCAGTCATTCTTATTCCGGATAATCCAATTGGATTTTTAATTCCAATTTGTTGATCTATTGCATATTCTTGAGGAATAACATGTAAAATATGATGTTCATTGGAAATTGGTACCGATTTGGCTGTGTGAATTATATTATCAATATCTAATTTAGTTATTGCTCTTTTATTAATAGGAATAATTCCTATCTCATTTTGACAGTTGATATCTTTAGTTGATATAGATAAAAAAATAGAATTTACGTTAGTTTGAGACATAACTTCAGCTGCATGAATAGATTGTTTTACACATTTTATTACAGATTCTAAATCATTTATAATTCCATTATATATTCCACGAGATTGACAAGTACCTATTCCAATTATATTAATTGTATTATCAATTAGTATTTCTCCTATTAAAGTAGAAACTTTTGTGGTACCTATATCTAACCCCACTATTATTTTTTTTTCTTCTAATGGAATCATTTTTATCCTATTTCATGTTTTGATGATTTTTTACAAATTATTTTATTATATAATTATAAATGGTATATTATTATTTAAAATAAATAAAATGTTTAGTATAAAAGTTACTATTATAGTTGTATAATATTATTACTAAATTAAATATAAAATCTATACAAGTATTATTATGCAATTGATTAATAATAGTTAATATTTTTATAAATAAATATAATTATATATGTAAGAACAATATATTCTATTATTTAATAGATTGGTTATTGTATATACAAAATAATAATCATATATTGATATGTTACTTTTATTACGAAATAATTTATAATAAAATATAATAATATGTATCAAAAAAATATTAATTTTTATTAATAACCAGATTTTATTTTTACATAATTTAAAGTATTAATAAACATTAATATATATATATTTATACAGTTATAACAATTAATTTTTTTAATTTATGTATATTTATACGTTATGTTTGTGATGTTATGAAATAATTTCAGCAATTCTTAGAATTGCACTTCTTGATCTTTTATTTTGATTAATTTCATTTTTAGTGGGGGTAATTTTATTAATTTTTTTTATTTGTATAATATTTTTTTTATGTTCTGTTTTCCCAGTAATATTGAAATGAGAAGAAATATTTTTTTTATAGCTATGTTGATTTAGAAAGTTTTTTATTATTCTATCTTCTAATGAATGAAAACTAATAATTAATAAACGTGCTCCAGGACTTAAAATATGTAATACATTATTTAATAACTGATTAATTTCTTCTAATTCGTTATTTATAAATATTCTGATGGCTTGAAAACTTTTTGTAGCAGGATGATGATTTCTGTATTGTTTTTTAGAAATAACGTTTGAAATTAATTTAGATAGATCTAATGTTCGAAGTATTGGATTAATTTTATTTCTTTTAACAATAGCTTCTGCTATTTTTTTTGCATAACGTTCTTCTCCGTAATTTTTAAGTACATCAATGATATTTTTTTTTTTTGTTTTTAGAAGCCATTTTGAAGCAGTAAGTGTATCATTTGTGTTCATCCTCATATCTAATGGTCCATCTTTCATAAAAGAAAATCCACGATCTGGATTGTCAATTTGAGGAGATGAGATTCCTAAATCTATAATTATACCGTTTATTTTTTTTATAATGTCTAATTTTTTTGCATAATAATATATTTTTGAAAAATTTCCATATATAAAATGAAATCTCTGATCATAAATTTTTTGAGAATATTTTTGGCTGAAAGGATCTTTATCTATTGCATATAATTTTCCCATTTTCCCTAAATGTTGCAAAATGTTTAAAGAATGACCACCATATCCAAAAGTTGCATCAAAATAAATACCATTTTTTTGAATATTTAAATATTCAATAGTTTCATTTAACATGACTGGATTATGTTTGTTATTATTTTTCATGATTTAATACGAAATATGTTAAAATTTAATCATATCATATTTTGAATGTATTACACTGTAAAATAATAATTTATATTTTATAAATCAGTATGATTAAAGTAATAACTAAAATTAGTAGAATTAATTATAAATTGAATCATACTGATTATCATATAACATGATTAGTATAGTATTTATTTTTAATTTTTATTTTATTGTAATTCCGACTACTCCAGATCGAGCTATATCAATTATTTTTGAAATAGATTTAACTAAATCAAGAAAAACATCTAATTTATTACTAGAACCAACAATTTGTATAATATAATTGCAATGTGTAACATTAATAATTTTTCCTTTAAAAATATTATTAATGCGATAAATATCTGTTTTTGTTTGATCATTAATTTGAATTTTTACTAACATTATTTCTATTTGTTTATGAGTAGAATCATTAATTTCTACTACTTTTAGAACGTCAATAAGTTTATTTAATTGTTTTTCAATTTGTTCAATAACTTTTGTTTCTCCTATCGTTTCTATTATCATATGCGAAATGCTTAGATCATCAGTTGGAGCAACTGTAACGCTTTTAATATTATAATTACGTTGTGAAAATAATCCAATTACTCGAGATAATGCACCAGATTCATTTTCTAATAATACTGATAAAATTTTTCTCATGAGATATCCTTTATTGGTCTAAGCAACATTTCATTCATTCCTCCACCTCGAATTTGCATAGGATATACATGTTCTGAACGGTCAATAGCTATATCTACAAAAACTAAGTGTTGATTAGATACATATTCAAGTGCAGATTGCAGTATATTTTCAAGTTTTTTAGGAGAATCTACATACATTCCAATATGTCCATAAGATTCTACTAATTTTACAAAGTTTGGTAACGATTTCATATATGAATGAGAATGTCTACCTTCATAAATTAAATCTTGCCATTGTTTCACCATTCCTAAAGATCTATTATTTAAGTTTAAAATCAAAATTGGTAAATTATATTGTTTTGCTGTAGATAATTCTTGGATATTCATTTGAATACTACCATCTCCAGTAATACAAATTACAATTTCATTAGGTAATGCTAACTTAACACCTAATGCAGCTGGTAATCCAAAACCCATTGTTCCTAAACCTCCTGAATTAATCCATTTTCTTGGTTGATCAAATGGATAATATAATGCAGTAAACATTTGATGTTGACCTACATCAGATGTAATATATGCTTTCCCTTTGGTTAGTTTCCAAATAGTTTTAATTACAGATTGAGGTTTGATTTTTTTTTCATTTATGTTGTATTGTAGACTATTTACATTTTTCCATTGATTAATAGATTTCCACCAATGTTTTAAATTATTATTTATTGTAATATTTTTTTTTGTTTTTAGTATTTTTATCATTTTTTGAAGAATATATTTGGCATCTCCAATAATTGGAATGTCTGCAACAACAGTTTTTGATATAGAAGTTGGATCAATATCAATATGTATTATTTTAGAATTAGGACAATATTTTTCTAAATTATTAGTAGTACGATCGTCAAAGCGTACTCCAATGGCAAAAATAACATCTGAATAATGCATTGTCATATTAGCTTCGTAAGTACCATGCATTCCTAACATAGAAATACTTTGTATGTGATTACCTGGAAATGCTCCTATTCCCATTAAAGATGTAGTTACAGGTATATTTAAAGTTTCAGCAATAACTTTTAATTCATGATGACTAGAAGAACTAATTACTCCTCCTCCAGCGTAGATTACAGGTTTTTTGGCATTTAATAATGTATTAACAGCTAGTTGAATTTGTTTTATGCAAGCTTTTTGTATAGGATTATATGATCTAATTTGTATAGTTTCTGGACGTAAATATAAAGTTTTTTGATGAGGGTTTAAAATATCTTTCGGTAAATCAATTACTACAGGTCCAGGACGGCCACTTTCAGCAATCCAAAATGCTTTTTTAAATATTTCTGGAATATGTTTGGTTTTTTTTACTAAAAAACTATGTTTTACTATTGGTCTAGAAATACCAATCATATCACATTCTTGAAATGCGTCGTATCCAATTAATGATGATGCCACTTGTCCAGATATTATCACTATTGGAACAGAATCCATATAAGCTGTAGCAATCCCAGTGATAGCATTGGTAGCTCCTGGACCTGATGTCACTAGTACCACTCCTGTGTTTCCTGTAGCTCTGGAATATCCGTCTGCCATGTGAGTAGCACCCTGTTCATGTCTTACTAAAATATGTTGAATACCCCCTAATGTTTGTAAAGCATCATAAATGTCTAAAACAGCTCCTCCTGGATAACCAAATATATGTTGAACTCCTTGATCAATTAAAGATTGAATTACCATTTCTGAACCTGATAACATTTTCATATCTTCTCCAATAGTATAAATTAAGTTTGTGATATTTTTATATTTTGTTATTTATGTTTATAAATTATATTTTCTAAAAAAATATATATTTATTTTTTTAATTAATAACTTGCTTCAGTAAGTAGTAAGAATAAATAGATTGTTTCTGATACGAAAATTGAATAGTATTTTATATATTTTATTATTAATTATATTACTATTGTAATGATTTATAATATATTTTGTAGTTATAAAATTGTATTTAATTTAATTAAGATTGAAATTAACAACAATATATGTTGTTAATGTAAAATTTTGTATTTAATTATGTGAAAAATATTAATATCTTCTAATGTATTTTAAAATTATATAAAGTTAGTAAAAAATATATGTTTAAAGAACATTGTAACGAGAAAATATATTTATATATATATATAAAATATACAATAGAGATTATATTTTGAATTATTATAAGCATTATATTTATTAAAATAAAAACTGTTTAAATTGTGGAGAATACCATGTATAAAAATGGTTATTCTTTTTTATTATAAAGTAAACGGATAATTTTTCTAAAATTGCTATTTTTTTTGCTTCTTTTAATCCTAAAACCATTAGTGCTGTATCCCATGCATCAGCTTCTAATGCAGAATTAGCTATCACACTTACGGATACTAAACTATTATTAATTGGTTTTCCAGTTATAGGATTAATTAAATGAGAAATATTTTTTTTATTAATTTTATAATAATTACGATAAGTACCTGATGTACTAATTGCTTTTCCTTTTTTAAGATTAATTATAGAATAAACAATGTTTTTATTATTAATTGGAGCTAATATAGCCACTGGAATATTATTTTTTTTTTGATTAGTTTTTCCTATGACTACTCCACCTATTGTAATAGTATAATTTTGAATTTTTTTTTGTTTTAAGAATTTGTTTAATTGATCTGCTGCAAATCCTTCTCCCATTGTAGACAAGTTAATTTGAAGATTTGGAATAGATTTTTGAATATATGTTCCAGATATATTTTTAACTAGTTGAATATATTTTATTCCTGTAGTATTAAGAATTTTTTTTATTTTATGTTCTGATAAATATTTTTTTGCTTTTTTGATAGGACCGAATCCCCATTTATTTATTAATGATCCTATAAAAATATCTAATGCTCCATGAGTTTTTTTTTCTATTTTTATTCCCATAGAAATAATTTCTTCTAAATCATTATCTATTAATTTTGGTTGTCTTGCTTTATATTTATTAAAAATTGATACAAATGATTTGTTATTCCAAGAAGATAATTTTTGTTCATATTTATTTAGTTTATTTGTAATAACTTTTTTTATGTTTTTTATTGATTGGTTGTGTAGATTACATTTAGGAATAGTAATTTTCCAATTTGTACCCATAGTATATCCATTAATTATTTCATTTTTTTTTTATAATTTTTATATCCACAATATAAAAATTATAAATACAGTAAATAATATATAATAGTATATTTAAATTAATTATTTTTAACATATGTATGATGCTCTATGGTTTATTGTAATAATTTAATTATTATAATTTATATGATACTTAATGTAACAATTATTACATATTTTAAAGTTAATATTAAAATATATTAAGAATTTATTGTAAATAATAAATAATATCTAAAATTTATCTTAATATTTTTTTTATTAGTTGAAATATGTATTTGTATATATATGAAATATAAAATTAAATTATTGCTAAAACAATTTACTGTGATGTTAATTAGTTTAATAATTGGAAGATATGGTTCGAAGAAAAAGATATATGTATTTAATTTAATTATTAATTTAATAATATTGAAATATATATTTAATTAAAGATTTATATTCTTATATATATATATATCCATTAAATTATACAGTGTATATTATTTTTTTATTATATAATTAAACATAAAATTAGAATTATTTTTTGAGTATGTTGTAACTTGAGAATAGAACAATGAAAATACATCACATAACATTAAAGATATTATTTTCAACATTGTTAATGTTTTGGAGCATATTTAATAATACAGTTATTGCAAAATCTTTATTACAAAGTTCAACTCCTAGTTTGGCACCTATGTTAGAGAAGGTTATACCATCAGTTGTTAGTATTAGTATTGAAGGAATGGTAAAAACAAATTCATGTCAGTTAAAACGTTCTGTTAATTATTATTCCGATAGTAAGATATGTGTACATAAAAAAAAAGTGTTATTACAAAATAATTTATTATGTAATGGTTCTGTGAAATCAAATTATGATGTGAGTTATCATAAATTCCATGCTTTAGGATCAGGTGTTATTATTAATTCTGAATTTGGTTATGTTGTCACTAATAATCATGTAATTGAAAACGCTAAAAAAATACAAGTGCAATTAAATGATGGAAGATGTTCTGAAGCAAAAGTAATTGGTAGAGATATTCGTACTGATATTGCATTATTAAAATTAACTTTGTTGACTAATTTAACTGCTATTACTATTTCTAATTCAAATTTAATTAAAGTTGGAGATTATGCTATAGCTATTGGAAATCCTTATGGTTTAGGAGAAACGGTAACTTCTGGTATTATTTCAGCTTTAGGTAGAAGTGGATTGCATTTAGAAAATTATGAAAATTTTATTCAAACTGATGCTGCAATAAATCGAGGTAATTCTGGAGGGGCATTGGTTAATTTAAAAGGAGAACTTATTGGTATTAATACAGCTATATTAGCTCCTGATGGTGGTAACATTGGTATTGGTTTTGCGATTCCTAGTAATATGGTGCAACATTTAACTAAACAAATAATGAAATATGGACATGTAATAAGAGGACAGTTAGGTATTATAGGGACAGAGTTAACTTCAGAATTAGCTAAAATAATGAAAGTTAATACTAATCATGGTGTATTTGTTAGTCAAGTATTATCTAATTCATCTGCACAAAAAGCTGGGATTCATGCAGGAGATATTATTGTTTCTGTTTATGACAAGATGATATTAAATTTTTCTTCTTTTCGTACAGAAATTAATTCATTTCCAATTAATACAGAATTAGATTTAGGTATACTTAGAAATGGAATTGTTCGTCATATATTGGTCAAATTAAAATACAATTTTAATGAAAAAGTAAAATATTTTACTAATGATAAAATTCTTAATGGTGTATATTTTTGTAATGATTATTATAGAGGAAAAAATATTGTAAGGGTAGATCATGTTTTAAAAGATAGTTATGCTTTTAGAATTGGATTTAAAAAAAATGATATTATTGTTAATATTAACAATCATATTATCAATAATATAAAAGATTTAAAAAATATTTTAGTCAAAACGAATAATTTGTTTGCTTTTCTTGTGAACCGTAATGATCATTTTATTTATTTATTTTTAAAAAAATAAAAATTGTAATTTAGTCCGCTATACATTTTTAATAGCGGACTAAAATTTATTTTTAAAATAAAAATAACAGTAATTATTAATTTAATTAATATTTCTTAATAATTGATTTAATTCAATTTTTTTTAAAGTGTTATGATCAACAGTTTTTACTATAACAGCACAATATAAATTACAATTCCCTGTTTGAGAAGGTAAACTTCCAGAAATAACTACAGAATTTTTAGGTACTTTACCATATAAGATTTTGTTATTTTCTCGGTCATAAATTTTAGTACTTTGTCCAATAAATACTCCCATAGAAATTACACAACCTTCTTCTATTATTACTCCTTCTACAATTTCAGATCTAGCACCGATAAAACAATTATCTTCAATGATTGTAGGATTATTTTGTAATGGTTCTAATACTCCTCCAATTCCTACACCTCCAGAGATATGTACATTTTTTCCTATTTGAGCACATGATCCAATTGTCGCCCATGTATCAATCATAGTATTAGTATCAATATATGCACCAATATTTACATAAGAAGGCATTAATATTGTATTTTTAGCAATAAAAGAACCATATCGTACAGTTGCAGGTGGTACTATTCTTATTTGTTCAGTAACGAATTGTTCTTGAGTATAGTTTTTATATTTTAGTGGGATTTTATCAAAATAAGGATGAGTTTGATTTTCTATAATTTGATTTTCATTTAAGCAAAAAGTGAGTAATACAGCTTTTTTTAACCATTGATGTGTAATCCATTGATTATTAATTTTTTCTGCAATTCTAAGTTTCCCTGTATTTAGTTGTTCTATAATATATGAGATAGCTTGCTTTTCTTCTTGATTAATTGTAAAGCTATTAATTTTTATTTTATTATCAAAAATATATTCAATAATGTTTTTGTAATAGTTCATATTTATTATTCCTAGTAGTATATATTTTAAATATATATATTTATATTTTTTAATGTAATATTAGTTATTTCTGTAATTTACATATTTAAATATGTTAGATATTTTATGTAAAAAAAGTTTTTTTATTAAATTTATATATAAATATAATATAAATAGGAATATAACTTTTTTTTTAATTATAATAAACATTATTTCCTATTTATATTAAATAATAAAATATAGATTTAGTTTATAAATATTGTAGGTATATTTTCTTGATGTTGTTTAGTTAAAATTTCACAACCATATTTTGTAACTAAAATAGTATGTTCATATTGAGCTGATAAATTTCTATCTTTAGTTTTCACTGTCCATTGATCTTTCATTAATCTAATTTCATGACTACCTGCATTAACCATAGGTTCAATAGTAAAAATCATGTTTTCTTGTAAAATGACTCCTTGATCATAACCATCATAATGTAATATTTGTGGTTCTTCATGAAAATTTTTTCCTATTCCATGTCCACAATATTCTTTTACTACTGAAAAACCATTTTTTTCTACATATTGTTGAATTGTTTTTCCTATTAATTGTAATCTTACTCCTGGCTTTATAACAGTAAATGATAGATATAGACTATTTAAGGTTACATTACATAGTCTAGTTCCTAGTATACTGGTTTTTTGAACAATAAACATTTTTGATGTATCACCATAATATTCGTCTTTTATAATAGCTACATCAATATTTACAATATCACCTATTTTTAAGGTTTGATTTTTATTTGGTATACCGTGACAAACAACATCATTAATAGAAATACATATTGATTTTGGATAACCATAATAACCTAGACAAGCAGATTGAGCTTTTTGTTTGTTTGTAATATATAGATGACAAATTTGATTAATTTCTTCAGTAGTAATATTAGGAACAATAAATTCTTCAATCATTTCTAATACTTCAGATGCTAGTTTACATGATATTTTAATTTTATTAATTTCTTGAGTAGTTTTAATAGATATAGTCATTTTTGTATTAATGGTATTAAAATAGTAATTTGAATATTACAATATTAATTTAAAAAAAATAAAAACAATATGTATAATTAATAATTAAAATAATTAATAAATTAATAGAAAATATATTCTAATTATTGTATTCAAATATTCTGGTATATTTTTTTATATTTGATAAAATTATTTATATTATTTATTTTATACGTAATAGATATGTATTATTATAATATATAAATTAAAATTTTGAATATTTATGAAAAATTATCTAATTGGATTATAGAATATATCACTAACACTATATATTTTTATGTAATGTTAACAGGATATAATATAATTCAGATCTATAATTATATTGAATGTATTAATTAATTTTTAATACATAAATATAATACATTTTTTTTTTGCATTAATTTAGTATGGGATATTATATGATAACTGTTTCTATGAAAGATATGTTAAAAGCTGGGGTACATTTTGGTCATCAAACTCGTTATTGGAATCCTAAAATGAAACCTTTTATTTATGGTTCTCGTAATAGAGTGCATATTATTAATTTAGAAAAAACATTACCTATGTTTAGTTTAGCGATGATAGAATTAAAAAAAATATTTTTAAAAAAAGGAAAGATTCTATTTGTAGGAACAAAAAAGGCAGCAAATAAAAATATTAAAAATATTGCTATCAATTTAAATCAATTTTATGTTAATTATCGTTGGCTTGGTGGTATGTTAACAAATTGGAAAACTGTACGTCAATCAATAAAACGTTTAAAAGATTTAGAATTAGAATCTACAGATGGTACATTTGATAAATTAACTAAAAAAGAAGTATTACTAAGGTTAAGAGAATTAAAAAAATTAGAAAATAGTTTAGGTGGAATTAAAAACATGGGTGGTTTACCTGATGCTGTTTTTATAATTGATGCTGATCATGAACATATTGCAGTAAAAGAAGCTAATAATTTAGGTATTCCAGTTTTTGCTGTTGTTGATACTAATTCTAATCCTGATGGTGTTGATTTTATTATTCCAGGAAATGATGATTCTGTTCGTGCAATCAATTTATATTTAACTAGTATTACTAGTGTTATTTTGAATAATTCAATAAGTTCTATTGAATTATCTACATCTAGTATAAGTTAGTTAATAATTATTTATAATAATTTAAATAAATTACTATAATTTATTATAATTTTTTTAATTTAGTAAGTTTATATATATGTTAAATAATTTTTTATATTTTTTTAGATAATAGATAATATTAAGGTAATAATTATGATTAATAACGTTAATGTCAATTTAATACAGGAGTTACGGAAACGAACTGGGGTAGGAATTATGGAATGTAAAAGAGCATTGTTAGAAGAACATGGAGATATAGAATTAGCAGTAGATAATTTAAGAAAAAATGGATTGTCTCAAATCTTAAAAAAACAATCTAATATTGCATTACAAGGTGCAATTTTTACATATGTTGATAATAATCAAATAGGTTCAATGGTAGAAATTAATTGTGAAACAGATTTCGTATCTAGAAATTCTGATTTTTTACGTTTTGGTCAAGAAGTTGTAAAACAATCAGCAATAGAAAAAATTATAGATATTAATCTATTAAATACTAAATTTGAATTATTAAAGAATCAATTAATTCAGAGGATTTCTGAAAATATTGTTATTCGAAGGGTAGTTATAACAACTGGAATAACAGTTAGTTCCTATATACATGCATCTCGTATAGGAGTATTAGTGAGTTCAAATTTTGATGATATTAAATTAGCTAAACATTTAGCTATGCATATTGCAGCTAGTAAACCGGATTACTTAAATAAAAATAATATACCAAAGGAAGTTATAGAAAGAGAAAAAAGAATTCAATTAGATTTAATAAAAAAACAAAATAAACCGTTGTTTGTTGCTGAAAAAATTATTAATGGAAAAATTAATAAATTTATTAATGAAATTTCTTTATTAGAACAAAATTTTATTTTTGATTTAAAAATTAAAGTAAAAGATTTTTTACAATCACATGGAGTAAAAATAAAATCTTTTATTCGATTTGAATTAGGAGAAAATATTAAAAATAATTGTAATTAATAATATTTTAAAATTTTTTGTTAGTGGAATTTTGTTTATGTACTAAATATAAATTTATTTTAAACTAAACAATTTATATATATAAAAAATATATAAAAATATGATTTCATTTAATATTATACTTTAAATATAATTTTATATATTATATTTAATTTAATTAGGTTTAAAAAATAATGACCATTCAGAGTAACACTAAACCTATATATAGACGCATTTTATTGAAGATAAGTGGTCAGACTTTACAAAAAAATATAGATGGATTTGGAATTGATATTCAATCTATTGATCGTATTGCAAAAGAAATAAAAATTTTATTTGATTATGGTGTAGAAATTGGATTGGTAATAGGTGGTGGTAATTTGTTTCGAGGTTTACATTTAAAAAAACTTGGAGTAAACAAAATTATTTCCGATCAGATTGGAATCTTGTCTACTATTATTAATAGTTTAGCTGTTAAGGATGCTATTGATAGAGCATCTATGGATGTTCGTCTAATGTCTGCAATAAAAATTAATGGAATTTGTGAAATTTATAATTATGAAAAAGCAATAAGATTATTGTCTAATAGACATGTTGTAATTTTTTCTGCAGGTATAGGAAATCCATTATTTACAACTGATTCAGCAGCTTGTTTGAGAGGTATTGAAATTCAAGCTGATATTTTATTAAAAGGTACTAAAGTTAACGGTGTGTATGACTTGGATCCTGAAAAACATTTAAATGCTGTGATGTATAAACAATTAAGCTATCATACAGTGTTAGAAAAAGAATTTCAAGTGATGGATTTATCTGCTTTTACTTTAGCTCGAGATCATTCTTTACCAATTCGAGTGTTTAATATTAATAAATCAGGTGCTTTACATCGTATTATATTAGGAGAAAACGAGGGTACTTTAATTACTGCTTCAAATATTTAAATTATATTTAATATAGATGTATTCATTTTAATTTATTTTCTATTATTAAATAATTTTATTATTGTAAAATATGATTTTTATTGATATTTGTTGCAGTATTTTATGTTTTAAAATTGAAATTAAAATATTTATTGGAGAAATAATGTTATTAGATTTTCAAAATGATGTAAAAAATAGAATGATGCAGTGTGTAAAATTGTTTGAAATAAATATTGATAAGTTAAGAACAGGAAAAGCATCACCTACTGTATTAGATGGAATTCATATTGAATATTTTGGGTCTTTACAAGCTATAAAAAATATATCTAATATATCTATTGAAGATTTTCGTACATTAAAAATTAATATTTTTGATAAATCAGTCAGTAATTTAATATATAAAGCTATTAATAATTCTAATTTAGGTTTACAAGTAAATATAGTGGGAGATATTATTCGTGTAATATTTCCAGTATTGACAGAAGAAAGAAGAAAAAATTTAATTAAATTAGTTCGTGGAGAAGCTGAATTTAGTCGTATTGCTGTTCGTAATATAAGAAGATCTATGAATGATAAAATTAAAAAATTTGTTAAACAGAATATTATAGGAAAAGATGATGAATATAGTACTC
The DNA here is from genome assembly GCF_964059125.1 of Buchnera aphidicola (Eriosoma lanigerum). Taxonomy (NCBI): domain Bacteria; kingdom Pseudomonadati; phylum Pseudomonadota; class Gammaproteobacteria; order Enterobacterales; family Erwiniaceae; genus Buchnera; species Buchnera aphidicola. Next base: position 247,383 of record NZ_OZ060395.1, read on the forward strand.
AAATAATTATTCAAAATCAAACGGATAAATATATTAAAGAAATAGATTTGATCTTATTAAATAAAGAAAAAGAATTAATGACGTTTTAAAATATGTATTAATATAAAAATAAATTTTTAGATATAATATATATAATAAATTTAAAATAAAATAAGAAATAAAAAAGTATTTTTATTTTTACATATGTATTTTATATATTATATTTAGCTATTGTATCTCTGTTTGATTTAGATATATATATATAATTTTTTTATATTAATATTTAATAGAGTCTATAAAATAATTAATATATTAATTTTTATTTTAAATAATATGTAGTATAAAAATAAAAATTAATTAAAATTAGTATAGTATTAAATAAATTATGTGAAATGTATTATATAAATAATATTTTAATTGTTAATTAAATAGATCATTAAAAATATCATTTTTGTATTTTTTTTGTGTTATGTTATGTATAAAAATATTTAAATAAATTAAAATAAAATATTATTTGATATATATGTATATAATAATAGATCAATTTTCATATTTGTCTATGTTATAGAGAATTAGTATTTTAATTTTATTTTATAGTAATTTAATTTGATTCAAATATTTTTTTTATTCATACAATCTTTTTTTGTATTGTAATGTTGTTATTGATTATATTAATTAAATTTAATAAATTTAATACATTAAATTTAGTATTTTACATATATAATTTTTTATATTACAATTAATTATTGTAATTATAAATACATAATATTCCAGAATTTAAGATATATATATTTAATATTATCAATAGTTATATGTATTAACATTAATTAATATTTATTTACATAAATATTTATTTAAAATAATTAAAATAAGTTTTAATAATATAAAATTATTATAAAATATTTATAATTAAATAGAAATTTTAGACAGTTGTTAAATAATGTATATTTTTTTGAATGTTAATTTTTTATATTTTTTTTATATTTAGTATTTGTAAAATTTTTAATTATATTTTTATTAGTATTGAATTTCTATATATATTAATTTATTAATATATAATAAAATTTTTATAAATATATTTATGATAATTACTATTTTTAATAAATATATATTTTTACTGATTTTTTATAATTTTTATTATATACAGTATTATTTTAAATTAATATAAAAAATTTACTAATAATAATTTATATATATATATTATATATGTAATATACAAATCTTAATTTTTTTTTATTTCTTCATTATATATTAATTTTATATTTTATTTTTATTACTTTATTTAAATATATACATATATGTATAAATTTATTTAAAAATATTTTTTTTTGTGTATTATTTTTATTTTTAATATATATAAGATATTAATATAAAAATAAGATAACTATATATATTCAAATGATTGTAAGAAGATAATATGATTATGGTAATAAAAAAAATATTAATTATTGTTTTGACATGCATTATTTCTAGTATGAGTAGTAATGTACAAGCAGAGAATAAATGGATTGTTCGAAAAATTGAAGTTGTAGGTTTACATCGAATACCATTAAATCAAGTGTTAAGTAATATTTGTATTCATATCAATCAACTTATTTCAAAAAAAGATTTAGATAATGCTATTTATTCGTTATTTTTAACAAAAAAATTTGAAAATATTAAAGTGTTCCGACTTGATCATACTTTGATTTTTCAATTACAAGAAAAATTGATTATTTCTCATATCTCTTTACTAGGAACACAAATTCTTTCTATTGATCAACTAAAAATTAATTTGCAAAAGTTAGGAATTATTGAAGGACATTATCTTGATTTATTTACAATTAATATTTTTAAAAAACAATTAATAAGTTTTTATCAAAAAGTTGGAAAATATAAATTTACAATAGATATTAGATTAAAGATTTTACACCATGGTTTTGCCAATATAAATATTTATCTCTTTGATGGTTATTTTTATCAATTAAATAAAGTAGAAATAACGGGTACAAAAAATTTTTCTTTAAAAAATATTTATTCTTTATCACAAACATATCAAAAATTATTATGGTGGAATATTGTAGGAGACAAAAATTATTATCCAAAAATTTTAGAAGATGATTTAAATACTATACAACATTTTTATTTTAGAAAAGGTTATATTCACTTTTTTTTTAATTTTATAAAATTATCTAGAGATAATTACAATAAAAATATTTCTATAATGATTGATATACATGAAGGTCAACAATATCATATTTCTAATATATTAATAAATGGAAAATTTTCAAATTATTGTACTAAATTTATTCAGTTATTACATTTTCATCCTGGAGAAATCTATAATATATTTAAAATTAATAATTTAAAAAGCAAAATCGTAAAAAATATCGTTAATTATGGTTATAATAATGTTCAAGTTGAAATTATTCCTGAATTTAATGAAAGTAAAAAAACTGTTGAAATACAAATTCATATTGTTCCTGGTATTCGTTATTTTATACATCATGTTTATTTTAAAGGAAATAAATACACTAATAATTCAATTTTATTTAATATAGTACATTTAATTCCAGGTGATATTTTTAGGAAGAATGATTGTTATCATGCACAGAAAATGTTAATGAATACTAATTTTTTTAAACATGTTGATGTAAATATTCATTCTGTTGCTAATGATAGTAGTAAAATAGATGTTGTTTTTAATATAAAAGAAAAACATTCTAGTTCATTGAACTTTAATTCAGGTTATGGTTTAGAAACAGGTGTAAGTATTAATTTAAATTTAATTCACAATAATTGGTTTGGATCTGGTCAATTATTTAAAATTAATACATTAAATAATAATTATCAAACTTATGGAGAAATTGTATTAGCCAATCCATATTGGACTAAAGACGGTAAAATATTTACTAATCGTATTTTCTATGATCAATTTAAAGGAGGTTATAGTCATTTTTCAGATTATATGGATAAAAGATTTGGTTTGAATTCTAGTATAGGATACATTTTAGATAAACATAATCAATTACAGGTAGGTATAGGATACATACATAATGGGTTATCGTATATTAAATCTAAAGTATTTCGTTTTCATGATTTATTAAATAATTTTAATAAATTTGTACATAAACAACGTGGAGATAGTGATACAGATGATTTTTCTATAAATTATTTTTTAAAAAATCATTATTTATTATCATCTAATAAACAAATGTTAAAAAATATTTCAACATTAACAGGTAAAATTACTATTCCTGGATCAGATAATAGTTTTTATAAATTTATATTAGATAATAATCAATCTGTATTTTTAGATAAATTAAAACATTTTAGATTGTTATTACATTCTCAATTAGGTATAGGAGATACATGGTTATTAAATAAAAAAATGCCATTTTATGAAAATTTTTATGCTGGTGGTTTACGTTCAGTACGTGGATTTTATATGAATAGTATTGGACCTCAATTAATTACTTATGATACAACTATGCATTCTTGTATACAAGATAAAAAAAATAGTATTTGTCAAATACATAATTTTATTGGTGGTAATTATATGGTAGTTACTAATGTAGATTTATTTTTTCCTAATTTAATTTTTGATAAAATAAAGAAAAATAAATTTAGTACTTCATTGTTTTTAGATGTAGGTACTGTTTGGGACAGACATTGGAAAAATATGTTTGACTCCAATTTTTGGAATAAAACATTAAGTTATAAGAATCCTAATAAAATTCATAGTTCTATTGGTATAACGTTAAGATGGAATACTTCATTAGGGAAAATTATTATTTCTTATGCTAAACCTATTGGTAATTACGATAGATATAAAATAGAAAAATTTCAATTTAATATTGGAAATGTATTTTAATATTTATTTATACATTATATAAATAATATATATTAATCCAATAATAATTTTTTTTTTTTTTAAATTAGAATTGTATAAAATATATTGTTATTTTAAATTAATTACATTTATTATTTTAATTAATTTTAATAAAATAAATATAAATTAATATTTCAGTAATAAGATAATTAAAATAAAAATTAGAGATCTTTTCTGTGAAGATAATATTAGATACAATACAACATAGATATCCTTTTTTATTAGTAGATCGAATTTTAAAATTTATTAAAAATAATTTAATTGTAGCTATTAAAAATGTAACGATTAATGAGTCATACTTTCAGGGACATTTTCCAATAGAAAAGATAGTTCCTGGTGTTTTAATGATTGAATCTATTGCTCAAACTGCTGGAATTTTTTTATCTAAAAATAATGAATCAACTAAACTTTGTAAACCATATTATTTAGTTGGTATAGATAAAACTAAGTTTAAACAATTTGTAGTTCCTGGAGATCAAATGATTATTACTGTGGTTTTAGATAAATCAAAAAAAGGATTTTATATATTTAAAGGTATAATTACAGTAGATAATAAAATGGTATGTAAATCCACATTAACTTGTATGAATTATAATTAATATATATATATTTGATAAATATAATTTAATAAATAAAGACTGTTTTAAGACAAATTTTTTATTTATAATTTTATATTTATATTTTTTATTAAAAATTATATTTCTTATTTGTATGAATTTAATATATATGAATAAATTAAATTTTGTAGTTAAATCTGAATTGATAGTAGGAGTAGATGAAGTAGGGTGTGGTTCTTTAGTCGGAAATATTGTCAGTGCTGCAGTAATACTAAATTATAGAACTCCTATTTATGGTTTGAAGGATTCTAAAAAATTATCAATTAAATCTCGTATGAGATTATCCAAGGAAATAATTGCTAAAGCAAGATATTGGGGGATTGGTTCTGTTAATATTGAAGAAATAGAACAATTAAATGTTTTTCGTGCTAGATTATTAGCTATGTATCGTGCAGTACAAAAATTAAATGTTTTTCCTGATTTTATTTTTTTTGATGGAAAGCATGTTCCTAATATTCATATACCTTCTATGTCTATAGTACAAGGTGATAATATGATTCCTGAAATTAGTGCTGCTTCTATTTTAGCTAAAGTTTATAGAGATACAGAAATGATTAATTTAGATAAAATTTATCCTGAATATAATTTTAAAGATAATAAAGGATATCCTACTCAATATCATTTAAATGCGTTATTAAAATATGGTCATACAATTTTTCATCGTCGTTCTTTTTTTCCAGTACAAAAATTATTTAATAATAAATAGAATTTATTAAAGTGATATTTTTTTTGAAAATATTGATCATTGGTAAATATTTATGTATAAACCTCGATTTATCCATCTTCGTGTACATAGTGATTATTCTTTAATTCATGGGATATCAAAACCTGAAGAATTAATTAAGTATGTATCTGGTTTAGGTTTTCCATCAGTAGCTTTAACAGATTTTAATAATTTACATGGTGTTATTAAATTTTATCAAGCTGCTTGTAACTCAGGTGTAAAACCTATTATTGGTATAGATATTCATCTTAAATCTATGGTTGTTCCGGATAAATTAACTAAATTAACTTTATTAGCAACTAACAATCAAGGGTATTCTAATTTAATTATTTTGATTACAAAAGCATATAAAAAAGGTTATTCGGATTCTATTTCTTCAGTTTTTGTTGAACAAGATTGGTTAATACAGTATCGAAATGGGTTGATTGTGTTATCTGGAGGAATTTATGGAGATTTAGGAATTAGTTTGATAGCTGGTAAAAAAAAAATAATTTCTGATGTATTATCTATTTATAAAAATTATTTTCCTGATAATTATTATATTGAACTAACTAGAACAAATCGTGTTAATGAAGAATTATATATACATCGAGCTAAGTTGATTGCTTCAATGGAAAGAATTCCTCTGGTAGTTACAAATGATGTTTGTTTTTTACATAAAAGAGATTTTTATAATCATAAGATTCGTACTGCTATTCAACATGGAATTCCAATAGATAATGTTTATTTATCACAATTATATACATGTGAACAGTATTTAAAAACTGAAGATGAAATGTATAAGTTATTTATAGATATTCCTCAAGCATTAATGAATACAGTAGAAATAGCAAAAAGATGTAATGTTACAATTCGTTTAGGTGAATATTTTTTACCTAATTTTCCTACAAAAAATATAAAAATTGAGGAATTTTTAATTATTAAATCTAAGGAAGGATTAGAAAAACGTTTAGAATATATTTATCCAGATATCAATATTAGATGTAAAAAAAGAAAAAAGTATGATGATAGATTAAATGAGGAATTAGATGTTATTAATAAAATGGGTTTTCCGGGTTATTTTTTAATAGTTATGGAATTTGTTAAATGGTCTAAAGATAATAGTATACCAGTTGGGCCTGGAAGAGGTTCTGGAGCAGGTTCATTAGTTGCTTATGCTTTAAGAATTACAGAATTAGATCCTTTATTTTTTAATTTATTATTTGAAAGATTTTTGAATCCAGAAAGAATTTCGTTACCTGATTTAGATATTGATTTTTGTATCAATCAAAGAGACAAAGTAATTGAGCATGTTTCTAACAGGTATGGTAGTGATGCAGTTTCACAAATAATTACATTTGGAACTATGACTGCTAAAGCTGTTATAAAAGATGTAGGTCGTGTATTAGGATATCCATATGGATTTTTAAATAAAATTTCTCATTTAATACCATTAGATCCTGGAATGACATTAAATAAAGCATTATTAGTATGTTCAGAATTAACTGATTTATATCAAACTAATTCTGATGTAAAAATATTGATTAATATTGCAAGAAAATTAGAAGGAGTGACTCGTAATATTAGTAAACATGCAGGAGGTGTAGTAATATCTCCAACAAAAATTACTGATTTTTCTCCATTATATTATGACAATAAAGGAGAGAATCCTATTACACAATTTGATAAAAATGATATTGAGTATGTAGGATTGTTAAAATTTGATTTTTTAGGTCTTCGTACTCTAACAATTATTGATTCTACAGTAAAAATGATTAATAATTCTACTAAAAATTTAAAAAATCAAAAATTAATTAATATTAATTTAATTGATTTAAATGATAGTAAGTGTTTTCATGTATTACAAAAAGCTGAAACTACAGGTATTTTTCAGTTAGAATCAAAAGGTATGAAGGATTTAATTAAAAGATTAAAACCTGATACTTTTGAAGACATTATTTCTTTAGTGGCATTATTTCGTCCTGGTCCATTAAAGTCTGGAATGGTTGATAATTTTATTAATCGTAAACATGGACTTGAAAAAATATATTATCCTGATAAAAATTGGCAACATGCATTATTAAAACCAATTCTGAATTCAACTTATGGTATTATTTTATATCAAGAGCAAGTTATGAAAATAGCTCAAGTATTATCTGGTTATACATTAGGTCGAGCTGATATCTTACGGAGAGCCATGGGTAAAAAAAATCCTATAGAAATGTCGAAACAAAGATTTATATTTCAAGAAGGATCAAAAAAAAATGGTATTGACAGTAATTTATCAATAAAAATTTTTGATTTATTAGAAAAATTTGCTGGATATGGTTTCAATAAATCTCATTCAGCAGCGTATGCATTAATATCTTATCAAACACTGTGGTTAAAAACATATTATCCAGAAGAATTTTTAGCTTCTGCTATGAATACTGAAATAGATAATATAGATAAGCTTGTGATTTTAATTCATGAGGTGTTACGTTTGGATATTAAATTATTATCACCTAATATTAATTACAGTAAATTTCATTTTTTTGTAAATAATAAAAAAGAAATAGTATATGGTTTAGGTGCTATTAAAGGAATTAGTAAAAATGTTATATTATCTATAATACAATCTAGAGATAATAAAGGAATATTTCGAGATATCTTTGATTTATGTGTTCGAATAGATACTAAGCAATTAACTAGTAAAATTATATTAAAATTAATTAAATCTGGATCATTAGATGTGTTTAAAATTAATAGAGATACATTAGTACATTATTTGGATAATATTATTAAAGCAGCTAATCAATATGTAATAGAATTTAATAATAGACAACAAACTATGTTTGGTAATTTTAATAATATTTTTCAAAACATTATGAATAAATCGGTCAAGAACTCTATTCTTTGGTCAGAAAAACAAAAATTATATTTTGAAAAGGAAACATTAGGTTGTTATTTAACAGGTCATCCGATTAATGAATATTTGTATGAATTATTATATTATACAAAAGGATTTCGTATTCAGGATGTTTTTTCAATTACTTATAATAAAACTGTATGTATTGTTTTTGGAATAGTTGGGTATATTAAAAAAAAAGTTTCTAAAAATAGTAATAGTTATTTAATTTTGCAATTAGAAGATCGATCAAAAAAAATTGAAGTTATTGTATTTTCTCAATTGATAAATCAATATCAAGATATTTTAGTAAAAGATGAAATTTTAATAATTAAAGGTCATGTGGTAATTGATCCAATTTCTAAAAATTATAAAATAATTGCAAAAAATATAATGAATTTGCATTCAGCAAGAGAACGATATGTAAAAAAAATTGTTATTGTTTTAGACTTGAAAAAAAAATCTAATTCTATTTTAGATGAATTATGTATAATTTTACAAAAATATATAGGAGGAACTGTGCCTATTTACGTTAGTTATTCTCAAAATATCACAATATATGATAAATGTTTATTAGGTGTACAATGGAATGTAATTCCAAGTGATAATTTACTGTATGATGTTCGTAATATAATAGGAATAAAGTATGTAAAATTAATGTTTTAAAGATATAGATATGTAAAAATTAATAAGACTTATATATTAAATATGTATAATTAACATTGTGTATAAAGTATATACTAGATACATAACTTGATTTTCATAAATTCAATTACTTCGTGTAAAGATATTAAAATATTTTTTGATGTACCTCTTTTATGATATTCAATTTGATTATTAATTAAATTATTTTCTCTTATAATTAATTGATGTGGTATACCAATTAAATTCATTTCAGCAAACATTATTCCTGTTTGTTCATTTCGATCATCAAAAATTATATCTATTTTTTCTTTAATAAAATTGTTATATATTTCTTTAGCAATGTTTTGTACTAAATATGATTTATTTAAATTAATTGGAATAATAACTATTTTAAAAGGTGCTAAAATATTTGGCCAGATAATTCCTTTATGATCATGATTTTGTTCAATCGATGCTGCAATAATTCTAGAAATACCTATTCCATAGCAACCCATATATATATTTTTTTTCTTTCCGTCTTTTTGTTGTATATTAGCATTCATAAGATTAGAATACTTTGTTTCTAATTGAAAAATATGTCCTATTTCTATACTATTTTTTACTTCTAATATACCACTGTGATCTGGACTGATATCTCCATGAATAGTATTTCTTATATCTAAAATTGTAGATTTTTGTAAAATATTTTTCCATATATTATTAATTGGTATTAGATGATTGTTGATTTGAATCCAATTAATTAAATTTAATGTATTAATAACTGATATATCGGTTATTATAGTGTTTTCTTTAAATATATTTTTTACTGATTGTTTAGCTTTTTTAACAAAAGATTCTACATCATTTTTTAATGCATATTCTATTGGTTTTAAAATTATAGAAATATTTTTTACTTTATTTAAATTAATGGTATGATCTCCTTTTATTATTAATGTTACTAATGATTTGTCTTGTATATAATTATTAGATTTGATTAATATAATTTGTATTATTGTTTTTAGACAAGGTTTTAATGTATATTTAGTTGTATTAATTGATTCTTGATAAATATTTTGATTTATTAATTGATTGTTTTGTTCTATTGCTGGTGATACATCTATGTTTGCTGCATAATTAGATAATGTAGAGCAAACTATAGTATCTTCTCCATGTTTAGAAATTGCTTGAAATTCATGTGAAATATTTCCTCCCATACTACTAGAATCTGCTTCTACTGATCGATATTGTAATTTTAATGTTTTAAAAATTTTTCTATAAGTATCATGTATTGTACTATACATTTTTTGTAATGATATTTTATCGTTATGAAAAGAATAAGCATCTTTCATAATGAATTCACGTGATCTAATTATTCCAGATCTTGGTCTAATTTCATCTCTAAACTTATTTTGAATTTGATATAATAACATTGGTAATTGTTTGTAAGAATGTATTTCATTTTTAATAATTTGAGTAATTAATTCTTCATGTGTAGGACCTAATACAAATTGATTATTTTTTCGATCAAATATTTTAAATAATTCTTTTCCATAAGTATTCCATCTTCCACTTATATTCCATAATTTATATGGTTGGATAGCAGGCATATATATTTCTATTCCTCCTATTTTATTCATTTCTTTTTTTATTATTTTTTTTATATTGTTTAAAACACGAATTCCAGTAGGTAACCAAACATATATACCAGATGATATTTGTCGAATTAAACCTGCTCTTAACATTAGTTGATGACTTGGAATTTCAGAGTTATGAGGTTTGTTTTTCATAGTAAAAAAATTATATTGACTTGCTTTCATGATTACCTCTTTAATATAGATTATTATTTAATTTTTTATTTTTTTTTAATTATAATATGTTATTAGTTACATATATAATTTATATTAAATATGTTATTTTTTGTTGACTAAATATAAAATAGTTTGTTCTATTTAAAATATAGATTTAAAATTGAAATATTATTTTAATTAAATTACTTTATTTAAGTGTATATATATTTTTTTAAGACATTACTTTGCATGTAATTATAATTAAATTTATAGTTTTTAATCATTATGTGTGATTTGTATTAATATTATATTAAAAAATTATAAAGGTAATAATTATGAATCATAATAATAATGAAGAAAAAACAGAACAACCAACAAATTATAGGTTACAAAAAGCTAAAAAAGAAGGAATAGGGAGTTGTTCTTCTCGTGAATTGAATTCTATATTAATTTTGTTAGTTACATTGATTTTCATGCGAATAAAAATATCTAGTATTTTTTTTGAATTAGAAAATATTATGTATTCTTGTTTACATTTTAATTATAAAACAATATACGGTAATAATAATTCTATATTTATATTTTCTGATGTATTAAAAAAAATTTTTTTGATTTTTATTCCTATAATTATATTGTTATTGTTAATTATTTTTATTTCTTCATGGATATTAAATGGTCGAAAATTATTTTTTTTATCTATAAAATGTAATTTAACAAGATTAAATCCAATACAAGGATTAAAAAAAATTTTTTCATTACAAGTTATAATAGAATTATTTAAAGCAATATTTAAAATATTTTTTATTATGATTGTTTGTTCCACTTATTTATGGAAATATATATTAAATATTTTATCGTTGCTATTTATAGATAATATTGTAAAAGAGCTATATGTTGGAATGTATTTACTTTATATTTGTTGTTTTTTAGTGATTTTATCGATGATTCCGGTAGTTTTTTTTGATGTTGTTTATCAATTTTTCAATTATTATAAAAATTTACGAATGAGTCGTCAAGAAATACGAGATGAATTTAAGCAAATTGAAGGAAATCCATTAATTAAATTTAGAGTCCGTCAATTAATGAAAGAAAACATAAAAAGACGTATGATGATAGATTTACCTAAAGCTAGTGTGATTATTACAAATCCAACACATTATGCAGTGGCTTTACAATATGACTCAAAAAAAATGAATGCACCTAAAGTTTTAGCAAAAGGAGTTGGTCAGTTAGCATTAAAAATTTGTAAAATAGGTAAAAAATGTAATATTCCAATATTTTCTGAACCTGTCTTAGCTCGAACTTTATATCGTTATACTGATATAGGACAAGATATTCCTAGTAAGTTATATACTGTAGTAGCGGAAATATTAGCATGGGTATGGAAATTAGAACGAGGGAAACAAAATAAAAAAAATAAAACTAAATCAATGTAATATTTCTTTATTCTAGATAATGTAAGTTTTATTAGAGAGAATGTAAAATATGGCTAATTTTTTTTCTTTTTTTCAGATAATAAAAAACTTTAAAGTATTGCAATGGAAGGTATTAACTGCTCCTATATTAATATTAGCAATATTATCTATGATGGTATTACCACTACCTTCATGGATATTAGATATTTGTTTTACATTTAATATTGCTATATCAATTATTATTTTACTAGTTTCAATGTTTACTAAAAATACATTAGATTTTGCTTCTTTTCCTACAGTTTTATTGTTTTCTACATTATTACGGTTAGCTTTAAATGTTGCTTCAACAAGAATTATACTTTTAAATGGACATACAGGATCATCATCAGCTGGATATGTAATAGAGGCTTTTGGTCATTTTTTAGTAGGAGGAAATTTTGCTATAGGAACAATTGTTTTTGTTATTTTAGTAATTATAAATTTTATGGTTATTACTAAAGGTGCAGGAAGAATTGCAGAAGTAGGAGCTAGATTTATTTTAGATGGAATGCCTGGAAAACAAATGGCTATTGATGCTGATTTAAATGCTGGGTTAATTGGTGAAAAAGAAGCTAAAGAAAGAAGGAAAGAAATTACTCAAGAAGCTGATTTTTATGGTTCAATGGATGGAGCTAGTAAATTTGTACGAGGTGATGCTATGGCTGGAATATTAATTATGGTAATTAATATTTTAGGTGGTTTATTTGTTGCTATAGGACAACACAATATGTTGTTATATCAAGCTGCTAAAGTATATACTTTATTAACTATAGGAGATGGATTAGTTGCTCAAATTCCAGCTTTAGTGATTTCTACAGCAGCTGGAGTAATTGTAACTAGAGTTAGTACTGATCAAAATGTTGGAGAACAAATGATTAGTCAACTTTTTTGCGATTTTCGTGTAATATTATTAAGTGCATTAGTTTTAGGATCATTAGGACTAGTACCTGGTATGCCTAATTTAGTATTTTTATTTTTTACAGGAATTTTACTATTATTAGCTTGGAACTTATACATTCGTAATAAAAATGTAGCATTATTAGAATCTTCATTGGAAAAAGATGGTTTAGAAAATAACATTTCATTTACTCAAGAAGCTACATGGAATGATGTTGATTTAGAGGATGTAATTGGTATAGAATTAGGAAGAAATTTATTATCTATGATTAATTCCAAAACAGATAGTGATTTGCAAAATCGAATCCGAGCAATTCGAAAAAAATTTGCTAAACAGATTGGTTTTCTTCCTCCAAAAATACATATTTATCATAATGAAGAAATACCTGAAAATAATTATAGAATTTTAATTAAAGGGTTAGAATTAGGAATGGGAGAAGTTTTTTTAAATCTATTTATGGCAATTAATCCTAGTAATATTAAAATTGTTTTATCTGATCATTTAGTAAAAGATCCTACATTCGGTTTACCTGCTTATTGGATTAATAAAAGTTTACTTATAGAAGCTAAAAAACATGGTTTTACTGTAGTACAACCAAGTGTAATTATTGCCACACATGTGAATAATTTAATATTTAGTCAAGTATGTGAATTATTTGGAAGACAAGAAGCACAGTACTTATTAGAACATATTTCTAGAACAATGCCAAAATTAACAGAAGAATTTATTCCTAATCAAATTAGTCTTACAATATTTCATAAAATTATTTATAATTTATTGTGGGAAAATATTTCCATTCGAGACATGCGTACTATTATAGAAACTATAATTGAACATCATGCTACTGTAAAAAATTGTTATCAAGAATTAACATCTATTGTACGAGTAGCATTAGGGAGATCTATTACACAAAAGTTTTTCCCTAAGTTTTTAAGTGTTATTCAAGTAATAGGTTTAGATATGGATCTAGAGCGTATATTATTACAGATATTACAATCTGGAGAAGGATGCATAGAACCTGGTTTATCTAATCAATTATTAAATCAAACAGAAATTGCAATTAATGAACAAAAGAAATTTAATTTGCCAATTATTTTATTGGTACATCATAATTTACGTTCATTTTTATCAAATTTGTTAAGACAAAAATTTTCTGAATTAGTTATTTTATCTAATATGGAAATTATAGATCATCGTGAAATACATATTACTAGTGTAATAGGATCACAAAAAAATTAATTTTAAATTAATTATTAAAATTAATGTAAAATATATTTTAAAATTAGTTTATTTACATATTAAAATTTATATTAAACAAGATAAACACGTAAAAATAATTAGAATTCACATTTTTGATCTTTTTATTTTAAAGTAAAAAATAATTTATGAACGTGTTTTTACTTGGTTTATGTATATAATTATTATATTTATAATTATAAATATGGTATAACTTTAATACCTAACATATATAATCCTTTTTTAATTGTTCTACAAGTTAAAGAAGATAATTTTAATCTGCTTAATAAAGTAATATTTTTAGAAGATAAAATATCACATGTATCATAGAACTTAGAATAGATTACAGATAGTTCATATAGATATTTACATATTAAATGTGGTTGTCCTGTTTCACTTGTTTGTAAAAGTATTTCTTCAAATTGTAGAATTTTTATTCCTAGTTTTATTTCTATTTTTTTTGTTAATTTAATTCCAGATGGTAGTTTGAATATAGATTCTTTACCTTTTCTAAATATTGATAATATTCTAGTATAGGTATATTGTATATATAGAACTGTATTTCCTTCTAGTGTTAACATTTGATTCCAATCAAAAATGTAGTTTTGTACTCTATTTTTAGATAAATCTGCATATTTTATTGAACCGATTCCTATTTTATTAGCTATATTAATAATTTGTTCTTCGGATAAAACAGGATTTTTTTCTTTAATAATTTTTGTTGTTCGATTAATAGACTCTGTCAGTAAGTCAAATAATTTAATTGTATTACCGCTTCTAGTTTGAAATGGTTTATTATTTTTAGATAAAATCATTCCAAAATTATGATGTTGTATTTGAACTTTTTCAGATGTATAACCAGCTCGTTTTACGATTTTACATATATTTTGTAAGTATTCTTTTTGTCTGTTATCTATGTAATATATGATTTTATCTACTTGTAATTCATTACAACGATATTTTAAACAAGCAATATCTGTACTTGCGTATAAGATTGCTCCATCTTTTTTTTGTATAACAACTCCCATAGTATCATTATTTTTATTTTTTACGTGATCCATTAAAACTACAAGTGAGCCATTTTTTTTAATAGCGATATTTTTTTTTTTTAAATCTATAATTATATTGTGTATCATATGATGATAGCTACTTTCACCTTTAATATCTTGATTTCTTAAAGTAGTATTGAGCATTTTATAAATTTTATTGTTTTCTAATATTGTTATTTTGATAATTTTTTTCCATAAATCATATGTTTTTTTTTCTTTATTTTGCAATTTTACTACGTATTTTTTAGATAATATTGCAAATAATTTATTTTCTGAATACATTTTTTTTGATATTTGATAATATTTTTCTAGTTTTTTTAAATTAATGTTTATTTTTATATTATCTTTGTTAATATAATCTAAATATGCTAATAGAATTCCAAATTGTGTTCCCCAATCACCAATATGGTTAGCTCTAATAATTTTATGTCCATAGAATTCCATAATTCGAACCATAGAATCACCTAGAATTGTTGATCTCAAATGACCTACATGCATTTCTTTTGCTATATTAGGAGAAGAATAATCTATAACAATTTTTTTTCTTTTTATAAATTTATGTATTCCTAGTCTTGAACATGTGTTAATTTTTTCTATTAGTTGTTCAATCCATTCTTGATGTAAATGAATATTAATGAATCCTGGAGGAATAATTTCTATTTTTTTGGCTACATTGTTTAGATCTATATTAGATATAACTTTTTCAGCTAACATCAATGGTTCAATATTTATTGTTTTCGCTATTTTCATAATTCCATTTACTTGATAATCTCCATTATATTTTTTTGTTGATCGAATAATAAAAGGATCGCAATTTAGAGAAGCATTATTATTAATTAATGATAATTTTATTTTTTTAGATAAAAATTTTTGAATATTCATATATAATCCTATAATATAATTATATTTTAATATTTATTAAAAATATTATAATTATTACTGTTTATCAATTGTTTTATCTATATTTCATGATTTAATAATAATTTATTTAAATATATTAATAAATAATTTATAGTTAAACTATAAAAATTAAAAAATAAGATTAACAAAACATTGACTTTTAATATAAAACGTGTATTATTAATAAAGTTCAGTATTAAACGCTCTTTAAAAATATCAGAAAATCTATGTGGACACTTTAAATTAAGTGAATGTTAAGTTTTTAAATTCATTTTTATAATCTTTAAATTTATTTTAAAGATTAAATAAGTAAATTTTTCAAATTGAAGAGTTTGATCATGGCTCAGATTGAACGCTGGCGGCAAGCCTAACACATGCAAGTCGAGCGGCATCGAGAAAAAAAGTTTACTTTTTTTTGTCGGCAAGCGGCAAACGGGTGAGTAATATCTGGGGATCTACCTAAAAGAGGGGGATAACTACTAGAAATGGTGGCTAATACCGCATAATGTTGAGAAACCAAAGTAGGGGACTTGAAGAAGCTTGCTTAATAAAGCCTTACACTTTTAGATGAACCCAGACGAGATTAGCTTGATGGTGAGGTAACGGCTCACCAAGGCAACGATCTCTAGCTGGTCTGAGAGGATAACCAGCCACACTGGAACTGAGACACGGTCCAGACTCCTACGGGAGGCAGCAGTGGGGAATATTGCACAATGGGCGAAAGCCTGATGCAGCTATGCCGCGTGTATGAAGAAGGCCTTAGGGTTGTAAAGTACTTTCAGCGGGGAGGAAAAAATAAATTTTAATAAAGTTTATTCTTGACGTTACCCGAAGAAGAAGCACCGGCTAACTCCGTGCCAGCAGCCGCGGTAATACGGAGGGTGCTAGCGTTAATCAGAATTACTGGGCGTAAAGAGCACGTAGGCGGATTATTAAGTCAGATGTGAAATCCCTGGGCTTAACCTAGGAACTGCATTTGAAACTGATAATCTAGAGTATCGTAGAGGGAGGTAGAATTCTAGGTGTAGCGGTGAAATGCGTAGATATCTGGAGGAATACCTGTGGCGAAAGCGACCTCCTAGACGAATACTGACGCTGAGGTGCGAAAGCATGGGGAGCAAACAGGATTAGATACCCTGGTAGTCCATGCTGTAAACGATGTTGACTGGGAGGTTGTTTCCTTGAGAAGTGGCTTCCGAAGCTAACGCATTAAGTCAACCGCCTGGGGAGTACGGCCGCAAGGCTAAAACTCAAATGAATTGACGGGGGCCCGCACAAGCGGTGGAGCATGTGGTTTAATTCGATGCAACGCGAAAAACCTTACCTGGTCTTGACATCCACAAAATTCTGTAGAAATATAGAAGTGCCTTCGGGAATTGTGAGACAGGTGCTGCATGGCTGTCGTCAGCTCGTGTTGTGAAATGTTGGGTTAAGTCCCGCAACGAGCGCAACCCTTATCCTTTGTTGCCATCGGTTAGGCCGGGAACTCAGAGGAGACTGCCGGTTATAAACCGGAGGAAGGTGGGGACGACGTCAAGTCATCATGGCCCTTACGACCAGGGCTACACACGTGCTACAATGGCGTATACAAAGAGATGCTAATCTGCGAAGACAAGCCAACCTCAAAAAGTTCGTCGTAGTCCGGACTGGAGTCTGCAACTCGACTCCACGAAGTCGGAATCGCTAGTAATCGTGGATCAGAACGCCACGGTGAATACGTTCCCGGGCCTTGTACACACCGCCCGTCACACCATGGGAGTGGATTGCAAAAGAAGCAGGTAGCTTAACCTTTTTTAGGATGGCGCCTACCACTTTGTGGTTCATGACTGGGGTGAAGTCGTAACAAGGTAACCGTAGGGGAACCTGCGGTTGGATCACCTCCTTAAAAAATACACTTTTATTTATAAGTGTCCACATAAATTATCTGATATAAAAACCATATTACAGGCTTGTAGCTCAGTTTGGTTAGAGCACACCCCTGATAAGGGTGAGGTCGGTGGTTCAAGTCCACTCAGGCCTACCACCACCATCTTTAATATGGGGCTATAGCTCAGCTGGGAGAGCACCTGCCTTGCACGCAGGGGGTCAGCGGTTCAATCCCGCTTAGCTCCACCAATTAAATTAATAGTTATCTTTTTCTTTTCTAAGTTTAATGAATAAATTAAAATAATATGATTCTAGATGTATATCTTGATTTAATGTTAATTTTAAAAAAATATTAATTTTTTTTTCTATTTTTAGAGTACTAGGTAAACTAATTAATAATTGTTTTTTTTTATTGATTAGGTAATAAAATTCAGTTAGTTCTTTTTCTTTAGGGAAAACTGATATTGCAAACTTAATGTTTTGTTTAGTATATTCATGAGAACAACATATTAATGTAGATTCAGGAAGTAATGAAATTTTTTTTAATGATTTAAACATCATGTAGTAATAATTATTATTTACTTTCCCACATCCTCCAGAAAACAAAGTATCACCACAAAAAAAATATGGTTTAATATAGTAAGAAAGATGATCTAAAGTATGTCCAGGAGTATGCATAACAATACATTTATTTTGTAACAAATTAATACTTTCCCCTCCTATTAAAATATTGTTCACTCCATATTTTATACAATCTATAGGTCCATACACTTTTATTTTTGGAAAATTCTGTATTAATTTTTGAATACCAGATACATGATCAATATGGTTATGAGTAATTAAAATAATTTTTGGTATTAATTTAAATTTATTTATAACTTTAAATATTGGTGTAAATTCTCCTGGATCTACTATTATACAGCATTTTTCTGAATTTCTTAATATCCATACATAATTATCTTGTAAGATAGGTATAACAGTTAAATATAACATATATTAAATTCCACTCGTAATTTGAAATAATTATTTATTTTTTTAATTTATTACAATGGGCTAAAAGATTATTACATTTTAAAAATTATATAGTTTTATATTTTTTTGTATTAATATATCCATAATCTATAAATAATGGTTTTTTAGCTGATTTTTTTGCTAGTAAATCACATTTTTCATTTTCTAAGTGTCCATTATGACTATTAACCCATATCCATTGTACAAAATGAAATTTTAATATTTTATTTAAATTAATCCATAAATCTATATTTTTAATTGTTTTGTTTTTAACTGTTTTCCAGTTTTTTTTTTTCCAATTATCTAACCAAATAGAAACTCCTTTCTTTACATACTGACTGTCAGTAATAATTGTAATAGAACAAGATTCTTTGATTTGCTCTATTCCTTTAATAACTCCCATTAATTCCATTCTATTATTAGTGGTTAAGTAAAATCCAGAACTAAAAGTTTTTTCATAATTCTTATATCTAATTAGGATTCCATATCCTCCTGGACCTGGATTTCCTAAACATGATCCATCTGTAAACATTGTAATTGATTTTAACATATATAGTAGTATTGATTTTTTATTAAATTATATATAATCTCTATAAGATTATATTTTTAATTTTATATTTCAAGTATTCATCATGAATTTATTTTGTAATAGGAAAATTGTATTAGATACTGAAACTACAGGTATTAATGTTTCTGGTATACCGTATATAGGACACAAAATTATTGAAATAGGTGCTGTAGAAATTTTAAATAGAAAATTAACAGGTATTAATTTTCATGTATATCTTCAACCTAATCGAAAAATAGATAAATCAGCTTTTTTAATTCATGGTATCACCGATAATTTTTTATTAGATAAACCAAAATTTATTAATATTGCACATAAATTTTTCAATTTCATTAAAGGAAGTGAATTAATTATTCATAATGCAAGTTTTGATGTTGGTTTTATTGATTATGAATTTAATAATTTAAATATGAATTTTCCTAAAATAAAAGATATATGTAATATTACTGATACTTTATCAATAGCAAGAAAAATTTTTCCAGGAAAAAAAAATAATTTAAATGCATTATGTAAACGTTATAATATTCCAATTAATAGAGTAACACATAATGCAATGTTAGATGCTCAAATTTTATCTAAAGTATATTTATTAATGACTATTGATCAAAATATGATACAATTTTCTGATCATTTAAATAATGATAATATTACATATAGTGATATTACTAAAACTAAATGTGATTTATCGTTATTAAAATTAGCGAGTAAAAGTGAATGTATTTTACATGAAAAATATTTAACAAATATGAAAAATCAATTTGGTAAATGTATTTGGAAAGAAAAAATAAACTAGTTACAGAATAGAGATTGACTTGCATAAAAAAAAATGTATAATTTTAATTTAATCATATTAAAAGTTTATTTATATAGGTGCGGTAGTTCAGATTGGTAGAATACTGGCCTGTCACGCCAGGGGTCGCGGGTTCGATCCCCGTCCGCACCGAATATTTAAATGATATAATCATATTTATCATTTAAATTTTATGTATATAAAAAAACTATATTTTTATACAGTTATTGTATAAAATAAACAAATAAATTTCTTAAAGAATAACATTTTTATTTTTAAATTGATTTTTAAAAATATTTAATATATGAATATATTTTATAGATCAAAGTATTTGTAAAAATAATATTTTTTTATGATAATTAAATAGTTAATTTGACAATGATATGATTTTAGGATTAATTTAATGACTAATAAATACATTGTTACTTGGGATATGTTGCATATTCATACTAAAGAATTAGCTAAAAAATTAATGAATTTTAAACAATGGAATCGAATTATTGCAGTTAGTAGAGGAGGTCTGGTCCCTGCATCTATTTTGTCTAGAGAATTAGGGATACGTTATGTAGATACTATATGTATTTCTAGCTATGATTTTAATATTATGCGAGATATTCAAATAATAAAGAAAGCAAAAGGAAATTGTAGCAAAACAATTATTATTGATGATTTGGTAGATACTGGTGGTACTGCTTCTATTATTCGTAAAATTTATCCTAATTCTTATTTTGTCACAATTTTTGCTAAACCACAAGCTCGTTCATTGGTTGATAGATACATCATAGATGTACCACAAAAAATATGGATTGAATTACCATGGGATATGTCTATTTCTTATATTGATCCAATGATTAAGTAAATTAAAAATAATATTTTAATTGATGTAATTATTAAAAGATATTTTCTTGAAAAAATATTATAGGAGTAACGTTATGATTGATAATACTGATGAAGAATTAAAAAATAATAATAATGTAGATGAAAAAAATATTCTTACAGACGATAATAAAAAAATTAATCAAACAATTGATAATATTGATTTAAAAAAGGAATTAAAAACACTTCAAGATATATTTGTTAATCATAAGTCTTTATTAGAAAAAGAAATTTCAACTGTAAGAAATAGAATTGATCGAGATGTAAAAAATATTTATAAATTTTCTTTAGAAAAAATTATTATTTCTTTACTTCCAGTAATAGATAGTTTAGAGTGTGCTTTTAAATTATTTGATAATGAATATACAAAACATATTAGTACTATTATTGAATCAATATTAAATGATTTTTTATTTTTATTGAAAGAGTATAATGTAAAAATTATCAATGAAACGAATGTTGTTTTTAATCCAGAAATTCATCAAGCAATGTCTTTAGTAATGGATCCTAATATCAAAGACAATCATGTAGTTTCTACTATACAAAAAGGATATTTATTACATAATCGTTTATTGAGACCAGCAATGGTAATAGTATCTAAATGTTAATAATTTATTAAAATATAAAAAACAAAAAAAAAATTAATTGTAATAAATTATTTTTTATTTTTGTAAGATAGAATTTTTTTTCTTCTTAAATCCATGGGATTAAAATTCAATTTTCTATAAATTTCAATTCTATCATTATTTTTTAATACATAATTTAAATTTACTATTTTTCCATAAATTCCAATTGGATTGGATAAAATACTTTTTTTTATTTTAGTAAAGATATTTGATTGTATCATAGCATATTCAACAGTAGAACCTTCTTTTAATGTTAAATTTTCTATGAATTGTTCTTCAGGTAAGGCATACACTATAGTAATATTTATGTAATTCATAATAAACCATATATTATATCTAATTTTTTATATTTTATAGATTTTTTTAATTCTTTTAAATAATTATTTATATAATATATATTAAGAAAAATTAATTAAAATTATATGATTTCAAAAAAAAATAAAAATAGTAATATTATTTCAAATGTTGTTTCTAATAAAAAAGCATATTTAGATTTTTTTATAGAAAAAATATTTGAAGCAGGTTTAATACTGCAATCATGGGAAGTGAAAAGTTTACGATTGGGAATAGTTGATATTAGTACTTCATATGTTAGTATTAATAAAGGAGAAGCATTTTTATATGGTGTATGTTTTAAAAAATTAATTACAGTGATAAAAAATGTAGAAAATAAACATAATTGTAACGCTTGTAAATTATTATTAAATAAACATGAAATTCAATTTTTAGAAAATAAAATTTCCAAAAAAGGGTATACAATTATACCATTATCTATTTTTTTAAAAAAATCCTGGTTTAAATTAAAATTAGGATTAGCAATAGGAAAAAAAAATAAAGATAAAAGATTATGTATAAAAAAACGTGATTGGATCATAGAAAAAAACAGAATTATTAAAAATAGCATGAAAAATAATTAATTATATTATAATTTTTAAAATTATATTTAATTGATATATATAATATATGAACAAAAAAAATGATGAATATTGGATGAATCAAGCAATACAATTAGCCTATTTATCTGAAATTGTAGGTGAAATTCCTATAGGTTCTATTTTAATTTTAAATAATAAAATTATCGGTTGTGGTAGAAATAATTCAATTAGTAAAAATGATCCAACAGGACATGCTGAAATTATAGCATTGCGTCAAGGTGGAAAATTTTTAAATAATTATCGTTTACTAAATACAACTTTATATGTAACTTTAGAACCTTGTTTAATGTGTTTTAGTGCTATATTTTTAAGTCGTATATCAAATTTAGTATATGGTGCTCATGACAATAGTAATAATAAATGTTGCTTTAAACAACATTTATTAAAGCATATTTTTGTAAATAGTAGTTTAAAAATTAAATCAGGAATATTAGAATTAAAATGTTCTACAATGATAAAAAAATTTTTTCATAAAAAAAGAAAGAAAAATTTATTAAATCAATTATAAAAAAATATATTTATTTTTCAATTATAACTATTGCACATGTATATAATTTTTCATTTGATAAAGAAACATGGATTGACTTTAAATTATTATGTATAAATAATTGCAGTGATAACTTTAATAAATTTATTTCTGGTTTTCCTAATTCGTTATGTATTAATTCAATTTGATTAAAGCAAATTCCATGTCTTATACCGGTTCCAAATGCTTTTACGGTTGCTTCTTTTACCGCAAATCTATTCGATAAAAATGCAATTTTATTTTTTTTTTTAATTAACTCTTTAAATTCGTTTATAGATAAAATCCTTTGAGCAAATTTATATTTAAATTTTTTAAATATTTTTTCTATTCGAATAAAAGATACAGTATCAATACCAATTCCAAATATATTCATAAAATTATATTTATTTTTTTAAATTGTACTTAATTTTATTTTTTTTTAATCAAATTTGATTTATTATTAAAAATAATTAAATTTCAATAATTAAATATATTAAATTATGAATTAAAATATATTTTATTATAATAATATTTAATTTGTATTAAATTAAATTTTTTTATTTTTTTTTAGTAATAACCCAAATAGTAATAAAAACAGTTTTAAGAATTTTTTTTTCTATATTTTTTCTTGCTAATGTACTTATATGTTTAATTTTTTCTCCTTTTTCCCCAATTATAATTTTCTTTTGTCTATAGTTATTGACCATTAATAATACTTTTATACTACAATTTCTATTGCTACTAATATTAATTGATTCAACTTTAATATCAATTATATATGGAATTTCTTTATGAAAATAATAAATAATTTTTTCTCTTATAATTTCTGTTATAGTAAAATTTAATGAATTAGTAGTATTAATATTATTAGAATATTCATGTCTAGATTGTGGTAATAACGTTTTAATTTCTTTAATTAAATTTGTTATATTATGTTTTTTTTTTGCTGAAATAGGAATAATACAATTTAAATTATTATTTTTTTTATGTAATAATTGTATAAAAGGTAATAATAATTTTTTATTATTAATTAAATCAATTTTGTTAATTACAACAATAATAGATTTATTTATTTTTGTTATTAATTGTAATATTTTTTCATCAGTGATGTTAAAATGTATTTGATTGATCATAAAAACAATTACATTTGCATTTGCAATTGTTTTTTTTATATATTGATTTATATTATTAATTGAAAAATATATATTTTTTTTATTATATATTCCTGGAGTATCAATATAAATTAATTGGAAATTATTTTCAGTTTGAATACCAATTACTTGTGTTTGCGTAGTATTTGTTTTATGAGATACAATAGAAATTTTATCTCCTATAATTTGATTTAATAAAGTAGATTTACCTACATTACTTTTCCCTAATAATACAATTTTACCACAAAATTTATTATTATTATTATGTTTCACTCTAACCCCAATTTTATTAATGCATGTTGAGCTGCACTTTGTTCTGCTTTTCTACGACTAGATCCTATACCAACTAAATGTTCATGTACACCAGTAATAATACAATGAATAGTAAATATTTGATCGTGTGCTTCTCCGTATACTTTCATAACTATATAAGAAGGTAATGGCAATCGTTTTGATTGTAAATATTCTTGTAATCTAGTTTTTGGATCTTTTTGTGTATCACCAGGACTAATTTTTTTTAGTCTTTTTTTATACCATTTTAATATTAATGATTCAATTGTTTTAATATTACTATCTAAAAATATTCCTCCTATAATTGCTTCTATCGTATTGGCTAAAATAGATTCTCTACATTCACCTCCACTTTTTATTTCTCCTTGTCCTAATTGTAAACATTCTCCTAAATCAAATTCATATGCTAATTCTGCCAGTGTATTACCACGTACTAAAGTAGCTCTCATTCTACTCATATCTCCTTCATTTACATATGGAAAATCGTGATATAGAGCATTAGCAATTACAAAACTTAAGATAGAATCTCCTAAAAATTCAAGACGTTCATTATGTTTACTATTTGCACTTCGATGTGTCAACGCTTGTTTTAAAATTTCTTTTTGTATAAAAGTATAACCTATTACTTTTTGTAGTCTGTCTATTATGATATGATCCATGATGTACCAATATAAATTTTTGAATTTGATTTAATATAATAAATTATCGTGATTTTAAGAAAGATAAATACTTTATATTAATAATTTTAAATTCACTATATAAAGTTACTGTTTAATTAATAGTTCCTATTCTAAATAGACGAAATGTAATAGGAAACCAATACTTTATGTTTTTGATGCTCATCCAAATATAAGTAGCTTGACCTACTAAATTTTTTTCTGGAACATATCCCCAATATCGACTATCAAAACTATTATCTCTATTATCTCCCATTACAAAATACTTTTTTTTAGGAACAATCCATATTTTATTATAATTAATATTTTTTTTATTAGTGTGATGAACATTAAATAAATTTTGTAAGAGAATAATTTTATATTTTTTATTTTCAATTTTTTCTTCAAGTAATTTTAGAGAAAAAAAATGTTTGAAGATATGTTTTTTAATTTGATTATAAGCATAAAAATTATTATATTCTTCTTTATATGTATTATTTATATAATTATTATTGTAAGGAAGTGTTTTTTGAACAACATGAATTATTTTACAGGATATTGATGAATTACACATTGGTATAATTACTATTTTTTTATTAATGATATTATAAATGATAGTATCACCTGGTATACCAATTACTCTTTTAATATAATTTATATTTGTTTGAATAGGATGTCTGAAAACGATAACATCTCCTCTATTAGGTAAACTAGTTTTAATAATATTAGTATGAAAAATTGGATCTCGAATTCCATAAGCAAATTTTTTAACTAATATAAAATCTCCTATTAATAAATTAGGAACCATCGAACTTGAAGGTATTCTGAAAGATTCATAAATAAACGAACGTATAATAAAAACTATAATTAATATAGGTAGTATAGATAGTATTTTTTTTTGCCATTTATTTTGAACATGATTTTTATTAATTTTATGTTGAATGAAATTAATAAAATATATAAATAATAAAATTAATATACTTATGAATAATATTATTGAAATCATGTTTTCCATTATTTTTAATCCTTTGATTTATTAGACTTAATAAGTTTTTAAAAGAGATAAAAATGTTTCTTTTGGAATTTGAATATTTCCAATTTTTTTCATTTTCTTTTTCCCATCTTTTTGTTTTTGTAATAATTTTTTTTTACGAGAAATATCACCACCATAACATTTTGCTAATACATTTTTTCTAAGTTGTTTAATGGTAGAACGAGCAATGATGTTATTTCCAATTGTTGCTTGAATAGCAATATTAAATTGATGTCTAGGAATAATTTTTTTTATTTTTTCTACAATTAATTTTCCATAAAATTGTGATTTAGTTCGATGTATAATGATGGATAAAGAATCTATTTTTTCATTATTAATTACAATATCTAAGCAAATTAAATCAGATTTTTTAAAATATTTAAAATGATAGTCCAAAGATGCATAACCGCTGGATATAGATTTTAGATGATCAAAAAAATTTAGAATAATTTCTGACATAGGGATTTCATAAGTAATAGAAATTTGATAATGATGGTAAATCATATTTATTTGAATTCCACGCTTTTCTTCGCATAGTTTTATAACATTTCCTAAATATTTAGAAGGAACTAATATATTACATTCAGCAATTGGTTCTCTTATTTCTTTAATTGTATGTATGTTAGGCAAGTTAGAAGGTGTATTAAAATATAATATTTTCTTATTAATTAGTTCTACTTCATAGATTACACTAGGTGTGGTTGAAATTAAATCAAGATTATATTCTCGTTCTAATCTAGCTTGAATAATTTCCATATGTAATAATCCTAAAAATCCACATCTAAATCCAAATCCTAAAGCAGAAGAATTTTCTGGTTCATAAAATAAAGATGCATCATTTAATTTCAATTTTCCTAATGCATCTCTAAAATTTGTATATTGATTAGAATTAATAGGAAATAATCCAGCATAAATTTGTGGTTTAATTTTTTTAAATCCTGGTAGTTTGTGAGATGATGGATTGTTAAATGCAGTTAAAGTATCTCCTACTGGTATAGCTGTAATATTTTTAATACCGCAAGCAATCCAACCAACTTCACCAGATTGTAAAGTGTTTTGTATAATTCTTTTAGGAGTAAAAATTCCAATTTTATTAATATAATAGTTTTTTTTTGTACTCATTATTTGAATTTGATCACCTTGCTTGAGTATTCCATTTTTAACTCTTACTAAAGACATTACACCTAAATAGTTGTCAAACCAAGAATCAATAACTAATACTTGTAATTGTGCATTATTATCACCAGTTGGGGATGGAATATCAGTAATAATTTGTTCTAATACATTAATAATTCCATATCCTGTTTTTGCTGAACAACGAACAGCATGATGAAAAGGAATTTTTATAATTTCTTTAATAGATTGTTCAACTTGATCAGGATTAGCAGTAGGTAAGTCAATTTTATTTAATATAGGTATGATTTTCAAATTCATTTTCATTGCTGTATAACAATTAGATAAAGTTTGAGCTTCTATTCCTTGAGTAGAATCTATAACTAGTAAAGCTCCTTCACATGCAGATAATGATCGCGATACTTCATATGAAAAATTTACGTGTCCAGGTGTATCTATGAAATTTAAATGAAATATTTTTCCATTTTTAGAAGAATAATTAATTTTAACACTTTGCGCTTTAATTGTAATCCCTCTTTCTCGTTCTAAATCCATAGAATCTAATACTTGTGAAGACATTTCTCTTTGTGATAATCCTCCGCATATTTGAATAAAACGATCAGCTAATGTAGATTTTCCATGATCAATATGTGCAATAATAGAAAAATTTCTTATGTTTTTCATGTTACAATTTTAACCAAAATAATGTGACGGTATTGTATCTATAAAAATATAGATCATATCTTTTATAGATAAGTTTAATTTAATAATTAAAATAGCAAAAAAAAAAATGATTATTTTTGTAAATGTAATTATATTATCTAATATGCATTTTATTAATTAAAATTGTTTGTAATATACATATATTAAATATAATAATTTAATCAACATATATTTTATAAAAAATTTATTATGGGATGTTTATTTTTAAATATATTTATAATTGATATTAATAATAGTTATATCTAATATATTATAAATATTGACATATCATATCAATAATAAATTTAATGATGAAAATATAATTTTTATTATATTGTATTATTTTTTAAAATTAACAAAGTATTAGAATCGATGTTTATAAAAAATATTATTTTTTGAATTTTAATTATACTAGATGTGAAAATATAAAATTAATTATGCATAATATTTTCTAGTATAACAAATACTACCGTTGTTAAATTTAATCATAAAATAATTTAATTATCAAGAATAAGTATTGTAAGATCTATATGTATTTTGTTAAAATAACATTTTGAATTTAAATAATAAAAATATTCATTTTAATTAATTTTTATATTAAATATAATTGTTTATTGTAGTGAACAATAGTAGGTAATCAAAATAAAGTTATATGATAATAAATAAAGGTAATAAAGTTATCGTAGCTATGTCTGGAGGTGTTGATTCTTCTGTTTCTGCTTGGTTATTAAAAAAACAAAATTATCAAGTAGAGGGTTTATTTATGAAGAATTGGGAAGAAGATGATAATAAACAATATTGTTCTTCTAAAAAAGATTTAGATGATGCTAAAAATGTTTGTAATCAATTAGGATTGCATTTGCATACTATTAATTTTTCAATTGAATATTGGAAAAAAGTATTTTTAAATTTTTTAAATGAATATAAAAAAGGCAATACACCTAATCCAGATATTTTATGTAATAAAGAAATTAAATTTAAATTATTCTTAAATTTTGCTATTACTAACTTAGGTGGAAATTATATAGCTACTGGTCATTATGTACGTAAAAAAAAAATAAATAATCAAGTAGTATTATTAAGGGCGTTCGATAAAAATAAAGATCAAAGCTATTTTTTATATACTTTAAATCAATATCAAATCAAAAAAACATTATTTCCTATAGGAGAATTAACTAAACAAGAAGTCCGAAGAATAGCTTATAATATTAATATTCAAGTGGCTAATAAAAAAGATTCTACAGGAATTTGTTTTGTACAACCTAAAAATTTTACAAATTTTTTACATCGTTATTTTCCTATTATTCCAGGTAAAATAGTTACTATAGAAAAAGAAGTGATAGGTGAACATATAGGATTAACATATTATACATTAGGACAACGTAAAGGATTAAATATAGGTGGAATTAAAGAAAAAAAATCATTACCTTGGTATGTTGCAGAAAAAAATATTAGTTTAAATTTATTAATAGTAGTACAAGGTAGAAATAATCCATATTTAATGTCTATTGGTTTAATAGTAAAAAATATTCATTGGATTAATAAATATGATCTTTTAACAAAAGATATTAAATGTAGTGTACAAATTCGACATTTGCAGAAATCGGTCACTTGCAAAGTTAGTATAATTAATAATAAATGTGTTAAAGTTTTTTTATATTATCCTATGTTTGCAGTTACTCCTGGTCAATCTGCAGTTTTTTATTTAGATGAAAGATGTTTAGGAGGAGGTGTTATAAAATCAAGATTTCCATTATTATCATGTAAAATGTAATTATTAAATAATTTTAATATATGTGTTTTATTTGAGGTATATTAGTTAATATTTCTTTTTATATCAATTAATATTTTGTATTAAATGTCATGATATTTTTAATTTAATTAACATATTTTATAAAAATTTCATTTTATTAATACTTTATATAAATTTATTAGTAATAGAAAAAATTTTTATTAATTGTATTAATATAATTGTATCTATTTTATCAATAGATATAGTTTTTATTATTTTTTTTTTAATTATAATTATAAATAATATAAAATACAATTTCATAATTAATTATGATGATAATAATTAAAGAAATCATTTTTAATTATTATGATTTTAAAAATGGGACTGGTTTTTATGAATTTATTTTCTTTAACTGCTATTTCACCAATTGATGGTCGTTATTTTAATAAAACATTAGATTTAAGGAAATTATTTAGTGAATATGGATTATTAAAATTTCGTTTAAAAATAGAAATTTTATGGTTAAAAAAATTATCAACTTTGCCAAAAATATTAGAATTATCTAATTTTAATTTAGATTTAAATAAATTTTTAATTGATCTTGAAGAAAAATTTAATGAGAATGATGCTTATGAAATTAAACTATTAGAAAAAAAAAATAATCATGATGTAAAATCTATTGAATATTTTTTAAAGGACAAAATTAAAAAAAAATTTAATTCAGATATTAATTTAGAATTTATTCATTTTGCCTGTACTTCCGAAGACATCAATAATTTAGCATATGCATTAACATTAAAATATGTTAGGAAAAATATATTAATTCCAATATGGAAAAAACTGATAAATAAAATAAAATTAATGGTGATAAAATATAAAAATGTTCCAATGTTAACTCGTACACATGGCCAAATAGCTACTCCTTCAACCATGGGAAAAGAAATAGCGAATTTTTTATATAGAATGGAACGTCAACTAAAAATATTACAAAAAATAGAAATTTTAGGAAAAATTAATGGTACTATCGGAAATTATAATGCTCATTATGTTGCTTATCCAAATATTAATTGGCATGAAGTTAGTAAAAATTTTATAACAGAGTTAGGATTAATTTGGAATCCATTAACTACTCAAATTGAACCACATGATTATATTTCAGAATTATTAGATTGTATTATTAGATTTAATAATATTTTGTTAGATTTTAATCGAGATATGTGGGGTTATCTTTCAATAAATTATTTTATACAAAAAATCAATTTAGATGAAGTTGGTTCTTCAATTATGCCACATAAAGTTAATCCAATAGATTTTGAGAATTCTGAAGGAAATTTAGGATTATCTAACGCTATTATGCAACATATATCAAATAAATTATTAATTTCTAGATGGCAGAGAGATTTAAGTGATTCTACAGTTTTAAGAAATATAGGACTATCTATTTCATATTCAATAATTTCGTATAAATCTACTATATTAGGAATAAGTAAATTAGATATTAATACTACAATTCTATTAGAAGAGTTAGATAAACATTGGGAAGTATTAGCAGAACCAATACAAACAGTAATGAGAAAATATAATATTCATAATTCATATGAAATATTAAAAACATTTACTAGAGGAAAAATTATTAATAAAGAATTAATTCATAATTTTATTAATCAATTATCTATCCCTCCTATAGAAAAAGAAAAATTACTGTTATTAACTCCTTTTAACTATATTGGTTATGCCGTAAATATTATTGATGAAGTAATATAAAAATTTATATATATATATTAATAATTTATTTAAAAAAAAACTATTTTATATATGTAATTTAATTATGCATATATTCATATTTTTTTCTATTTATTTTATACATATATATATTAATAATATTTATTATTAGTATTAAATAATTTATTTTTTTTTATATTAATTTTGTATTTTTATTTTTTTTTATAAATTATATTTTAATAGTATTTAATTTTTTAATTTATAAATTTATAATTTCTTAATACTTTTAGAAATAACAATTCTTTATTACTTTATTTTCTTAAATTAATATATATAGTTAGTAATATAAAATTATTAATTTATATATTATTTATAATTAATGAAATAATTAATTTAATTAAAATAATTTAATTAAATTTATAATAATTTACATTATATCATATTATAATTTATATGAAATATTAAAATACCACATTAATATATACAATTGGGTAATAAATATGAAATTACTTGCTGGAAAAAAAATTTTAATTACAGGTGTATCTAATAAATTTTCTATTGCTTTTGGAATTGCAGAATCTATGTATCAACATGGAGCTGAATTAGCTTTTACATATTTCAATGAACGTTTAAAAAAAAGAATACAATCCTTTGCTAAATTTTTTAATTCTCATATATGTTTACCCTGTGATGTAACGCATGATTCAAATATTACAAAACTTTTTTTACAGTTATCAAAATATTGGAAAACATTTGATGGATTTGTGCATTGCATTGCGTTTGCTAAAAGTGAACAATTTAAAGATGATTATCTTAAATCCATTTCTAAAGACGATTTTCAGGAAGTACATAATATAGCTTCGTATAGTTTTGTTTCTATGGCTCAAAAAAGTAAAAATATGTTGAATAAAAATGCATCATTATTAACACTTTCTTATTTAGGAGCTTTACGTGTAGTTCCTTATTATAATATTATGGGTGTAGCTAAAGCATCATTAGAGTCTAATGTACGATATATAGCTTATTCTATGGGTAAGCAAGAAATTAGAGTAAATGCAATCTCTTCAGGACCTGTTAAGACTTCTTCTTCACATGTAATTAAAAATTTTCATCAAATATTAAAAAAATACTGTAAGAATTCTCCTATTAGACAACCTATAACTATTCAAAATATTGGAAATACAGCTGTCTTTTTGTGTTCTAATTTATCGATAGGAATTACTGGACAAATAATTTATGTTGATAATGGATTTAATATTACAGCGATATAATTATGTCTTTTGTATTACTATAAATTTATTAATTAATTAGAATTTAATAAAATATTTATTTTATGATATATATATATCATTATTAATAGAATTTAAATTCTTTGTTTTTCCCATTAATTGAATTTGTATTAATTTCAAATTTAATAAATTTATTGAATGTATTATTTATTTTTATAATAATATATGTTTTATTTTTTGTGTTTAATTTTACTTTATATTTTAGGTATTATACTCATGTTTCAAGATAATCCATTACTGGTACAATTAAAAAAAAAATTGCATTCTAAAACTCCTCGTGTTGAAGGAATTATTAAAAGTTCAGAAAAAGGATTTGGTTTTCTAGAAGTAGATTCTCAAAATAGTTATTTTATTCCACCACAAAATATGAAAAAAGTTATGCATGGTGATAAAGTTATAGCATTATTAAAAGTAGAACAAAACAGGGATATAGTTGAGCCAGAAAAATTAATTGATCCATTTTTAAAAAAATTTGTAGGAAAAATAAAAAGAAAAGAAAATCAATTGTTTATTGTTCCTGACTATCCATTATTTAAATATTTAATAAAATGTTCAAAAAGATCTAATTTATTACATAATTTTAAACATGGTGATTGGGCTGTAGCTAAATTAATTCAACATAAATTGAAAGGTGATCAATTTTTTTTTGCAGAATTAATTGATTTTATTACTACAGAACAGGATAATTTATATCCTTGGTTAGTAACTTTATCTGCTTATAATTTAGAAAAAAAAGCTCCATTAATACTTCAAAATCAAGAAATTATATTTAATAAAATAAGTTTAAGAAAAGACTTAACACATTTAGATTTTATTACAATTGATAGTATTCAAACTCAAGATATTGATGATGCTATTTATATTGAAAAAACAGGAACAGAAGAATTAACAATTATAGTTGCTATTGCTGATCCTAGTTCATATATCATGCACAATAGCCGATTGGATTGTATTGCTAGAGAAAGAAGTTTTACAAATTATTTACCAGGTTTAACAATACCTATGTTACCTGATGAACTATCAGAAAATTTATGTTCATTATTACCTAATTCAATTCGTCCTGCTGTATTATGTCAATTTAATGTTTCTTGTTCTGGAACTATTATAGATGATAGTATTTCATTTTTTTTAGGATGGATAAAATCCAAAGCTAAATTAGTTTATGAAGAAGTTTCTGATTGGTTAGAAAAATTAGGAACGTGGAAACCTTTTTCTCAATCTATTTCAAATCAAATTAATTTACTTCACGAATTATGTATGATTAGAACTTCATGGAGAAAAAATAATGCTGTAATATTTAAAGAAAAACCTGAATATAAATTTTGTTTTAATGAAAATTATTCTGTTGTAAATATATTAATTGAAAATAGACGAATTGCGAATCGAATGATTGAAGAAGCTATGATTGCTGCTAATATATGTGCAGCTAAGTTTTTAAATAAACATTTGGGTTATGGAATATATAATATACATAAAGGTTTTATAGATTTAATTCATGCTGAACATGCAGTTTCTATTTTATCTAAATTTAATATTGAGTGTAATGCAAAAGAAATTATGACTTTATCAGGATTTTGTGCAATGCATAGAAAATTAGATATTTTATCTAATTCTTATTTAGATATGAGGATACGTAAATTACAATCTTTTGGAGAAATAAATATATGTTCTTATCCTCATTTTTCTTTAGGTTTAGAACAGTATGCTACTTGGACATCTCCAATAAGAAAATATAGTGATATTATTAATCATCGTTTGTTAAAATCTATTATTCAGGGTGAAAAAAGTATAAAATTAGAGAATGATATTTTAATTAATATTAATGATAAAAAGAGAAAATATCGTTTAGCTCAAAGAAATATTGAAGATTGGTTATATTCATTATATCTTAATAAGAATAATTGTAATACCACACAGTTTTCTGCAGAAATTATAGATGTATTTAAAAGTGGAATTAGAGCTAAATTATTAATTAATGGTGCAAATGTATTTATACCGGCTTATTTATTACATGTAGTAAAAGAAGAATTATTTCTTGATAAAGAAAATGGTTTAATATATATAAAAAATATTGTAATTTATAAAATTACTGATGTAATAGAAGTGAATTTAGTAGATATTAAAATATCGAATAGAAATATTATAGCAAAATTGATAACATATAATTAGTTTAACTATATTTTATATATAAAAATATATAATTTATATACATATAAATAATTTTATAATTTTATAAAATTTATTTTGAAATATTTTTTCATAGTATTGATATTGATATATTATAATTATGATTAATATAATATTTATTTAATTTTTTTATATAATCTGTAATAGATCTGCAATACTATAAATTATGAGGTATGATATGCATGTTTTATTTCCTGATTTTTTTTCTTATATAAAATTTTTTATTAATTTATTTGCACTAGTTAATCCTATTGGTATGATTCCGATTTTTATGAGTATGACAAATAATCAAACAATATTGGAAAGAAATAAAACAAATTTTAAGGCTAATTTGTCTGCTGCTATTATTTTATGCATTACATTGTTTATAGGAGATAGTATTTTAAATATTTTTGGTATTTCTATTAGTTCATTCAGAATAGCTGGAGGAATATTAATTATTTTAATTGCTATGTCTATGGTTAGTGGAAAAATTATTGAAGAAAGTGAACAGAATAAAAAATCAATAAATAATATTAAATCTATAAATAAAGATATTTCTATAGTACCATTAGCTATTCCTTTAATAGCAGGTCCAGGTGCTATTAGTTCTACTATTGTATGGAGTAACTATTATTCAAATTGGATTAGTTTATTTTTATGTTGTTTATTGATTTTCTTTTTTTCTTTTTTTTGTTGGATATTATTTAAGACTGGTCCTTGTTTAGTACAGTTTTTAGGAAAAACTGGAATTAATGTTTTAACTAGAATTATGGGTTTATTACTTATGTCTTTAGGTATAGAGTTTATAACTATAAGTATGAAATCAATATTACATCATTTTTGATTACCTTTATAATATGTAATTAATTTTGCAATGTAATAAATATCACAATCATATTATTAATAATTAATATTTATTAATAATTTGTAATTTAATTACATAAAATTAAATAATTATTAAATATATTTCGTACAAAGATGACTTTAATATGAATCTATATACAAAAAAATTAATTATTAGGGATTTTGGTTTATGTCAGTGGAAATCAAGCTTTAATGCAATGCATGAATTTATAAATAATTGTAACAGTACAAGTATTGATGAAATTTGGTTACTAGAACATTATTCTGTTTTTACTGAAGGTCAAATAAAAATTAAAGAAAATATAATTAATTTAAATGGTATACCTATTGAGTATAGTGATAGAGGTGGAAAAATTACATATCATGGTCCAGGACAGCAAATAATATATGTATTAATAAATTTAAAAAAAAGAAAGATGTATCCTCGTTATTTTATAAGATTGTTGGAACAAATTGTTATTAATACATTGCAATATTTTTCAATTATAGGATACAGAATTAATAATTCTCCTGGGATATATATAAATAATAGTAAAGTATGTTCTATTGGATTACGAATTAAAAATGGATATTCCTTACATGGTTTATCATTAAATGTTGATATGGATTTATCTCCATTTAGTTATATATATCCTTGCGGTAATAAAACTATGAAAATGACTATGATGGCAAAACATCATTCTAATATTACTTTACATCAAGTAAAATCAGTATTATTACAGCAATTATATTTTTTTTTTGTAGTTAGTTTTACTTTGTTTTATAAATGTATATTATTTATTTCAAATTTAATTTATCATCAAATTATTATTTAAAATGGAAGACAAAATTGACAAAAATAACCAATAAACAATTACTATGTTCTAGTAATCCACAATATATTAAATCTAAAAGTATTTCTACTAAAAATATTTCTACTAAAAATATTCCTATTAATCATAATATATTAAAAAAACCGAATTGGATTAAAGTTAAATTTCCAATGGATTCTATTCGAATTCAGAAAATGAAATCTATTTTAAGAACAAATAAATTACATTCTGTATGTGAAGAAGCACGTTGTCCTAATTTATTTGAATGTTTTAATAAAGGTACGGTTACGTTTATGATTTTGGGAACTATTTGTACTCGATCTTGTCCATTTTGTGCAGTACAACATGGAAGACCTATGTTAATAGATCCTGATGAAGCCATTAATTTGGCTAAGACCATAAAAAAAATGAAAATAAATCATGTAGTATTAACTTCAGTAGTAAGGGACGACTTACGTGATGGTGGATCTAATCATTTTGTCAATTGTATTCAAACAATTAGAAGTCAATCTAATGTTAAAATTGAAATTTTAGTTCCAGATTTTAGAAATTGTAGAGAACAAGCGTTAAAAAAAATGGAACAATCATTACCAGATATATTTAATCATAATGTAGAAAATGTTCCAAGATTATATAAAACAATTAGACCAGGTGCTAATTATAAATTATCTTTAAAATTATTATCAGAATTTAAAAATTTATATCCTGATGTTCCTACTAAATCTGGATTAATGTTAGGTTTAGGAGAAACTAATAAAGAGATCATTCAAGTTATGAAAGATTTACATTCTAATGGAGTAGACATGTTGACTATAGGGCAATATTTACAACCTAGTACATTGCATTTACCTGTAGTACGATATGTAACATTATTAGAATTTCATGAATTAAAAAAAACAGCTTTATCAATTGGATTCTCTAGTGTATTTTGTGGACCTTTAGTACGATCTTCATATCATGCTTATGAACAAATTCAGATATATAAAAATAAATAATGATTTTACAATAAATATTTATTCAGAATTAAAAATGTATTTTTACATTATAACGTTAATTAATATATATATATATATTTTAAGAGGTTCATCTTGTTATTATTAAATCAAGTTAAAAAAACAAAAATTATAGTAGCATTAGATTATCCTACTATGAGTTCTGCTATGAAATTAGTACATATGTTGGATCCATCTATTTTTTATTTAAAAATAGGTAAAGCCATGTTTACTAGATTTGGTGTACAGTTAATTAGAGATTTACATAAACTAAAATTTAAAATTTTTCTTGATTTAAAGTTCCATGATATTCCTAATACAGTATTTTATTCAGTAAAGGCAGCAGCAGATCTTGGGATATGGATGTTAAGTATTCATATTTTAGGTGGAGTAAATATGTTAAAATCTGCTAAATTAGCGTTGAAAAATTTTTCAGATACTGCACCAATTTTAATTGGTGTAACAGTATTAACTAGTTTGAATCAAAATGATTTAAAAGCAATAGGAATTATTCATTCTTTACGAAAACAAGTTTTTTTATTATCTAATTTAGCTAAACAATGTTGTTTAGATGGAGTTGTATGTCCTGGATCAGAAGCATTAAATATAAAGAAAAAATTTGGAAGTGATTTTAAAATTGTTACTCCAGGAGTACGATTGTCAAAATCTTCTATACATGTACATGATCAAAATCAAATTATTACACCTGATCTTGCTAAAAAATTTGCAATAGATTATATAGTTGTTGGTAGACCAATTACTTTATCTAACAATCCTATCTTAGTTTTAAATAATTTTTATTCAATGTTGTAATTGATATATATAAAATTATGATAGCAATAACTTTATTTATAATTGTGTTATTATTAATATTAATCATATATAATTTCAATTAATTAATTATTTAATACTTAATTTATTATTGATGATAAAAATATAATAGTATGTATCCAAATATAATTTAGTATTATTAATATATTAAATTTGTCATAATTTTATTAATCATAGTAATTATTTAAGTATTTATACATATATAGTATATATTGAAAATATTTTATATTAAGTATTGTTGGAATAATATATTTATATAGTTACATCACTTAATAATAATGGAGAACGCATGTATCTTAATATGATTAAAGAAAAGGCTATATTACCAACTAAATGGGGACAATTTGTTTTAGTAGGATTTCAAGAAAATAACCGAATTAATAGTAATCATGTTGCTTTAGTATATGGAAATATATTAATTACACAAAAACCAATTTTAGTAAGAATACATTCAGAATGTTTAACAGGAGATGCTTTATTTAGTTTACGGTGTGATTGTGGATTTCAATTAAAACAATCTATGAAAATGATTGCATCATCTGGGAATGGAATTTTAATATATCATCGTCAAGAAGGAAGAAATATTGGATTATTAAATAAAATTAAAGCATATTCTTGGCAAGATATGGGATTAGATACTGTAGAAGCTAATCATAAATTGGGATTTTCTGCAGATGAAAGAAATTTTTTTGTATGTTCTGAAATTTTAAAAAAACTGAAAATTAAAAATATATTATTATTAACTAATAATCCTATTAAAGTATTAGCTATGCAAACTTTTGGTATTAATGTTGTTAAAAGAATTTCTTTGGTTGTAGGTCAAAATACTAATAATTCCATTTATCTTAACACTAAAGAAAAAAAAATGGGGCACTGTTTATAACATTAATTTTTAATATTATTACATAATTATTATGTTAATATTTTATGTTTATTTAAAATAAAAAATTATTATTAACAATAATAAATATTTTATAAATAAAATTATAAAAAAATATTTTTTATTATATATAACATTATTAATTCATAATCAAATATTTTATAATAATTATATTATTAATAATAATCAATATTATAAATAATAACATTTTTTTATAGTTTTTTAATGAATGTATCACATAAAAAAAAAAAAAATATGATATTTTTTTTATTAATTTATTAAAGTTATTGATAATTAAGAGCATAATTATATTTAATTTAGTTATACGTCATAATTTTTATTAGTATTTATTGATTAGTTTCTATTTTTATATAGTAATAAAAACCAGTTTATATTTCGTTTTAATAAAGATAAAAACATAAATTTATTATATGTATTGTTTTTTTTATTTTGTTTTATTTTTTAATATATATAATTTTATTATAAAAATAATATTTTTATACGTTATTAATTATTTTTTATTATAGTCATCGTTATTTATATAATTATTTTTAATATTTTTATATAATTTATTTATTTTTATGTATTACAAACAATAAGATGACTATAATATAAAAATGTAGATATTTTAAATATATACATATATATATTTGAATAAATCGTAATTGAAAATATATTAATATTTATATTTTAATTTTATATATATAAAAAATTTCATGTTTATTATAAATAATTAAAATATCAAAATTATTACTATTTTTTTTATACTATAGTACATTATAATAAAAAATCTTCTAATTTTTTAAATTGCTTAATAATTGCATTTTTTATAATTCTTGGTGTTCTTCCTTGTCCTGTCCATGTTTTTATTTCTCCATTTTTATTAATATATTTATATTTTGCAGGTCTAGTAGCTCTTTTTTTATTTTTTCCTAAAAATTTATTTGAATTCATAGATTGTAATAATTCGTTTGGATCTATACCATCTGCAATTAGCATTTCTTTATATTGTTGTAACTTTTTTGTTTTTTCTTTTATTTCTTCTAATGCTTGATTCTCTTCATTACGGCGTTCTTTTACAACTACTTCTAATTTTTCTAACATTTCTTCTAAAGTTTCTAAAGAACATTCTCTTGCGTGTGCTCTTAGAGTACGAATATTATTCAAAATTTTTAGACTTTCATTCATGAGTATACTCTCTAAATATAATTAAGTTTTTTTAACTTCATTTAATTTTAATAATCAATGTGAATCATTACAAATTTAATTATTAATATAATTATATAATTTATAAAATTAATATTATTAGAATAATATATATTTTAATTAATTTAAAATATATTAATTTTTATTTAATTAAAGTATTTTAATTTAAATATAATGATTAACATATATATAATTATTTTTATAATAATTAATTATAATTTTAAATATATTTATGTATAATTAATATTAGATTGTTTTAAAAAATAATAAAATTTAATTTTTTCTTTTTTCATTTTTAATAATATAAAATATATATGATTTTAAAATATTATTTAATTGATTTTAAATTTTAAAAATATCTAGTTTAATAACTAAATATTATTTGATATTTTATATAATAAATAATTATTGGTCATTAATAGAATATTATTAATTTATATATTAAATATTATAATAATATTTTTTATTTAATATATATATAATATATATAGAATAATATTTTTATGTATTTACATATTTTATTACTATTAATGTTATCTTAATATGATATTTTTAATTTATTATATATCAATTTTATAAAAAGTTAATGTTACTGTTAAAATAAATTAAAAATATTATTCATATTAAAATTAAAATAAGTAATTACAATAATGGGCTTAAAAAATAAAAAAATTTTTCTAAAATTCTTCTCCAATATGAACGTACAAACCATGATTGAGGGTCTAATAATTTAGAATGATTTATATATTCATATTGAATAGAAGCTAAATTATCTCCGAAATTTTTATCATCAATAACTAAAGTAATTTCAAAATTTAACCATAAGCTTCTCATATCTAAATTAGCAGTACCAATTAAACTCAGTTGTTTGTCCACTAACATACTTTTACTATGTAATAATCCTTTTTCAAATTGATAAATTTTTACTCCTGATTCTAATAGTTCACTAAAAAAAGCTCTACTAGCCCATTGTACTAATAATGAATCATTATATTTAGGAACAATAATAATAACTTCTACTCCTCTTTGAGAAGCAGTACAAATAGCATGTAATACATCATCACTAGGTACTAAATATGGTGTAGTAATAATTAACTGTTTTTGAGCAGAATATATAGCAATTAAAAATGATTGATGAATCATATGTTCAGGAAAACCAGGTCCAGAAGCTATAACTTGAATTAAATTATTATTACATTTTTTTTTATATATAGGATAATCATGTACTTTTGGTATAGCTGGTAAAATTTTTTTTCCTGTTTCTAATTCCCAATCACAAGAATATACGACACCAATTGTAGTAGCTATCGGTCCTTCAATTCTAGTCATTAAATCTATCCATTGACCAATTCTAGATGATTTTTTAAATAAAATTGGATCTACTAAATTCATACTTCCTGTATATGTAATATAATTATCAATTAGTATAATTTTTCGATGTTGTCGTAAATCTATTCTTCGAAAAAATGTTTTAAATAAATTAATTTTTAAAGCTTCTACAATGTGTATTCCAGCATGTCTCATAATGTGAACCCATTTACTTCTGAAAAATTTTATGCTACCAGCTGAATCTAACATTAATCTACAGGATATTCCTCTTTTAGCTGATGAAATTAATGCTTTAGCTACTTCATCAGCTAATCCTCCAGGTGTCCAAATATAAAACACCATTTCAATATTTTTTTTTGCTAAATGAATATCTTTAATTAAAATGTCAATAATATTTTGAGAATTGGTTAATAGTTGTAATTTATTATTAGTAATTCCATATAGTCCTTGTCTATTTTTACATAATTGAAATAATGGACTGGCTACTTTACTATTTGTATTTTTTAAAATATATTTATAATTTTTTATTTTTTTTATCCATTGATTATTTTGATTCCAAATTTTATGAATAAGTTTAATTCTTGTTTGTTCTACATACGGTTCGTCAAATAATAACCATATTAATATTCCTATTAATGGAATAGTATAAATAATTAGTAACCATATTATAGTTGAATTTCTTGTTTTTTTATTAATAAGAATTTTAATTGTAAGACTAGCGATTAACAGCCAATATCCTAGAAACATAAACCAAGAAGTAAAAATATAACTATTCTTCATGCATTATATTTCCTATTAACTTTTATTTAAGTATTAATTGTGTTTTAAAATTTATATATATATCATTAATTTATGATTATATAAAATAATTAATATGTATTTGTATTATAATACATCAATATGAATAATATTAATTATAATAAAGAATAGAATTATTTCTATATTATTAAATACCATATATATATATATATATATAAAATTAAAAATATATTGTTTTATATTATATGTTACTTACATTATGTAAAATATTACATATGATATAGATGTTACCTATATAAAATCAGTAAAAGTAACATAGTTAATGTCATAAACATAATAATAATTTATATGTTAAAAATTAATAATATCATTTTTCATTAATTTTTAATAATTTTATATAAAAGTTATAGATATATATAGTAAAACAATTGATTTTTATATTTAATTTATAAAAATATTGTATATAATATTTTTTTATTTTATAAAAAGATATAACAATCTTCAATTTTCAACATAGAGTTTTTGGTTTACCATATTCGTTAATAGCTACATAAATAAATATAGCTTTTGTTGCTTGATAGAAATGACCTATAGGTTGAGAAGTTACTTTTTTAATCCATATTTCAATATGAATTGTAATAGAACTATTTCCCACTCTAATACATTTTGCATAACAAGCAACAATATCTCCAATATTAACTGGTTTAAAAAAAACCATGTCATTCACACTAACAGTTACCACCCTACCTTTTGCGATTTCTTTAGCTAAAATAGCACCACCCATGTCCATTTGAGACATAATCCAACCTCCAAAAATATCTCCATGAGCATTTGTATTAGCCGGCATAGCTAATGTTCGTAGTACCATTTCACCTTGAGGAAATTGTTTATTTTGCATGTTTATAAACTCATATAAAATAATTATAAAAATATTACAAAATATACTATATTAATATTATTTTTTAATATTTTTTATATATAATATATTTAATAAAGTAAATAAAATTATAATTCCAGACAATCCAAACATTTTGAAATAAACCCAAAAATTTTCTGAAAAATGATAAGCTATATATAAATTTAAAACACTGCATAACAAAAAAAATAATGACCATATTATATTTATTTTCTTCCATTCTTGATTAGATAAAGAATAATATTGACATAAAATTGATTCTAATAATGTTTGTTTTTTCATTTTTGGAATTAAAATTAATATTAATGCTAATAAAAAATATAAAATTGTTATTTTCCATTTTATAAATTCAGGATTATGAAAAATAATAGTAAAAGAACCAAAAATAAAAATTATTATACAATTGATAATATTAATTATATCTATAGTTTGATATACATAATAATGTATAATACAAACTATTAATGAAATAATCATTAATACTATTGTAGCTATAAAAATATTAAATATGTGATATGTAATAAAAAATAAAAAAATAGAAAAAATATCTAACAATATTTTCATATTTATAAAATTTCCAAATTAAAAAGTATTACTATCTAGTTAACATATAAAAACGGTATAAATATACAATAAGAATACTGAATATACAGTTGTTTATGGTATTTTGTAATAAAAATGAAATAAATTCTGGAAATATATAAAATATAGTAATTAATAACATAGATATCGTTAAT
Source organism: Buchnera aphidicola (Eriosoma lanigerum) (assembly GCF_964059125.1). Taxonomy (NCBI): domain Bacteria; kingdom Pseudomonadati; phylum Pseudomonadota; class Gammaproteobacteria; order Enterobacterales; family Erwiniaceae; genus Buchnera; species Buchnera aphidicola. The sequence continues at coordinate 291,749 of NZ_OZ060395.1, forward strand.
TTTCCAAGTATCCATATGATTATAGCAGGTGCTAATATATATATTTTTTCTTTTGTTAAAAGTATACTACTATACATTGAATCAATAATAGTTTTTCTTTCAATGATTAAAATAATAGGAGATAGGGATAATAAAATCAATCCAATGATTCCTGGTAATATAAAAAATATAAATCCTAATTGAATAATTACAGATAATATAAACAATAATGAAAACAAATGTAGAAATATTGAAAACATTTTTTTTATAGATAATACTATATTAATTCGATTATGATTAGAAATTATTGATATAAATATAATCAATAATCCAATGAAACTAGTATTACTAATTAAATAACTAATCGTTTTTAATATCGATATTTTTATTAAAATTATTTTTTGTTCCAATGGAATAATATTAATTAATTCAAATATATTGTTAGTATTGTAATGTGTATATAAATTAGAAATTGTATAAATATTTAAAATAATTCCGTAATTTATAATAGTGCTGATTATAGAACTCAAAAAAGCAATTATAATAATAGAATTCATTTTTTGTATAATAAAATTATACGTGTCACGGTATAATGAAATTGCCGTGATGAACATAAACATTCCTTTTCTTATTATTGTATAGTATATTACATGTAATATAACATATACATGAAAAAATTATAAAATTAGCATATACATATTTATATATATATGATGTTATTTTAATTATTAGTATATTTAATTATATAATAAAATTATTTTAGTATAAATATACATTTTTAGTTGATTCTTTTAGTAAAAATATAAAGTTTTTTAATTGATTGAACATTTTTTTCAGATTTAAATAGTAATTTTCTATTATTTTTATAATAGCTGAACCACAAATAATTCCTTCTACTCCTGAATGAAGAATATTTTTTATTTGAGTAGGTGAATTAATCCCAAAACCTTGTAACAATGGTAGAGATATAATTTTTTTACATTTTTGAACTAATTTATTTAATATTATATTCGAATGATTATGAATTCCAGTGACTCCTGAACGAGATAATAAATAAACGTAACTTGTATCATGCATTCCTAATTTTTTAAGATATATGTCGTCAGCGTTTGGAGGACACATAAAAATAGGACTAACATTATATGTTTCTGATCCCTGTAAAAAATTACTATATTCTTGAATAGGAACATCTGGAAACAATACTGAATCAATTTCTATATTTTTACATAATTTATAAAATTGATTTATACCCATTTGATATGCTAAATTAGCATAAAGTAATAATCCAATTGGTATATTTGAATATTTTGTTCTAATGATATGTAACATTTCAAAACATTTATTTATTGTAATTCCGTTTTTAAAAGCTCGTAAATTAGCATTTTGTATAATAGGTCCATCTGCCATAGGGTCTGAAAATGGAATTCCTAATTCTAAAGCATCAGCACCATTTTCTATTAATATATCTACAATTTTTAATGAAATTTCAATTGTTGGATCACCTAATATAATAAATGGAACAAAACATCCTTCTTTGCGTAAATATAAATTATGAAACAATTGTTGATAACGTGTTTTCATTATCTTTTTCCTGTCTTTTGTTTTTTAAAATATTTGATACTGTAAATATATCTTTATCACCTCTTCCAGATAAATTAACTACTAATATTTGTTCTTTATTATGATCTTTGTGCATTATTTTTAATGCATACGCTAATGCATGTGATGATTCTAATGCTGGTATTATACCTTCTTTTTTACATAAAAGTTGAAAACTATCTAATGCTTCAGTATCATTAACTGTTACATAAGTAACTTGTTTTGTGTCTTGTAACCATGCATGTTCAGGACCTACTGATGGAAAATCTAAACCAGCTGAAATTGACCAAGATTCATTAATTTGTCCTTCTATATTTTGTAAAATTTTTGATTTCATTCCAAAGTAAATACCAGTACTTCCAGCACACAAAGTAGCTCCGTGTTTATTGCTGTTGATACCATTTCCTCCAGGTTCTACTCCTATTAATTTAACTGATTTATCATTAAAAAAATTTGAAAATATTCCAATTGCATTTGATCCACCTCCAACACAAGCTAGTATTATATCCGGTAATTTTCCTTCTTGTTCTAAAATTTGTTTTTTTGTTTCTATTCCAATAATTTTTTGAAATTCTTTAACCATAGTTGGGTAAGGATGCGGGCCTGCAGCAGTACCTAACATATAATATGCAGAATTATAATTTTTAGACCAATCTCTTAATGCTTCATTACAAGCATCTTTGAGACTACGAGATCCATTATTCACTGAAATTACTTGTGCACCTAATAATTTCATTCTAAAAACATTTGGTTCTTGTCTAATGATATCTTTTTCTCCCATGTAGATACGACATTTTAAACCTAACAAAGCACAAGCAATAGCTGTTGCTACTCCATGTTGTCCAGCTCCTGTTTCTGCTATAATTTCTTTTTTATTCATTTTTACAGCTAATAATGCTTGTCCAAGTACTTGATTAGTTTTATGAGCTCCACCATGTAGTAAATCTTCACGTTTCAAATAGATTTTTGTTTTAGTTCCTTTAGTTAAATTATTACATAATGTTAATGGTGTTGGTCTACCTGCATAATTATTTAATAAATTTGATAATGATTTATTAAATTTAGTATCCTTTGATGCATTAAGAAATGCTTTTTCTAATTTAATCAAAGGAGGAATTAGTATTTGAGGTACATACATACCACCAAATTTTCCAAAATACGGATTCAGTAAAATCACAATAAATACCTATAATAAGATTAATATAATTTATATTTAAATAAATGAAAATGACGAAGTATTTTAAAGATAATTTTTATTTTTTCTTTATCTTTAATCCCAGGTGATATTTCAACACCAGAATTAAAATCTAATCCAATACATCCTATAGTAGAAGCATTAAAACAATTATTTATATTTAAACCACCAGCTAAGAATACATTAGTTAAATTGTGATTATTAAGAACAGACCAATTAAACGTTTTTCCAGTTCCACCTCCATTTTTATTGTCTAGAATATAATTGTTTACATTATTCCAATTTAATAGTGGAACATTGTTATCAATAGATATAGCTTTCCAAATTTGAGTAGATTTAGGAATAATTTTAAACAAATTATTAATATAGTCTTGATTTTCTTTTCCGTGTAATTGAATACCATACAAATTTAAATTATTTATGATTTTATTAATAAAAAAAATTGATTCATTACAAAATACACCTATATATTTCATTGGTACTTCTTTAATCATTGAGTAAGCATGTTTTTCATCTATATTTCTTATAGATTTTTTACAGAAAATCAAACCTCCATAAATAGCACCAGAATTAGAAACAACTTTGGCATCTTCTATTCGAGTTAATCCACATATTTTATTTTTTCCCATTATCAAACAACGAATAGATTCATCTAAATTTGTAGATTGCATTAATGAAGATCCAATTAAAAATCCATCTACTAAAGGACTTAATTCTCTTATTTGATTATAATTAGATATACCAGATTCAGAAATAATAATTGTATTTTTAGGAATTTTAATAGCTAATATTTTAGTTTGATTAATATTAATCGTAAGATCATGTAAATTACGATTATTAATTCCAATAACTTTAGCTTTTAATGCAATAGCTCTATTTAATTCAGTTAAATTATGGACTTCGGTAAGTATTCCCATATGCATGGTTTGTGCAATGTTTGATAATTTTTTATATTGATAATCATTAAGTACTGATAACATAAGTAAAATTGCATCAGCTTGATAATAACGTGCTAAATAAATTTGATATTCGTCAATAAAAAAATCTTTACATAATATAGGTTGATGTGTAATAGATCTACATTGAGATAAATATTCAAATTTACCATGAAAATAATCTTCATCTGTCAAAATTGAAATTACTGAAGCGTATTTTTTATATATTCTTGTTATTTTTTCAATATTAAAGTGTTTATTAATTAACCCCAATGATGGAGAATGTTTTTTGCATTCTAAAATAAATGAAGGATGTATGCTAGTTAATGCTGTATGAAAATTTTTTTTTGTTAATTTTATTTGGTTTTTAAATGTATGCAATGGAAATTGTTTTTTTTTTTTGTTTAACCATATTATTTTTTTAAATAAAATTTCTTGTAACACAGTTTTTTGCATAATTATCCTTTTCAGCCATATTTTTTATATATTTATAAATTTTTCCACTTTTAATTATTGACAATGCACGTTCAGTATTTTCTTTTAAGTTTTCGTATCCAAATATTTTAAATAATATAGCAACATTAATTGCTATAGTTTGCATATGAATAATATTACCAGATCCTTGTAATAGATTTAGCATATTTTCTGAACTGTTTTCAAAAGAAATATCATTGATATTAATATTTTTTTTAATATAATCAATTCCAAAATCTTTTGCTGTTAATTGGTAAGATTGTATTTTATTGTTTTTAACTTCTATTAAATTAGTAACACCGTCTATAGTTATTTCATCAGTACCATTACTATGTAACACTATTGCTCGTTTATAATTTAATATTTGTAATGTTTGAGCCATAGGTAACAATAATTGTTGTTTGTAAACACCTATAACAATTAAATCTGGTTTGGATGGATTTAATAAAGGACCTATAATATTAAATAGTGTTGTTGTAGCTAGTGTTTTACGAACTAAAGTGGCATATTTAAATCCGATATGATATTCGGTAGCTAATAAAAAACAAATGTTATATTTATTTAACATATTTTGTGATTGTATATATGATTGATTAATGTCAATTCCAAAATATTTTAAAAAGTCTGCTGATCCTGATTTACTAGAAATATTACTATTACAATGTTTAATAATTTTGCACCCATCTATTGCTGCTACAATAGCACTAATAGTAGAAATATTTATTGTATTTTTACCATCTCCACCAGTTCCAACAATATCAGCAAATATATAATTAGGTTTAGGAAACTTTTCACATTTATCTAAGAATGCTTTTACAGCACCTACCATTTCTAAAGGGGTAAAATTTCTAATTTTAATAGCTGTTAAAATAGCACTTAATTGTATATCGTTTATGTTACCTTCAATAAAATTAATAAATAAAAGATAACTTTCTAGTTCGGTTAATGGAATTAATTGATATAGTTTTTTTAATATTTTATTCATATATTTTTCATATAGTTGTTACAAATAATAAATTACATATAAAAATATGTATTTAAAGTAAATTTATATTATATTTCATACTAGATCTATATAATATAATTATTTTTATTATCTTTACATGAATTATTTTAATTTTAATTAATATTTTATATTTTATATTATATATAATTTTTTTTATAAAAAAAATAAATATTTAAAATTTATAATTTAATTATGACAAGTATTCATATACTCATGATATTTATTTATAATTATAATAATTTTTTTTTATTATTATTTATTTCAAGATATATAAACAATTAAATTTATAAAAAAAATTAATATGTTAATTAATAGGTTATTTAATAATCTAACTATATTTAATACTAATTGTTATATATTATAACTATTTTTAATATTAGTTATATTAAATATATGTATTTATTTTAAAAATATTTATATTTTAGTATTAAATTTATTTAAGTATTTTATATTATAATTGGAGATATGATGGTTAACAGATTACTAATTTTTATTTTATTTACAGTTGTATCCGTAACTTGGGGAAGTACTTGGATTGCTATGAAGTTAGCATTGCTAACTATTCCTCCTTTATTTGCTACTGCAGCAAGATTTTTAATTACAGCTCCAATATTAATGGTAATAGCTATATGTACAAGGAAACCTTTATTGTTTCCCCCTAAAAAAAAAATGTTTCAATTTATCATTTTTCTATTTTATTTTTTATTACCATTTACTTTAATGTTGTATGGGGGTACCTATGTTAGTTCATCATTAGCTTCAATGATTTTTGCAACTATGCCTGTACTAATATTAATGTTTTCAATATTGATTATGAAAGAACCAATTTGTACATTAAAAATAATTGGATTAGTAATATCATTAACTTCATTATTAATAATTTTAGTAAAAGAACTTAATATAAATTCAATTAATCAAGTGAAAGGGACTATAGCATTGTTGTTAGCAGTTACAAGTCATGCAATTGTTTATGCTAAGTCAAAAAAAGAATTTTCTAGTTTATCAGTATTTACTTTAAATACGTTACCATCATTGTTTTCTGGAATTATATTATTAATTATTTCAATTATATTTGAACAACCAAATATATTAAACTTTTCTATAAAATCTATTGTGGCTATATTATATTTAGGAATTGTTTCTGGAGTATTTGGAATATTGTCATATTTTTATCTTCAAACTAAAGTTAGTTTATTACAAGCATCTATGATTTTTCTTATTTTCCCTTTCATTTCTCTTTTTCTAGAAAATCAAATTTTTGGATATATAATTTCTATTTATATGCTATTTATGTCTTTTCCTTTAATATTTGGTATATTAATAACATTATTACCTTGTGATTACTTGAAAATAATACGATTTAATAATGATAAATAATAAATATTATTTAATAGAATTTATATGTACATTAAATATAATAATTTATTGCAACAATATAATATAAATTTAATTAAATATTTTTTGACTATGAATTAATTTTTAATAATTATAATTATATATTATATATGATATAAAATTTCAGATTATTTTCCATGAAAGAAAGAATACAAAAAATTTTATCTAATGCAGGATTTGGATCTAGAAGAAAATTAGAACAAATAATTAAGTCTGGTTTAGTATATATTAATGGGAAAAAAATTATTATTACGGATAAAATACAATTTAAAAACATTAAAAATATAATAATAGATAAAAAATCATATTGTTTTAAAAATTATAAAAAAAGTAAAATAAGAGTATTATTATATCATAAGCCTATTGGAGAAATTTGTACTCATCATGACCCGAAATCTAGAATAACAGTATTCAATAATTTACCGTCTTTAATTAATGGAAAATGGATAAATGTTGGAAGACTGGACATAAATACGAGTGGTTTATTATTATTTACTAATTCTGGAGATTTAGCAAATGCTTTAATGCATCCTAAATTTCAGTTAGAAAGAGAATATCAAGTTCGTATATTTAATTATTCTAAAAAAAATTTAAATATAGAATTGTTAACTAAAGGAGTAATGTTAAAAGATGGTTTGGCAAAATTTGATTTAGTACAAAATATTAGTGGTATAGGAAAAAATAAATGGTTTCGAGTAATAATATCTGAAGGTAGAAATAGAGAAGTCAGACGTATTTGGAGTTCAATACATTGTATTGTTAATAAGTTAATACGTATTCGTTATGGAAATATTATTTTGCCTAAATCTTTAAAACATAAAAATTGGAAAGAACTAAATAATATAGAAGTACGTAATCTTTGTAAACTAGCACGTGTACATTATGATTAATGTTATTAAAATAAATGTAAAAATACTTTGCTATGAAATTTTTATATATATGTATAAATATATACATTTATTTAATTTAATTGAATAAAATTAGGTGATATATGTATGTTTTAATTTTTAATAGCATTTAAAATATAAATGTTTATTTATACTACAATTAGTTCAATAATTTAAAACAAATAACATTTTTAATGCTTACATTAATAATTATTATATAATAGTTATTAATTAATTTTAAATATACATGTATTTTATAATAATGGTGATTATGGTGAATTTTTTTTATAATTATATTTTATTTATAGCTAAATCTATTACTGTTATGATTTCAATCATAACTACATTTTTTTTGATTAATAATTTTACTAAACAAAAAAAAAATCAGGATGGATCGATTAAAATTACTGTTTTAGAAACAAATTTTAATGAAATTAAAAATAATATTTTATTATCAAAAATGAGTTTATTAGAAAAAAAAATATGGAAAAAAGAGGAGAAACAAAGAATAAAAAATAAAATAAATAAAGAAAAATTGGAAGTAAAAAATAATATTAAAATTAATAAGCCAACTTTATATGTATTAGATTTTAAAGGGAGTATACAAGCTAAGGAAGTGTCTAATTTAAGAAAAGAAATTTCTGCTATCATTTCTGTAGCACAAAAAAATGATGAAGTATTATTAAGATTAGAAAGCTCTGGAGGTGTAGTACATGGTTATGGATTAGCGGCTTCACAACTAGAAAGATTAAAAAAAGAAAATATTTATTTAACTATTGTAGTAGATAAAATTGCTGCTAGTGGTGGCTATATGATGGCATGTGTAGCTAATCATATAGTTGCTGCTCCATTTGCTATTATTGGATCAATTGGTGTAGTATCACAATTTCCTAATTTTAATAAATTATTAAAAAAAAATAATATAGATATTGAGTTGCATACAGCTGGAATTCATAAAAGAAACATAACCATGTTTGGAGAAAATACTGAATTAGGAAGAAAAAAATTATGTGATGATTTAGAACAAACACATATTTTATTTAAAAATTTTATACAAAGTATGAGACCAAGTTTAAATATTAATTCTGTTGCAAATGGAGATCATTGGTTTGGTTCAATAGCATTAGAAAAAAAATTAATAGATAGTATTAATACAAGTGATGACGTTATTTTTTCTAAAAAAAATAAGTTTCAAATTATAAAAATTCAATATTGCAGAAATAAAAAATATTTTGATTTTTGTTTTAACGGTATAATTAATTATATTTTTAAAATATATAATAAATTATTTTTATAAATATTTAATATTATAAATGTATAAAAAAACAAAGTAATTTATTATCTTTATTTATTTTTCACTTGGTATTACATGATACAAAAATATGTAATGATATTTATCAAATTGTTATTAAAAATATAGTTTTTGTACTTTTCTTGTATAAAAGATTATATTTTGATAAAAATCTTAAAAATTAATGTTAATTAGTAAACATAATAAATATTAGCAACAATATACTGTATAAACATAAATTATTTCATATATAAAATATATATATTAAACCAATGATGCGAAACATGTACAATTAATTTATATTATACTTACTCATAAAAAATTAATTTTAAATATTTGAATAATATTTAAATATTAGAATTGAGATAAAAATAAAAAATATATCAACTAGAAGAAATATAGATAATTATTAATTTAATACATCGTATTATTTGTAATAGATATTTATTGGAAATCAATATATAATTAATTTATATTATATAATATAATTAAATTATATAAATAATCAATAAATTATAAAATTTTTTTTTTGTTTTTATAAAATTATTTTTGTATAATTAATAAAAATTATTTTTTTTTTTTTTATTTATTTTATAATTTATTATATTAATTATTTTAAATAGATTTTTATTTTTAAGTATAAACATTGTTAGGTAAAATACAATTTAAAAAAAGATTAAATATTTTTATGCTGTATTATTAATATATGTATTAAATTTTTAAATTTTTATTTAATAATACAAAATATTTTTATTTTTTTTTAATTAATTATGTTTTACATCAATTAAATTAATAATTTTAATTTATATGATTCTATTTTTATACAAATTATTTTCTTTTATAAGATTTTAATAATTAATATAGATATTAAAAAATACATAATTATACAATAATAATATATACATTACTCATATAAATTTATTTAATTGTTTAATAAAATTAAAATATATTTCACATGTATTAATTTAATAAAATGTATATTTTTATATAAAGGTATAATTTATCTTAATTATTTTTAATTTTTTTTTGATTTTACAAAATATAAATTAAAATTATTTAATTTTATTAAAATTTTTATGATGGAACTATGAATCAATTGATTAATAAATTTCATTTCATTGTTGATATATAATTGTATGAGATATATAATATCTCTTATAAATATTTATGTATTATTATAAAATATTTAATAAAAAATATTTTTTTTTAATTGTTCACAATATTATTAATCACTGTGAAATATATATTATAAATACAAGCATAAAATTCTATAAATATATTTATTAAAAATTCAATTTATATATTATAGAAAATATTATAATTTTTATATACATTAAAGTTTATAAAATAATAGAATTAGTGATTAATAATATATATTTTATAAAAAAATATATATATTGATGTAATTAATAGAAATATTAATAATTTATATCAAAATAATATATATAAATATATTTATAACGTGGAATGAAATAAAAAATAAATCATTATTAATGTACTATTTTGTATTAATATTAATTATTATTAAATTTTAATAGATAAATATGAAATATTTTAGTTGTATATACAATTAAAAAAAAAATGTTATTTAAAAAAAATATTTTATTAGATTTAATTATACAATAAATTCAAATTTATATAAAAATATTTTTATAATGTACTTCATATATTTAAATTTATTATTTTTATTAAACATGTTATTTTTAAATAAAAAAAAATAGAACTACATTAATATTTAATTTATTTGATCAATTTTAAACATGTATCATTTATAAAAATATATAAAATATTAAATTAATTTAAAATTATTATTTCAGAATGAATAATATAGAAAAATTATTATTTAATTATTTAAAAATAATTTATTTAAAATAAAAAATTTTATTATAATGTTAGTAACTTTAAATATTAAATTTTAATACTAATAAATCAATAACGTTGTTATGCAATATAAGTAAGGAATATCAAATGAAATTACAGCAACTTCGTTATATTGTTGAAGTAGTCAATCATAATTTAAATGTATCTTCTACTGCTGCTGGATTGTATACTTCACAACCAGGTATTAGTAAACAAGTAAGAATGTTAGAAGATGAATTAGGAGTACAAATTTTTATTCGTAGTGGAAAACATTTAACTAGTGTAACATCTACAGGAAAAGAAATTATTCGTATTGCTAGAGATATTTTATCGAAAATTGAATCAATTAAATCTATTGCTGCTGAACATACATGTCCAGATAAAGGTTCACTATATGTAGCCACTACTTATACGCAAGCAAGATATGTATTACCTCATATTATAACTCATTTTATAAAAAAATATCCTCAAGTTTCTTTGCATATTCATCAAGGTTCTCCAAAACAAATAGCTGATTCTATTTCTAGAGGTAATGTAAATTTTGCTATTGCAACTGAAGCATTTCATTTATATGAAGATTTATTAATGTTACCTTGTTATTACTGGAATCGATCTATTATTGTTCCTACAAAACATGAGTTAGCTACTAAGAAAAATATTACCATTGAAGAATTATCCAAATATCCATTAGTAACATATACATTTGGATTTACTGGTAAATCTGAATTAGATCAAGCTTTTTCCAATGCAGGTGTAACTCCTCATATAGCATTTACTGCTACAGATGCAGATATAATTAAAACTTATGTTCGATTAGGATTAGGTGTTGGAATTATAGCTAGTATGGCTATTGATAAAAAATTAGATTTAGATTTAGTACAATTACCAACTAATAATATTTTTAGTAATAGTACTACCAAAATTGGATTTCGTAGAACTACTTTTTTAAGAAGTTATATGTATGATTTTATTAGACAATTTGCAAGTCATTTAACTAGAGATTTAGTTAATCATGCTTTATCACTTCGTTCGAATAAAGAAATTGATGTAATGTTTCAAAAAATATCATTACCAATCAAGTAAATTATAAAATAGTTATTAATTGTTTTAAATTATATGATTAATAACATGTTTACAATTATTTTATTATATTGTATGTAAATTTATATTTGAAGAAAAGTGCTATGTATATAACATATTATATTTAATTTATAATGGAAAAACATCTTGGATTTTTTTTAAAATTAATCTTATAAACTTAGCATTACCTGTTAAAAAAAAATTAGATTTTTGATGATCGTGAGTAACTTTATGATTGCATACTAATGCACCAGATTCTTTTAGTTGTAATTCTCCTGCATATACGTTCCAAGGTTTGAAATTCATATATAGTACACAATCTAATCTACCAGCAGCAACATATGCTAAATCAAGAGTGGTAGAACCACTTAATCGGAAATTTATATTTTCATTCAGTAAAGTTTTTATAATTTTCAAGTATAAAATGTTATTAAATTCGTCTTGATTAGAAATATGTATAGATAAAGTGGAAAGAATAAGGCTGCATACGTTATTACATCTCATTCTGTAACCATTCAGTTGAGCACCTTTACCTCTTATTGCAGAAAATAATTCATTTTTAATAGGATCGTATATTACAGAAATTTCTGTTTTGTTCTTTATTGTTATTACTATAGATATGCAAAAGTGTGGTATATTTCTATTAAAGTTAGTTTTTCCATTTAATGGATTAATAATCCATATAATGTTATTTAATATATCTTTAGATTTAATTTTATTTATCACAATAGAATGATTAGGATAAGATTTTGAAATTATTTCTATCATTTTTTTTTGTGATATATAAATAATATTTTCTAAATTATCTATACTATTTTTATTAAATATAGAATTTTTTTGTACATCATATTTTTGTGCAATAAAATCTCCTCCTTTTCTAATTGCTCTTATTGCAATATTTAATATAGGATGCATTATATTTTTCCTTAATTATTTTATATCATTGCATGAATTATAATTATAACATAACAATTATTTTTATATAATTAAATGTTATTTAAAAAATAATATTATTATTTTTGACTTTAATTTTATATTTATAGTATATAAATATTTATAAATGACAATTTTAATTTTTATTTGTTATCATAATAAATTATTGAAAAATTCAATATAATATAATTTTTTTATTAAAAACAACATAAAAAATTTATGTTATAATAATAACATATGGTTTAAAACTAATGCGCTTTATTTATTATTAAATATTATTTAATTAAATAATATTATAAATTTTAATTTAATATTGATTTAAAATTTAATTTTTTTTTTACTTTTTTATATTGTTTATTAAATGAAAAATATAAGATTACATCTATTTTATAAATATATTGAATATTTATTAAAATTTTTTAATATCTTCAATCAATTTATTTATTTAAAGTATGTACTTGACATGTAAATTATGTTTATATTTATTTTACTGTATTAATTATATGAAATACAACTAAGATATAAAATTAATATGTTTATACAATCATCTCATTCAATCATATCTTTTAATAAAACTAATTTATTAAATTTAAATTATGATCAATTACAAAAATTAGTAGTATACTATGGAGAAAAACCATTTCGAGCAGAACAGATTATGAAATGGATATACCACCATTTTTGTACAGATTTTAATAAAATGAGTAATTTAAATAAAGCATTACAACGAAAATTAAATGAAACATCATTTATTTCTATTCCAAAATTTTATAAATCTCAACGTTCTTCAGATGGTACTATAAAATGGCTGGTGGAAATAAATTCAAAATTAATTGAAACGGTTTATATTCCAAATAGAAACAGAGCTACTTTATGTATTTCTTCACAAATTGGTTGTGCATTAAAATGTCATTTTTGTGCAACTGGAAAAATAGGTTTTAAAGGTAATTTACAGGTTTCTGATATTATTGGACAATTATGGTATGTATCCAAATTAATTCATATTGAAAATAAAATTATGTATCCAAAAATTACAAATGTAGTTTTTATGGGAATGGGAGAACCATTATTAAATTTTAAAAATGTTATTATTGCATTAGAAATTATGTTACATCCATTTGCTTTTAATTTATCTAAAAATAGAATTACTGTTTCTACATCTGGTATAGTTCCAGCTATAGATAAATTATCCAATTTTATTGACGTTTCTTTGGCTATTTCTTTACACGCTTCTAATGATGCATTAAGAAATTTACTTATGCCTATTAATAAAAAATATAACATTACAGCATTATTAGAATCAGTAAAACGTTACTTAAAGAAATCTACTGCAAATAAAGGTCGAGTAACAATAGAATATGTCATGTTAAACGATGTTAATGATGAATTAAATCATGCAAAGGAATTAGTGAAATTATTACATAATATTCCTAATAAAGTTAATTTGATTCCTTGGAATTGTTTTGTTGGATCTCAATATACTTGTAGTAATTTATCTAAAATTGAAATATTTTCGAAATGTTTAAGAAAACATGGATTAATTAGTACTATTAGAAAAAGTAGAGGTGCAGATATATTAGGAGCTTGTGGTCAATTAATGGGAAATAATACTATTTGAATCGTAAATAATATACATAATAAATTTTAAAACAATTTAATGAATTATTTTATTAATAATACTACTATTATAATAATTAAATTTATTATTTTAATTTTAATACATAAAAATATAATTTTATTAATATGAAAATAATATAATAAATTGTTATTGATTAACTTAATATTTATTAAAAATATATTTTGAATAAAATATCTATTTATACATAAAATGTAATGTAAATTATATTTATAATTATAGAATTATTAATACAAAAAATATATAAAAAAAAATTTTATTACAATATAAAGATATTATATCATATCAATAATTAATTAATTAATAATAGATAATAAATAATGCAATTTATTTATTGTTTTTTAATATTTTTAATTTATATAAATTATTTATAATAATATATAATGAATTTAATTAATTGCAAAATTTAATAAAATTAAAACGTATATTTTTATTAATATTTCTATATTAATTAATGTTATAAATGATATTTACTAATAAATTTTAAATTATAAAAATAAATTAATAATATATTATATTTAATTATATATATTTATTTTTTCATACATATTATGATTAATATAATTAATGTTATTTAAATATTACAAAAATATAACTGTAAAGATTATCTATAGAGATAATTTTATCTTTATAACATTGAATAATAATTTAATTATTTTAAGTAATTGAAAAATAAATGATATACGAAAAAAAATAATAATTATAAAATTGAATATATTATACTTATTATAAATAGTAGAGGTAAAATAGTGAATCAAATATTTCAATCTATTAGAGGTATGCATGATTTTCTTCCAAATGATCTTTTTTTATTTAATAAGATACAAACAATATTACAAAAAATATTGAATAATTATTGTTATTCTGAAATACGTATGCCTATTTTAGAAAAAACGGAATTATTTAAGAAAACCATAGGGGATAACACTGATATTATTGAAAAAGAAATGTATTCTTTTTTGGATCATGGAGGTAGAAGTATAACATTACGTCCAGAAGGTACCGTTGGTTGTGTAAGAGCTTGCATAGAACATAGTTTATTATATCATAAAATACAACGATTATGGTATATAGGTCCTATGTTCAGATATGAGAGACCTCAGAATGGTAGATATCGTCAATTTTATCAGTTAGGTGTAGAAACGTTTGGTTTAGATGGACCTGAAAGTGATGTTGAGTTAATTATGATTGCAATCAGATGGTGGAAAAAATTAGGAATTTTACCATATTTAAAATTAGAAATTAATTCTATAGGATCATTGCAATCTCGTTTAGTATATAAAA
This sequence comes from Buchnera aphidicola (Eriosoma lanigerum), assembly GCF_964059125.1. Classification (NCBI taxonomy): domain Bacteria; kingdom Pseudomonadati; phylum Pseudomonadota; class Gammaproteobacteria; order Enterobacterales; family Erwiniaceae; genus Buchnera; species Buchnera aphidicola. The sequence goes on from NZ_OZ060395.1 coordinate 307,303, forward strand.
AAGAATTAATACAATTTTTAGATAAACATAAGTCCTTGTTAGATATAAATTCTAGAAACAAAATTATTTCTAATCCATTTCGAATTTTAGATGACAAAAATCAAAATATTCAACACTTATTACAAAAAGCTCCTAAATTATATAATTATCTAGATGAAAAATCATCTATATATTTTGACAATTTATGTCAATTATTAAATAAAATGAAGATAGAATATTATATAAATCATTTTTTAGTACGAGGTTTAGATTATTACAATGATACAGTTTTTGAATGGACTACTACTAAATTAGGATCCGAAAATACTGTTTGTGCTGGAGGACGATATGATTTGTTAGTACAATATATAGGAGGAAATTTAATTCCAGCAGTAGGATTAGCTGTTGGTATGGAACGATTAATTTTGTTGTTTAAAAATATATATCATAATATACAACAATCTTCTTCAGTAGATATTAATATTTTATTTTCTAATCATATACTTAAATCAATTCAACTATCTGAAGAAATAAGAAACATATTTCCAAAATTAAAAATAATGATAAATTATTCAGGAGGATCTATAAAAAAACAATTAGATAAAGCTTATAAATCATCTGTTAAAATTATTTTATTTTATTGTCCTAATCAAAAAAAAACATCTATAATTTCTATGATTAATGTTAAAGAAAAAAATACAAATTATTTCTCTAAAGAAGAAGTTATAAAAAATATTCACCATATTTTTAATATATCATAATTTAAATAAAATAATTATATATGAAAATATAATTATTTACTTATTATATGAAAAATTATTTTTTTTAATTTTCAAATTATTTATATGAATTCAACAGTATGTAATTAAAAATAACATTATTTTTATATTTTTATTATTCGTATAAAAATATAAAAATTATTAATTAATATTACATTTATCCTTACGTATTAAGGAAATTATATGATTTTTAATGAAAAAATTCATATTTCTGAATATGATACACAATTGTGGAATGCAATAAAAGCAGAAAACAGGAGGCAAGAAAATCACATTGAATTAATTGCTTCTGAAAATTACGCCAGTAGAAGAGTTATGGAAGCTCAGGGATCACAATTAACTAATAAATATGCAGAAGGATATCCTAATCGAAGATATTATAGTGGATGTGAATATGTTGATATTATAGAACAATTAGCTATTGATCGAGCTAAAATACTATTTAATGCTGATTATGCTAATGTGCAACCTCATTCTGGTTCACAAGCTAATTTTGCAGTATATCAAGCATTATTAAATCCAGGAGATACTATTTTAGGAATGAATTTATCACATGGAGGACATTTAACTCATGGTTCTCCAGTTAATTTTTCTGGAAAAATATATTCATCCATTTTTTATGATTTAGATGTAAATGAAGAAATTAATTATCAAAATTTAAATGATTTAGCAGAAAAATACAAACCTAAAATTATTGTTGGAGGATTTTCTTCATATTCTGGTATTTGTGATTGGAAAAAAATGCGAGACATTGCAGATAATATTAAAGCATACTTATTAGTTGATATGGCTCATATTGCTGGATTAGTAGCTGTTGGGTTATATCCTAGTCCTTTGCCATATGCTCATGTTGTAACTACAACTACTCATAAAACATTATCTGGTCCGAGAGGTGGTTTAATACTCTCACAAGAAAAAGATAAAAATTTATATAAAAAAATTGATTCTTCCGTTTTTCCTGGAAGTCAAGGAGGACCATTAATGCATGTAATAGCTGCTAAAGCAATATCATTTAAAGAAGCTATGGAAGATTCTTTTAAAGCATATCAAAAACAGATATTATTTAATGCACAACACATGGCAAAAATTTTTATTTCTCATGGTTATCATGTTATTTCCGGTGGAACATATAATCATTTATTTTTAATTAATTTAACTAATAAAAATTTAACTGGAAAACAAGCTAGTGATACATTACATTTAGCAAATATTACTGTAAATAAAAACGCAGTTCCTAATGATCAAAATAGTCCTTTTATAACATCTGGAATTAGAATTGGAACACCATCTATTACTAGACGTGGTTTTAAAAGAAAAGAAATAGAAAAGTTATCTAATTGGATAATAAGTATTCTTAATAATAGTAAAGATACAAATCAAATTAAACAAATTAAACAAGAAGTTTTAACAATATGTAAAAAATTTCCGGTATATATATAAAAGTTTATAAATTATAGAAAATAATTAAATATTATTTGTATAATATATATTAAATATAGAGCATTTTATTAATAAATTTTAATAATTAATATTATTGTTAATAAATTTATTTATTAACAATAATATTTTTAAAATTTATTAATTTTTTTATATATTTTTATTGATAATTATTGAGGTATCTTTAGATTAATATTAGAGTTAAAAATTTCTTCTTTATTATTAAAATTTGGTATTTTTCCTAAAAATGGAACGTTTAAATATTCTTTTAAAGAGCTTAAATATAATTTAGAATATTTATTCTCTGGAGTAATACAGTTAGCAATCCATCCTGATAATAATAATCCAGAATTAAGAATAGCATTACGAGTTAAAATTGCATGATTTATACATCCTAATTTCATCCCTACTATTAAAATAATAGAAAAATTTTCTTTTTTCACCCAATCAGAATAAAGTATTTTTGTTGATAATGGAGTATGCCACCCTCCAGCTCCTTCAACTAAAATCCAGTTGGATTTTTTACTTAAGTTTTCAATTAATTGAGATAATGTACTTAATTGAATATTATTATTTTGCTGCATGCTAAGTATATGAGGAGATGAATAATCATGAAATAAATATGAATTCATATCAGAAGTAGATAATGGAATAGAGCTATATTTTTTTAAAGTTATTAAATCAAAATTTTCTAATTTACCATTTTTATTTTGAGAACCACAGGATATAGGTTTACAAGCAGAAACAATATATCCATTTTTTTTAGCTTGTTTAAGTAAAAACATACTTGATATAGTTTTTCCAACATTAGTATCTGTTCCGGTTATAAACCATTTTTTAATCATATATAAATAATTCCAATTGCTAATTTATAGCTTAATAAAAATTTATTTTTTTTTGATGGCCAAGAATATTGTAATTGTTTCATAATAGATTTATTTAAAACACTTTTATTTTTTTTTATATTTACATAAGTTGCACCTATTCTTTTAACTGATAGTAATGCTTCTAATATTGTTGTGAAAGAAAATTTAATTGTTTTAATTTCTAATACTAGAATTTTATTACAACAAGAATGAAGAATTTTCTGGACAGTAATAAACTGATTAACATGAATATAATTATCAATTTTTTTCCAAGCTTTAGATAATTCTGATAATGATCCTTTAATCAACGTTGAAAATATTACTGTTCCACCTGGTTGTGTTACTCTACATAGTTCTTGAACTGATCTTGAAAAATTTTCACACCATTGTAAAGATAAATTACTCCATGTTAAGTCAAAAATATTATTTTTAAATGGTAAATTTTCAATATCTCCTTCTAAATAGTAATTAGCTGTATTCTTTGATCTAGCATACATTAACATTTGTTGAGATAAATCTAAAGCGATAACTTTATTACTTTTTTGTTTTAATTTTTTACTAAACCATCCAGTTCCAGATCCAGCATCTAGAATAAACATATTTTTTTGAAAATCTATTTTTGACATTAAAATATTACCAACTATTTTTTGCAATTTTGCATATTTATCATAGTATTGAACAGCTCTATTAAAAGAGTTGGATATTTTTTTTTTATTTATTATTATATTCATGTAATTTTTCTAATAATTTATTAATATCTTTTTTACTATGCATGGCATTAATAGTAATTCTTAATCTTTCTGTACCAATAGGAACAGTTGGAGATCTTATTGCGTTAGTCCATATCCCATCTTTCTTTAATTTATTTGATAATAAAATAGTTTGCTCGTTATTACCAATAATTATTGGCTGAATAGCTGTTCTTGAAGAAAGTAATTGAAAAGATAAATGTTTTGCTTGACTACAAAAATAATTAATATTTTCATTTAATTTGTCTCGTATTGATTTATCAGTTTGAATGATATCTAATGATTTTAATAATGTGTATGCTTGAGCTGGTGGCATAGCAGTAGAACATATTAAGTGTTTTGAAAATTGTCTTAAATACTTATAAATAGTATTATTACATAATACAGCTGCTCCACTAATTCCAAAAGCTTTTCCAAATGTAATCATTAATATATGTGGTTTAATATTCTGATAATCACAAGATCCCTTTCCATTTTTTCCTATTACTCCTATACCATGAGCATCATCAACTAATAACATTCTTGTTGGTTTCTCTGAAAATTTATTTAATAATTTTAATGGAGCCATGTCTCCATCCATACTAAATACTCCTTCAGTAATAATTAATTTTAATTTATTTTTTGTATTTAAATTAATATTTAATTGATTTAAATCTTCTATACTATTATGTTTAAATCTATATAATGCAGCAGAATTTTGTACACATGTTTCAATAATAGAAGCATGTGATTTTTTATCTGCAAAGATGATATCTTCTTTATTTAATAAAGTAGAAATGACTGCTTGGTTAGCAGAAAAACCAGAAATAAATAGAATAGATTTTGTATAACCCAACCAATCGGCTAATCTAGTTTCTAATTGCTCATGTGCAGTAGTATAGCCAGACATATAGCTAGAACCTCCTGAACCTACTCCATAAATTTCTGCACCTTTTTTCCAAGCATTAATAATTCTAGAATCATGACTTAAATTTAAATAATCATTGCTAGAAAAATTGCAATAATTTTTACCTAATACCTGAATATAACATGGACTATAATATGTAGTTACATTAATATTTCTAACTAGTATATTATTTTTATTAGTTTTTAATTTTTGATTAATTTTATTTTCCCAGGTCATTATTGTGCCGCATTATAATAATATTTATTATTAAGACTATCAATATGATGTGATATAATAGACTGTGTATCTGTATTTTCTTTCATATTTTTTTTCGATTCTGGATATAAATTCAGTTTTTCAAATAATTTTAGATCTTGTGTTTCTTTTGGATTAGAAGCTGTAAGTAATTTACAACCATAAAAAATAGAATTAGCTCCTGCCATAAAACATAATGCTTGAGTTTGTTGATTCATTTTTTCTCTTCCTGCAGATAATCTAATGTATGAATATGGCATCATAATTCTAGTTACAGCAATAATTTTGATAAATTCAAATGGATCAACTTCATTAATATTATTTAAAGGAGTACCTTTAATTTTCATTAACATATTTATTGGAATACTTTCTGGAGGTTTTTCTAAGTTAGCTAATTGTGTTAATAACTTCATTCGATCTTGAACTGTTTCTCCTAAACCAATGATACCTCCCGAACAAATCTTCATACCACTTTTTCGAACAATATTTAAAGTGTCGATTCTATCTTGATATGTTCTTGTTGTAACAATATTTTTATAAAATTCAGCAGATGTATCTAAATTATGATTATAAAAATCTAAACCAGCTTCAGATAAAATATTTGCTTGTTGTTTTGTTAGCATACCTAATGTCATACAAGTTTCCATACCTAATTTTTTTACTTCTTGTATAATTTTTTTTAAATATGGCATATCTTTATCTTTAGGATTTTTCCATGCAGCTCCCATACAAAATCTAGAAGATCCTGATAACTTTGCTTGTTTAGCAGAATTTAATATTTTTTCAATTTTTAATAAGGGCTCAATGGTAATTCCAGTTTTATATCGAGCACTTTGAGGGCAATACTTACAGTCTTCAGGACAGGATCCAGTTTTTATAGATAATAATGTACTAATTTGTATAGATTGTGGGTCAAAATTTTGACGATGAATTGTTTGAGCTTTAAACATTAATTCAAAAAAAGGTGTTTGTATTAAATTCATAGCTTCATCATAGTTCCAATTTTTTTTCATTAATATCACTCCAATTTTTTTATTTTTTATTTTATTATAAAAGTAATAATAGTAAATTTATTTTAATTAGGTAATACATATTATTTATGAATAAATTCAATAAATATTTTGACATAAACCATATTTGGCATCCTTATACATCATTAACTAATCCTTTACCCTGTTATTATATTGATTCTGCAAAAGGTTTTTATTTAAAAATGAAAAATGGAAAAAAGTTAATTGATGGTATGTCCTCATGGTGGTCTGTTATACATGGATATAATAATCCTAGATTAAATTTAGCATTAAACAAACAAATAAGAAAAATGACACATGTAATGTTTGGAGGTATTACTCATACACCAGCTATTAAATTATGTAAAAAATTATTAAAAATTACACCTATTGAATTAAATTCTGTTTTTTTAGCTGATTCTGGTTCTGTAGCAATAGAAGTTGCTATGAAAATGGCTATACAATATTGGCAAGCTTTAGGGAAAAAGAAAAAATATTTTTTAACAATAAAAAATGGATATCATGGAGATACATTTTTAGCTATATCCGTCAGCGATCCGAATAATGCATTTCATCATACATATGATAGTTTTATAAAAAAAAATTTATTTGCAACAGCTCCTATTTGTAAATTCAATGACATTTGGAATCATGATGATATTTTTTCATTTAATCAATTAATAGATCAATTTTCAGAAAAAATAGTAGCAGTAATTTTAGAACCTATTGTACAAGGAGTTGGAGGTATGCATTTTTATCATCCTAATTATTTACGATCTGTTAGAAAATTATGTAATTCTTATGAAATACCATTAATCATTGATGAAATAGCTACAGGGTTTGGACGTACTGGAAAACTTTTTGCTAGTGAACATGCCAATGTTGTTGCAGATATTTTATGTCTAGGAAAATCATTAACAGGAGGCACTATGACTTTATCTGCTGTATTAACTACTAAATTAATATCAGATACAATTAGTAATGGAAAAATAGGTACTTTTATGCATGGACCAACTTTTATGGGTAATCCTTTAGCATGTTCTGTTGCTGAAGCAAGCATTTCTATATTAGAAGAAAATATATGGAAAACACAAGTTAAAGATATCGAAAATCAATTGTATATTAATTTAATTAAATTATCCAATCATTCACGAGTAAAAGATATTCGTGTTTTAGGAGCAATTGGTGTAGTAGAATGTTACGATGTAATAAATATATCTAAAATACAAAAGTTTTTTGTGAAAAATGGAGTATGGATTCGACCATTTAAGAATTTAATTTATCTTACTCCACCTTATATCATTGATATAGAATCTTTACAACAATTAATAGAAATTATTGCTAAATCATTAGAAAATCCAATTTTTTTTATTTCTAATTCAAAGTAACGTTTTACTTAAAAAATATATTTTATTTAAAATATAAACTTTTATTCAAGATATAAATCTTATAAAAGAGTAATATACTATGTTGCATTAATTTTAGTATTATTATTAATTAATACCCATAGAGGTCCATTTCCTACTGGATAACGTGCAATAAATTTTAATAAACCTGTTACTTGATTGATTTGATAGATACTTATAAAATTCGATTTTTGTCCAGCTATAACTAAATATTTTCCAAATTCATCAATGTCAAATGACCGTGGTTGTAGTTCTGTTTGTATTTGTGCAATGCGAGAAAGAATACCATTTTTTATATTTATTTTAAAAATAGAGATAATGCTTGTAGTTCTATCAGAAGCATACAAATATTGACCATTTGGTAATATACGAATTTCTGATGCCCACGGGGTTCCTTTAAAGCTAATAGGCATTAAATTAATATTTTGTAAATTTTTTATTGTATTACTATTATAATTAATAATCCATGTATTAATAGTACCATTTAGTTCATTGATACTATATAAATTAATATTATTTGGATGAAATATAATATGTCTAGGACCTGAATTATATTCAGTATGTACATATTTTTGATTTGGATTAGATACGATTGTTTTATCATAAAATATAAATAGATGAATTTTATTTTGTTTTAATGCGGATGTAAATAATATTTTTTGATCAAGGTCCATAATAGAACAATGACATCCAGCTAAATAATTAATTTGTTGATCAATTTTTATTGGATATCCTAATGCATTTAAAGAGATAATTATTATTGATCCTGAATGATATGAACTACAAATCATTTTTTGTCGATTGATATCAATAGAAATATAATTTATGGAATATGGTATTGAAAAATTACATATAGTTTTTAATATACCTGTTTTAGAAATTTTATAAGTAATAATACAATTATTTGAACGTAATCCTGCATAAAGTATATTTTTTTCTTTTAGAATACATAAAGGTTGTATTTTACCATGAATTTTAACAATTTGTATTAAATTTGCAATTCCGTTATTATTTAAATTCCAGACTTCAATTTGATTACTTTCTGGAGAAGCAATATAGATATTCTGATACATATTTTCCCTATTAATAATATGCACTTAATTTATATTTGATATAAAATATTTAATATTTTATAAATTTTAAATATTTGGGTATAATTTTTATACCCAAATGATAATTGATGTATTTCCATTATTAATATACATAATAATTATTGTTAATTGAATATATTATAATTTAGTATAATTTATTTTTTTTTTAATTAAATTTTCATAATTTTTTGATTTTTGAATATCAAATTGATTTTCCCATTTTGATATTACTAATACAGCTAAAGAATTTCCTATAACATTTAAAGCTGTTCTTGCCATATCCATTATTCGATCAACACCTGCTATAAACGCTAATCCTTCTAATGGAATACCTATACTACCTAAAGTAGCTAATAATACAACAAAGGATATTCCAGGAACACCTGCTACTCCTTTAGAAGTGATCATTAAAGTTACAACTAAAATAATTTCATTTAATAATGAAAGTTCAATATTATACAATTGTGTTATAAAAATAGCTGCTATACTTTGATATAATGTTGAACCATCTAAATTAAAAGAGTACCCTGCTGGTATTACAAAACTAGTAATTGATTTTGGTGCTCCATAATTTTGCATTTTTTCCATAATTTTAGGTAATACTGTTTCAGAGCTAGAAGTGGTGTATGCAAGCATTAATTCTTCTTTTAAAATTAAGATTAAAGTAGTTATTCGTAATTTACACAAACGAGCTACTGATCCTAATATACATAATGTAAATAATAGAATCGAAAAATATACTAATATTACTAATTTTGCTAAAGGTAACAATGATGTAAATCCAAAGTTAATTATAGTTAATGATATAAACGAAAATACACCTATAGGTGCATATTTCATAATCATATTAGTAACAGAAAACATAGTTTCAGAAATGGATTTGAACACATTTATCAAAGGTTCTTTTTTTTTGATTGATAATGATGACAAACCTAATCCAAATAAAACTGAAAAAAATATAATAGATAACATTTCATTCTTAGATATAGATAAAAAAATATTTTGTGGAATTAATGATAATATAATATGCATCAAGCTATGTGAATGTGTAGTATGTTGTAATGTGATTAATTTATATTTAGAGATATCTATAGTAGTTAATAGTGCCATATTTATTCCATAACCTGGCTTAAATATATTAGCTAAAGAAATTCCCACAATAATAGCTAATGTTGTCATGATTTCAAAATAAATAATAGTTTTAATTCCAATTCTTCCTAATTTTTTTGTATCACCAATTGAAGCAATTCCTACAATTAAAGTTGAAATAATAATTGGAACCACTATCATTTTTATTAAACTGGTAAATATATCTCCTGCTGGAATTAAAAAATTATTAATAAACCATTCTTGTTCTTTTTGTTGATTATGAAGAAAGGAACCTACAATAATTCCTAATAATAATGCAATAAAAATTTGCCAAGCAAGACCAATTTTAAATAATTTCATAAAATTTATTCCTTAATAGTATTATATTATATATTACATATTATTATATTTAATAAACATTATCTTAATAAGTAATAATAAAAAAGTTAATATTAATATATTTATAAGTTTATTTTTGTATTATTATTGATTTTATCAGATATTTACAAAATAAATATTTAGTTTAAATAATGTTATTAATTATTAAATATTTTAATATATTATTTTTCTTAAAGTATTATTTCCTTATTATTTTAATTATTTTTATAATATTATTTTTAATATAAAATTTTAAATTATATAATTTAAAAATATAAATAATATGTATTATATTTTTTTATATATATTAAAAATTAAAATATTTTTATGTATGATAAATAGATTTAATTATTATTAATAAAACTTTTAATAAATGTAATACACATACAATATTTATTTAATAATGAATAATTTTTTTATTAATAAAAACTAATAATTAATAAAAATTATTTTTATATATATTTATATATCAATAAACTAAATTTTATCAATATATGAAATATATTCTAAAATAATTAATATAAATTATTGAATTAATTCGATTGATGTACATATCAAATATTAATTTATAGTTAACTTTTTATTTTAATAAAAATAAAATATTGAATTAATATTAAATATAACATGTATAGTTAATCATAAATTAATAATAGAATGCATTATTGATTTGTATTGATACACATAGGTATTCTATTTTGATATAATAAGGTTATAAAATTTAAAATCCATTTTAATCTTTCTTGATTTTCATTTAAATTATGAATAAATTTTAATTTATTAGCATTTACTATATTCCAATTATTAGGTTCTGATTGTAATTTTTTAAATAACCAATTTAAATTTACACAATGAGTATTATGAAATATTAAAAAACCTTCTTTGTTATTAGAATAAATTTTTTTAATACCTATATTATTGGCTATTATACGAATAAAAGCAATAGTAATTAAATTTTTTACAGGATATGGCATAGTTCCATATTGATAAATTAATTCATTTTTAATTTTTTTTAGTTCTGTTTCTGAATTACATTCTGCAATTTTTTTATAAAAATTAATACGAGTATTTACATTAGAGACATACTCGGAAGATAATAATGCAGGAACATTGATTTCTATTTCAGGATGATATTGAATTAATTCTTGAAAAGTTCTTTTTTCTCCTAATTTATGCATATTGATTGCATGTGCTAACATTTCTTTATAAAAATGAAAACCAATTTTCCCCATATGACCACTTTGATCGTGACCTAAAATTTCTCCTATTCCTCTAATTTCTAAATCTTGATAAGATAAAGTTAAGCCATCTCCTACATTTTGAAAAGAATGAATAGAATACAGTCTTTTTTTTGCATCTTCATTAATATTTTTATAATTTTTTACTAATAAAAATGCATACGCTTGCTGATGTAAACGACCAATTCTTCCTCTTAATTGATGTAATTGAGACAATCCAAATTGATCAGCATCTTCAATAATCATAGTATTTGCATGTGGTATGTCTATACCTATTTCTATAATTGTTGTACAAACCAAAACATTAAAAATTTTATGACTAAAATCATACATAATTTGATTTAAATATTTTGCATGCATTTCTCCATGTCCAATTTTAATTTTTGCTTCTGGAATTAGTTTTGTTAGTGTTTTAGCTTTATTATTAATATTTTGAATTCTATTATAGATATAGTAAATTTGCCCTCCTCTTGAAATTTCTTGAAGAATAGTTTTCCGAATTAAATTTGTGTTATATTCTGTAACAATAGTTTTAATAGCTAATCTTTTATCAGGTGGAGTAGATATAATTGATAAATCTCGAATACCGTGTACAGCCATATTTAAAGTTCTTGGAATAGGAGTAGCTGTTAAAGTTAAAATATCAATATTAGTGAATAGTGATTTTATTTTTTCTTTATGTAATACTCCAAATCGATGTTCTTCATCTATTATTAATAATCCTAAATTAAACCATTGAATCTTTTTTGATAACATTTGATGAGTACCTATTAAAATATCTGTTTTTCCTTCTTTAACGTGTAATATTGATGATAATGTTTCTTTAGGAGTACATAATCTAGATAATTTATTTATTTGTATGGAAAAATCAGAAAAACGAGTAATAAAGTTATCATAATGTTGTTGTACTAATAGTGTTGTAGGTACTAAAATAGCTACTTGCTTTTTATTAGATACCGCAATAAAAGATGCTCTCATGGCTATTTCTGTTTTTCCAAATCCAACGTCTCCACAAATTAAACGATCCATTGGAATTGGAGTACTCATATCTTTCAATACTTCATAAATAACTTTTTTTTGATCAGGAGTTAATAGAAAAGGAAATTTATTACAAAATTGATCATATAGTTGTGAATTGATATTAAAATTAAATCCTATTTGATTTGCCCTATTAGCATAAGTATCTAATAACATTGCTGTAGAATCATATATTTTTTTTTCAATTTTTTTTCTTTCTCGAATCCATTGGTCACTTCCTAATTTATTTAATACAATATTTTTATTTGCAGTATGATACGCACTAATTAAATTTAATGATTGAATAGGAACATATAATTTAGCTTTATTAGCATATTCAATAATAAAATATTCATTATTTATTCCATTATTTTCTAAAATTATTAATCCTTGATATCTACCAATACCATGCTCAAAATGTACCACAAATTCATTATTATGAATTTCAAACCAATTTTTTTTAGTGTAATTCGTTTTTTTTGCTGTGTTCTCTAATAAAAAGCAATCAATTAATTGGTTTTTTTTAAAATCATTTTCACAAATAAAAGCAAAATTATTTTTTGTATCAATCAATCCATGTTCTCTTTCTTTAATAATAAAAAAATATCTTTTTAATAAATGAATTGTAAAAAATTGTTTCATGTGTAAATTATATATTTGTTGAAGTGATATATTACAACCAGATATTAATTTTAATAAAATATGGTAATGTTTTTTATGTTTTATAAAAAATATAATTTTTCCATTAAATTTGTTCAAAAATAATTTAAATTTTTGAATTTTTTTGTCGTTATTAAGTAAATATAACATATTTAATAATGTTGATTTTTAGTAAATATAAATTAGTTTTTTATTTGATATAATTCACTATTTTTCATGTAATGATATGGTTTACAATAAAAAAACAAACAATTGTGAAATTATTAATATTGATTGATTATAATCAATGAAATTTATCATTAAATATAATAGTAATAAAATTAAATATAATTAAATTTTAAAATTATTTATAATGTTTTTATATATATCGTATTAATATATATGATATGTATCATATATAAAATTCAATAAATCAAATTTTTTGTAAAATTAGTAAATTTAAAATTAGACATTATATTAAATTTATATTGATATTCAATAATATTTAAAACTAATAAATGTTTTTTTAAATTATTTTGTTACTATAAGTTCTATTTAATATTTTTGCAATACCATATTTATAATTGTTTTTTATTACCAATAAAATATCGATATTGTATATTATAAAATATTTTATTTAATAATTTAATATAAAATTATTATAAAATATTTTGACATTAAATAGATATATTATACGAAATTATTAATATACTGAAATTAATTAAATTTTATAAAATATATAGATATTTATATATATTTATATTAAATAAAAATTTTTTATGAAAGATATATTTATATATTTTAAACAAATATAATTAAAAAATTATTAATTTATAAAGAATAAATATTCTATAAATAAAATAATAAAAATATATAGTTATAGCAATTTAAATTAATTTAATTGATTTCATGTTTAAATTAATGATTATTACTCATAAATTATAAAATTTATTATTTCAATTTTTATTATTTAATAAATATATACATAAATGTATTATAAAAATAATAGAATTATAATTCATTTTTTTTAAATACATTTTTATTTAATTTATATAATTTAATTTTTTAAATTTAATTAATAAATAATTAAATTGATTAATCATTTAATTTTTAATTATTGAAATTGAATTAACTTTTAAAAATATTAATAAATAAAATAATTAATTATTTTATATATATATAATATATAAATTAAATTTACTAATATAATATTATTTATTGTAAATAATAATAACATAAACACAATGATAAAAAATGATTTTTTTTATTATTTAATAAAAAATAAAATTTTTATTTAATTTACTTTAATTTATAATAAAAAGTTTAATTAATAATTAATATTTTAAATAATTTATAATATAAATTGTTTAAAAGTATGATTCAAAAATTATTTATCAAATATGTAACATATATAAAATACAAAAAGATATGAAATAATAATTCAATAACTTATAACTATATTATAGAAAAGTAAATGAATTGAAATATAATTTAAAAAATTAATTGTTACTATTTATTTTAAATGTAATAAAAATAAAAAACTAGTTTTTAATCTTTAATTACCATTTATTATATATAATTACAATAAATTATATAATGATTAAATAATTCAATTATATAGTAATTAAAAAATAATTATATAATTATGAATGTATATATATATGATTTTTAAAATAATGTCAATTTTTACATAAATAATATATTTAAGTACATACTTAATTTATTTTTTTTATATATATAAATATATATACTATTAATTTAACAATATTATTAATTAATATTAAGAATATAAACATAATTAATTATAATTTTATAAATAATTAATCAAAATTAGTTTTAAATTTTATTAATATTAATATATAATTTAACTAATAATATAGTTTATTACAAAATACATTTTTTAAAAATTTTAATATAATATAAAATTTATCATATAAAAATATTTATAATATGTTATGTAAAATATTTTTAATATAATTTTATTTTTATTGAAACAAAATAGAATGTATATTCTAAAAATAATACAACTAATTATATAAAATATTTATTTATTTTTATAATATATTATAAAAATTCAATTAATTACTTTTCATATAAATTTCTGGTGATATTTATGACTATAAAAATAGGAATTAATGGTTTTGGTAGAATTGGTAGAATTATTTTTAGACTAGCTCAACATCGTTCTGATATTGAAGTTGTTGCTATTAATGATTTAATTGATATAAACTATATAGCTTACATGTTGAAGTATGATTCTACTCATGGTTGTTTTAAAGAAAAAATTAATATAGATAACAATTATTTGATTCTTAATGGGAAAAAAATTCGTATAACTACTGAAAAACACCCTGAAAAATTGATGTGGGATGAATTAGATACTGATGTTGTAGTAGAATCTACAGGTCTTTTTTTAACTAGTAAAATGGCTCATCAACATATTATTGCAGGAGCAAAAAAAGTAATTATTACAGGTCCATCTCAAGATGATACACCTATGTTCGTTCGAGGTGTTAATTTTAATTCATATAAAGGACAGAGTATTGTTTCTAATGCATCTTGTACAACTAATTGTTTAGCTCCTTTAGCTAAAATTATACATAAACATTTTTATATTATAGAAGGGTTGATGACTACTGTACATGCTACAACAGCAACACAAAAAACAGTAGATGGACCTTCTTATAAAGATTGGAGAGGAGGAAGAGGGATTTTACAGAATATTATTCCATCTTCTACTGGAGCAGCAAAAGCTGTAGGAAAAGTATTACCAGAGCTAAAAGGAAAATTAACAGGTATTGCTTTTCGTGTTCCTGTTTCTAATGTATCAGTTGTAGATTTAACAGTACGCATTCAAAAATCAGTTACATATAAAGAATTATGTGATGTAATTAAAAAAGCTGCATTAGAAGAAATGAAAGGTGTATTAGGATATACAGAAGAAGAAGTTGTATCTAGTGATTTTAATTCATGTGAATTAACATCGATTTTTGATTCTAAAGCGAGTATAGCTTTAAATAATAATTTTTTTAAATTAGTTTCGTGGTATGATAATGAAATGGCTTATTCTAGTAAAGTATTAGATTTAGTTAGTTTAATTCATTCTTATTAGTTAATTAAAATGATAATGATAGCACATTTATACATTTTTTAATCATACTAAAAAAGTTAAGTGTTATATAAATTACTAAAATAGTTAATGTTTTTAATTTTAAAATTTTATAAATTATAAAATATATTCATATCTTTAATATATTTATATTTATTTTATTATATTTTAAATTATTATTTTAATGTAATTAATGTAATTAAAGATTTGTAATCTTAAAATAAAAATATTAGATATTGTTAAATAAATCATATTTCTATATAGTAATACTATTTAATAATATTAATAAATTATATTTATGAAAAAATTATTAAATTTAGAATTTAATTCTATGATTTATATTAATAAAATAATAATAAATATATATTTATTTTTAAAAATATATTATTTAATAATAAAGTTATTTAGATGTATATATATATATATTAGTTAATTAATATAAGAACATTTAATATATATATTATAAATTTCAATTAAATTTTTAATTTAGATAAATCATTTCATAGATTACTTTTTAGTTAATCTATGAAATGAAATGTTATAATTAATATATATATATATTTAAAATAACATTTTTATTTATTTTTAAATGTATAGATTTCATCAGTGATTTGATTAACCCAAGATTTAACTCTTTGAAAACTTAATTCTGGTTGTCTATCTTGATCTAATACTAATCCGTAAAAAAAATTATTATTTAGCATAGCTTTAGAAGAAATATAAGAATATCCAGCAATAGGCCATTTTCCTACTAGTGTGATGTTTTTATATTTAATTTCATTATATAATATACCTATAGCATCGCAAAAATATTCTGAATAATCTTCCTGATCACCACATCCAAATAATGCTATAATTTTATTATCAAGATTTGTTTTTCTAAGTGTAGGTAAGAAATCTTCCCAATCACATTGAATTTCTCCATAATACCAAGTAGGTACACCAAAGATTAAAGTAGAAAAAGATTCTAAATCTGCTTGAGAAGAATTAGATATATCATGAATTTTTACTACGTTTGGTTTGAATTCGTCATGAATTAAATATGCTATTGATTCTGTATTTCCAGTATCACTTCCAAAAAAAATTCCAATATCTTTCATATATTCAATTACCATTCATAAATATTTATAATGCTTAAATTATAATCTATTAAAAATAATAATGTATGTAATTATAATTAATTATATTGTTATATATTAAATAATTTTTTAAATGTCTAATATTAATTAGATGATTATTACTATAATAATGTGTAATTAATATCATATATTTATATGATTAAATAATCAGATTCAGTTACAAATTGTGATAAAAATATTCTGTTACAAACATAAATTTTATATCATTTTATGGATTAAAAAAATGATGTATTGATATTATTTTTAATATAAAAATTTTTTATTTTATTAAATATAAATATATATTTTATTTTATTTTTATATTAATTTTATTAAAATTTAATTTTAATATGTCTGTTTATTTTAATATATTCAATGTATATATATAAAAAAATGTTTTATTATAAACGTATATTAAGCAATTATTATTAATAATATGAAATATCATAATTTAGTTTGGTTTCGAAACGACTTAAGAGTTCAAGATAATTCCGCTTTACATTTTGCTTGTAAAAATAAAACTGATATAGTCTCTGCTTTATTTATAGCTACTCCTAAACAATGGTTACAACATAATGATTCTCCAAAAAAAATTTTTTTTATTTACCAACATTTAATTTTATTAAAAAAAAAATTGAATCATTTAGGAATTAATTTATATTATCATCAAACTGACTATTTCAAAGATGTTATAGAATATATATTACAGTTTTCTTTAAAAAATAAAGTTAATCAAATATTTTATAATTATCAATATGAAATTAATGAAAAAAAAAGAGATCAATTAATTGAAAAATCATTATTACAAAATAATATTCACACCTATGGTTTTCATGATAGTGTTATATTTCATCCTAAATCTATTAAAAACAAATTTGAAATTACATATAAAAATTTTTCTCCTTTTAGAAAAAAAATAATAATAAAGTTAAAAAAAAACATTCCAGTATGTTACCCTTCTCCAATAATAAGATCTAATAGTATAATTCAATTACAACCAGGTATTGAATATTTTAATTTTCCTTTTGAAAAGATTGATCTTTCTAGTTTTCCTATAGGAGAAGAAATTGCATTACTAAGATTACAAAATTTTTGTAAATATAGTGTTGAAAACTATGTTAATACAAGAAATGGTTTATTTTATAATACAACAAGCTGTTTATCATCTTATTTAAATATAGGAGTATTGTCTGCTAGACAATGTATTAATTATTTAATATATAATTATCCTAATATTTTATATTCAAATTATGAAAATAATTGGTTAACTCAATTGATATGGCGAGAATTTTATAAACATTTATTAGAAGGTTATTCATTATTAAGTAAAAATCAATCTAATTGTAATTGGGAAAGAAATATTATTTGGAATCATGACAAACATCATTTATTTGCATGGAAAAATGGTATAACAGGATATCCAATTATTGATGCTGGAATGAGACAATTAAATCAATTTGGTTGGATTAGTAATAGAATGAGAATGATAACAGCTAGTTTTTTAGTTAAACATTTACTTATTGATTGGAGAAAAGGAGAAAAATATTTTATGTCAAAACTAATTGATGGTAGTTTAGCAGAAAATAACGGAGGATGGCAGTGGATTGCATCGGTTGGAACAGATTCTATCCCTTATTTTAGAATATTTAATCCTATTCTACAATCGCAAAAATTTGATCCTAATTGTGAATATATTAAAACTATGATACCTGAATTAGATAATACATCTAATAATTATATACATAATCCTATTTTTAGAATAAAACAAAATTGTAATAAATCCAATTATCCAAAACCAATCATTAATCATTGTACTGCTAGAAAAAATACATTATTAATATTTTCTAATGCACGAAACAAAAAATAAACATTTATAAATAGGAGTGATAAAAATGAAAAATTTTATATTAGAAAAGATTATCAATCAAAAATTAAATAAAATGCAATTTAATGATTGTGTTCCTAATGGTCTACAAATAGAGGGATGTCAAGATGTAACTAAAATCATTACAGGAGTTACAGCATGTCAAGAATTATTAAATATTGCTGTTAAAAAAGAAGCTCAAGGAATTATAGTTCATCATGGTTATTTTTGGGATAATGAATCAAAAATCATTCATGGAATGAAAAAAAATAGATTAAAAACTATATTAACTAATAATATAAATTTATACAGTTGGCATTTACCCTTGGATTTTCATCCAGAATTAGGAAATAATGTTCAAATAGCTCAACAATTAAATATTGAAGTATTAGGTTCATTATCTAAATTTTTACTTTGGGGAAAATTTAAATCTACTATTACTGGATTAGAATTAGTGGAAAAAATTACCCAGAAATTTGGTAGAGTACCTTTTTATTGTCATAATAATAATCAAAAAAATATTAGTTCGGTTGCTTGGTGTAGTGGTAAAGGACAATCTTTTATATATGATGCAGCTGCATATCATATGGATGCATTTATTACTGGAGAAATGTCTGAAGATACTATACATTGTGCAAGAGAAAATGGATTAGATTTTTTTTCTATTGGGCATCATGCTAGTGAAAAGTTTGGAATTAAAGCTGTTAATGATTGGTTAATTGAACAATATCAATTAGATTGTACTTTCATAGATATTGAAAATTTTGCTTGATATTATTTTTTATAATTGAAATTTTAAAATAATTATAAAATTTATTATTAAATAATTAATATTTATACATATGTATTGTTTTTATATATATACATACTATATTACAGTGACTTATTTTATATTAAATATAAATTAAAATCATATAAGATAATTTAATTATAAATTAATCAATTATATAGATATATATAATTTATAGTAAAATATACTTATATATATGAATTAATTAACATAAAAATAACTAATTATATGAAGAAAGGACAATATAATAATGATAAGAAATGAAATTGATCACAGTGTTGATTTCTCTTTTCTCACTGGAAATAATATAATTTATCTTGAATACTTGTATTTTAATTTTTTAGAAAATAAAAATTTAGTTCATAATAGTTGGCATAATTTTTTTTTTACAGTATCAATGAATCATAAAAAACAATATTCCTTATTAAATTTAAGAAAAGAAAAAATATGTATAGAGGATGAAAAATCAAATAATACTTTGTCTAATAATAATTATAACTATGATTTATTATTTGACAAAATTAGTTCTTTAATTTATGCGTTTCGATCATATGGTTATCAGTATTCTGATATAGATCCATTAAAATTACAAAAAATAAATATACGTACAGATTTAGAATTATCTACATATAATTTTTCTGAAATAGATTTACATCGAGAATTAATTAATAAACAGTATATTACTTCTTATGTAACTTCTAATATATATAATTTATATAAAAAATTAGTTGACATTTATTGCCAATCAATTGGTTTTGAATATATGCATATTAATGATGATAAAGAAAAAATATGGTTACAAAAACACATTGAATCAAAAGATCTAATTTTTTGTTTAACCGCAAATGAAAAAAAACATATTTTAAAAAAATTAATTCAAGCTGAATCTTTAGAACAATTTCTCGCTAAAACTTTTCCAAGTACTAAAAGATTTTCTTTAGAAGGAGCTGAAACTTTAATTCCTATTTTAGATGAAATATGTCAATCTACAAAAAATAATCAAATTAATAAAATTGTATTTGGTATGGCTCATAGAGGAAGATTAAATGTTTTAGTAAATATATTAGGGAAAAAATATGAAGATTTATTTTATGAATTTCAATATAATTATTATGATCTTCATAAAAGTGGTGATGTGAAATATCATGCAGGATATAATTCTAAAATGAATATTCATGTAAACAAGACAATAGAATTATCTTTACAATGTAATCCATCTCATTTAGAAACTATTCATCCAGTAGTTATGGGTACTGTCCGAGCTGATCTCTATAATAATAAATCAAATAACTACAATACAATTATACCGATAGCTATTCATGGAGATGCTTCAATTAGTGGCCAAGGTATAATTCAAGAAACATTAAATATGTCTCAAACTCAAGCATATACAGTCGGAGGCACTATTCATATAATTATTAATAATCAAATAGGATTTACTACATCTAATAAATATGAATTAAGATCCAGTCATTATTGTAGTGAAATTGGAAAAATGATACAATCTCCAATTTTTCATGTTAATACTGATGATCCAGAGGCAGCGATATTTGCTATACGATTGGCTGTAAATTTCCGATTAAAATTTAATCGAGATGTATTTATAAATTTAGTATGTTATAGAAGAAATGGACATAATGAAGTAGATGATCCATCTATTACTCAACCAGTTATGTATAATAAAATCAAATCACATAAAACTATTACTGATTTATTTTTTAAAAAATTAATTAAATTAAAGATTATACATAATAATGATAAAGAAATATTAAATAATACGTTTCAAACGAAATTACAATTAGCGTATGAAAAATCTTTAAAAAAAGCAATTGTGCATGAAAATAAAGAATTTACTAAAAAAAATATCTTAATATATAATGATTCAATAAATAAAAGTAATTACATTCAATTAAAATACTTAAAAAAATTAGCTATACAAATTAATCAATTACCTAGTAATATTAATTGTCATAAAAAAATAAAAAAAATTTATCAAGATAGAATTGATATGGCAATAGGGAATAAATTATTTGATTGGGGAGCTAGTGAAATTTTAGCTTACGCTACTATTTTAAATCAAAAAATATCATGTAGAATATCTGGAGAAGATACATGTAGAGGTACATTTTTTCATAGACATGCAATTATTTACGATCAAATAAATAATTCTACTTATATTCCTTTGCAAAATATTAATTCTAATCAAGGTGTTTTTAATATTTATAACTCAGTGTTATCTGAAGAATCTACATTAGCTTTTGAATATGGATTTTCTACCAATGTTAGAAATACATTAACAATTTGGGAGGCACAATTTGGTGATTTTTCTAATGTAGCACAAGTAATTATAGACCAATTTATTAGTTCTGGAGAACAAAAATGGGGGTTGTATTGTAATTTGGTATTATTTTTACCACATGGATATGAAGGACAAGGTCCAGAACATTCTTCTGCTCGTATAGAAAGATTTCTGCAATTATGTGCTGAAGATAATATACAAGTTTGCATACCTTCAACTAGTGGACAAATGTATCATTTAATACGTCGTCAAGCTTTTCAAATTGTTAAAAAGCCATTAATTATTTTTACTCCCAAATCTCTTTTACGATATCAATATTCTTGTTCTCCTATTCAAGTTCTAGTAAATGGAAAATTCGAAAAAGTAATTTGTGAACAAGAGATTGAAAAAAATAAAACTATTATTCAAAGAATTATTGTATGTTCAGGTAAAATATATTTTGACTTATGCGAACAAAGAAAAACAAATAAACAAAACAATATATTAATTTTACGAATTGAACAATTATATCCATTTCCAATAGATGAATTTACAAAAATTATAAAATTATATAACAATATAAAAGATTTCGTATGGTGTCAAGAAGAACCAAGAAATCAAGGAGCATGGCAATTTATAAAAAACTATTTACATGAAATCATTTCCAAAAATGCTACAATACGATATGTTGGTCGTCCTGAGTCTGCTGCTACAGCAACTGGTTATATTTATATTCATCGAAAACAACAGAAAAAGTTAATTGATGATGCTTTAAATATTAAAACAATAGAAGAACAATAGATATGAAAAATATAGATATTCTAGTACCAGAATTACCAGATTCAATTAGTGATGCAACTGTATCTTTATGGCATAAAAAAATAGGGGATTCAGTTAAAACTAATGAATTAATAGTAGATATCGAAACAGATAAAATTATGTTAGAAGTAGTTTCATCTACTAATGGAATTTTACATAAAATATTAGAAATAGAAGGAAATATTGTAAGATCTAGACAAAAATTAGGAATTATTCAACCGTTATTGATAGATGCTTCTCAAAACAAAAATAATATTTTAACTAATGATTACTCTAATAATGATGTTATTAATAATAAAGTTAAAAATAATATTAATACAGATAATATTACACCAACAATTAGAAAATTAATAAAAACTCATAATTTAAATTCAGATTCTATTGCAAATAGGACAGGAGTTAAAGGAAGAATAACTCGACAAGATGTTCATAACTATCTTGAACAAGAAAATATATACAATATTCAAAATAAATTAAATAATACAGTAATAAACAATGACACAAAATTAATAGAAAGAAAGAAAACTGTAGTACCTATGAGTAGATTACGTCAAAGAATATCTGAAAGATTACTGGAAACTAAAAACAATACTGCTATGTTAACAACATTTAATGAAGTTAACATGCAACCAATAATTCAAATACGAAAACAATACGGTGAAAATTTTAAAAAAAAATATAATATAAAATTAGGTTTTATGTCTTTCTATGTAAAAGCTGTGATTGAAGCGTTAAAACGTTATCCAGATATTAATGCTTCAATTCATAATAAAGATATTATTTATTATAATTATTATGATATTAATATTGCTATTTCTACTCCTAGAGGGTTAATCACTCCTGTTTTAAAAGATGCTGATAAAATGAGTATGTATGTTATTGAAACAAATATTAAAGAATATGTTTCCAAAAGTTTATTAGGGAAAATTAGTATAGAAGAACTAACTGGAGGAACTTTTACTATTACTAATGGTGGAACATTTGGATCATTAATGTCTACTCCAATTATTAATCCTCCTCAAACTGGAATATTAGGCATTCATGCAATTAAAAATCGTCCAATGGCAATTAATGATGAAATTAAAATTTTACCTATGATGTATCTAGCATTATCTTATGATCATCGTTTAATTGATGGGAAAATAGCCGTACAATTTTTAGTTACTATTAAAGATTTATTAGAAGACTTTTCTCGTCTAATATTAGAAATATGATAATTTATATTGTACAATAGTCGTATTTTTTTTTATATATGTGTATATAATAGTCTTATGGAATTATTTGCTTATTAAGTATTAACATACTAATTTATGTTAATACTTAAAATAAAAATGGTGTTATATACTAAAAATATATTTTTAACAAAAATTGCATTTAGTATAAATATTTTTTTTAGTATATTCAATTCATACTATAAAAATATTTTATATATATCATACTTTTTACTAAGGTAATATATTTATATTAATATATTAGTTACTATTTTATTACTATTAATAATAGTAACTTTCTTTTTAAATTTTTAATATATGAAAATAAATATTTTATAACATATTTATATATTATTAATATTTAACTCGTATCGTAACAGACAATATTACTTAATAAATTTTATATGTATCAAAATAGGAATAATACTATGTCAACTCATAAATTAGTTTTAATTAGACATGGAGAAAGTGAATGGAATCAATTAAATAAATTTACTGGATGGTATGATTCTAAGTTGTCTAAAAAAGGTGAAAATGAAGCTCTGTTAGCAGCAAAAATATTGCAATTAAATGGATTTTCATTTGATTTTACATATACATCTATGCTACAAAGAGCAATACATACATTATGGATTATATTAAAAAAACTTAATCAATCTTGGGTACCAGTTGAAAAATCTTGGAGATTAAACGAAAGACATTACGGATTATTACAAGGATTAAATAAATCAGACACTGAATTAAAATATGGAGAAAAACAAGTACATTTATGGAGAAGAAGTTATAGTACTATTCCTCCAGCAATAAATATTTCTGATCCTCAATTTCCAGGAAATGATCCACGATATTCACATATTATATTTAATTATTTGCCGGTAGCAGAAAGTTTAGAATTAACTTTAAAAAGAGTACTTCCATATTGGATCAACGTGATAAAAAATAGATTAAAAAATAATCAAAAAATATTAATTGTAGCACATGGTAATTCTATTAGAGCATTAATAAAATATTTAAGTAATATTAGTGATGAAAAAATTGTTGACATTAATATTCCAACAGGAATACCCATTATTTATGAATTTACAAAATTAGTTGTTCCAATAAAATACTATTATTTAACTAATTCAAGTACAAGTTCAGTATTATAATTACTTGTAATGATATAATTTATATATGAATTAATTAAATAATATTTAATATGTATATTTTATATAATTAATTAATCTATAATTTTGATTTTAATCATAAAAAAAAATATATAATTTGAGTAATAATCATTAATTGATTTTTTAAAAATTATTAAAAAACATTTAAATTTATTAGTGTAATAAATATATAAATTAATTAAATATATTTAAAATATACATAATTGATTATAAAATATAATATATATATATATTTTATATAAAAATATATAATTAATTAAAATTAAATAATGTTCATAAATATGTAAAAATATATAATATTATATTAATAAATATTAATTAAAAAATAATTATAAAAATATATAATAGTTATTTAGTATATACATACTCATGAATTATATATAATTATATATATATTGGTAATATAAAAATATTATATTTTTTTAAACATTAAATATTAGAGGTAATAATGATTAAAACAATTGGAGTATTAACTAGTGGTGGTGACTCTCCTGGAATGAATGCAGCTATTAGAGGTGTTGTTCGTAGAGCAATTAGTGAAGGATTAGAAGTATTTGGAATTTTTGATGGTTATTTAGGTTTATATCAAGATAGAATGGTTAAACTAAACAGATATAGTGTATCAGATATTATTAATAGAGGTGGAACATTTCTTGGTTCTGCTCGATTTCCAGATTTTTGTAAATATAACATACGTGTTGTTTCTATAAAAAATTTAAAGAAAAGAGGAATAGAGGTTTTAGTAATAATTGGAGGAGATGGATCATATATGGGAGCTGATCTTTTAACACAAATGGGATTTCCATGTATTGGAATACCAGGAACAATAGATAATGATGTAGCAGGAACTGATTATACTATTGGATATTTTACAGCATTAGAAACAGTTGTTGAAGCAATTGATCGATTACGAGATACATCATCTTCGCATCAAAGAATTTCAATTGTAGAAGTAATGGGAAGATATTGCGGTGATTTAACTTTAGCTGCAGCTATTGCAGGAGGATGTGAATTTATTGTTCTTCCTGAAATTTATTTTACTAAAACTGAATTATTATCAGAAATATTAACAGGTATTAAAAATGGGAAAAAACATGCAATAGTTGCTATTACTGAATATATTTGCGATGTGAATGAATTGGCTAAATATATTGAAAAACATACAAAAAGAGAAACTCGAGCAACAATTTTAGGGCATATTCAAAGAGGAGGTGCTCCAGTAGTATATGATAGAATTTTAGCTTCTAGAATGGGATCATATGCAATTGAATTATTATTAAACGGTTATGGAGGACGTTGTGTAGGAATTCAAAATGATCAAATGGTACACCATGATATAACTAATGCTTTAAAAAATATGAAAAGACCATTTAAAAAAGATTGGTTAGAAACTGCTAAAAAACTTTATTAAAATTAAATAATTATTAATATTACTTACTGTTATTAATTCATTTACTTAAATAATATACAAAAACTATTTTATTAACAAAATAATATATTTATATCTAAATATTATTAACTATGATTTTGTAATATATGATATATATTATAATTATTACAAATGTCATATATATAAACATTAAATTTTTCAATTTAATGTTAAGATTTCGTATATAAATATTTAATTTTAATTAATTGTTTTAACTTACAATAAATTATATTTCATGTTAATTTTATAAATTAATTTTTATTTTATTTATATGAATATATTTTCCATATTTTATTCAAGTAAAAGTTATAAATTAAAATTATGTATTTATTAAATACAATCAATTAAAATTATATTTTTTTATACTAGATGCTAATTGAATAATTTGAGAAAATGTATGATATTTTAAACATCCTCCTCCAACTAATACTCCATCTACATCTTTTTCTTGAAGAATATTTTGTATGTTATGTTGATTAACCGATCCTCCATATATTATAGATATATTCAATATCTTATCTTTTTTTTGTGTTTTAATTTGAATATATTGTTTAATATATTCATGTATTTTTTGAATATAATTAGGATTAGGAATATTACCTGTACCTATTGACCATACTGGTTCATATGCGATAATAGCATTATCGAATGCATTTTCTCCACAAATATCCAATATTATATTTAATTGTTTACTTAATATACATTTTGTTTGATCGTGATCTTTTTCTTCTTTATTTTCTCCAATACATAAAATAGGAATACAACATAAATCTTTTACTAATTTAAATTTTTTAGCTATTAATAAATTATTTTCTTGATGATATGTCCTTCTTTCAGAATGACCTAATAAAACATAATGTACTCCAACATCTTTTAACATTACAAGTGAGATATCTCCAGTAAAAGCTCCTTGAAGATTAATATCTATATTTTGTCCTCCTAAAAATATCTTAGTATTATGAATTAATTGATGAGTGTAATCTAAATATATGCTAGGTGGAATTATAACAATAGTATTATCTATAATTTTTTCTTTTAAAAAATGTATTAGAGAATGTAATACATTATAAATAGTTGCTTTATTACCATTTAATTTCCAATTTCCAATAATTATAGGTTTTTTAATTTTCATTTTTTTTCTTTTCTTGATGAATGTATTTATTGTGACAAATGAAAATAAGCATTCTTTAACGAATAGAAGCTTATTTTCTATTTTTTTATATAAAAATATTATGATGAATCATGAAAGTATGTATTAATACGATTTTTGAGTTCTTTACCTGGTTTAAAATGAGGTACATATTTTTCTTTAAGTTCTATTATTCTTCCATTTTTTGGATTTCTACCTATTCTTGATGATCTATAATGTAATGAAAAACTTCCAAAACCTCTTATTTCTATTCTATCTCGTTTAATTAATGATAGAATCATATATTCTAGAATAGCAGAAATAATTTTTTCTATTATTTTTTTTGAAATATTAGTATGTTTATTAGCTATTCGTAAAAATAATTTTGATTTAGTCATATTTCTCCTAAAATGAATAATTCAAAAAATAAAATACTATGTTAGATAATATAATTACAATATATTTTTACTAAAAAAATTATTCTGGATTTTTAGCTGCCTGAAATGCTTCAAACATTACATTAGAAACTTTTTTTTCAATTGATTGAACTTGTTCATTAGATGATAATGCTTTTTCATTAATTTGTTTTTGATATTCAATTACAAGGTTCATAATTCTTTTTTTTCGGTCAACACTATGTAATTTTACTTGTATTTCATCTCCAATATGTAAATTAGATATAAAATTTTCATTTTGCAATGTTGATGATATATCTGAAATTTTTAATATACCGTCAACTCCATCTGTTAATTTTACAACAATTTTTTGTGTATCTAATCCTTTAATTTTCCCTAATACAATAGAATTTTTTTTATGTAATGAAATATAAACATTAAAAGGATCTTCTTCAATTTGTTTAATACCTAATGATATACGTTCTCGTTCAGCATCAACTTGTAATACTACAGCAGTAATGTCTTCATTTTTTTTGTAATTATTTACTGCTTCTTCTCCTGGAACACTCCAAGAAATATCAGATAAATGTACTAAACCATCAATTCCACCTTGTAATCCAATAAAAATACCAAAATCAGTAATAGATTTAATTTTTCCATGTACTGTAGTACCTTTATGATGCGTTTCAGAAAATATTTTCCAAGGATTACTTTTACATTGCTTTAATCCTAATGAAATTCTTCTTCTTTCTTCATCAATATCTAATACCATTACTTCTACTAAATCATTAAGAACTACTACTTTAGAAGGATGAATATTTTTATTAGTCCAATCCATTTCAGAAACATGTACCAATCCTTCTATTCCTTCTTGTATTTCAACAAAACAACCATAATCAGTTAAATTAGTTACTCTTCCTTTTAATTTTGTTCCCTCTGGGTAACGTTTAGCAATAGCTATCCATGGATCTTCACCTAGTTGTTTTAATCCCAATGAAACTCGAGTACGATCACGATCAAACTTCAATATTTTAACTACAATTTCATCACCTACTACTACTATTTCACTAGGATGTTTTACTCTTTTCCATGCCATATCAGTAATATGTAATAATCCATCTACCCCTCCTAAATCTACAAATGCTCCGTAATCAGTTAAATTTTTCACAATTCCTTTAATATCTATTCCTTCTTGTAAATGTTCTAATAAATGATTTCTTTCTGCACTATGTTCTGATTCTATTACTGCTCTTCTTGATACAACAACGTTGTTCCGTTTTTGATCTAATTTAATTACCTTAAATTCTAACTCTTTCCCCTCTAAATGTATAGTTTCTCTAACTGGTCTAACATCAACTAAAGAACCTGGTAAAAAAGCTCGAATATCATTAATTTCTACAGTAAAACCGCCTTTAACTTTTCCATTAATAATACCAATAACTGTATCAGATGCAGAATAAGATTTTTCTAATGTTAACCAAGCTTCATGTCTTTTAGCTTTTTCACGAGATAATACAGTTTCACCAAATCCATCTTCTACAGCATCCAAAACTACATCTACTGTATCTCCAATATTTATATCTAATTCACCTTGACTATTTTTAAATTGTTCAATTGGAATAGATGATTCGGATTTTAATCCAGCATCAACAATAACTACTTCTTTTTCTATTGCAACAATTGTACCATTAATAATTGATCCAGGTTTAGTTTGTATATGTTTTAAAGATTGTTCAAACATTTCGGAAAAAGATTCGGTCATATTAATAATCTTCAAGATTTATTTATTATGTATTTTAATTAACTTCATGTTAATCAAAATAATTATTAATACCATTAGATTATCCATTCTATGGTTCGATGATAATTAATTTATTATTATTTTATAAAAATAATTTTCCTTATATATTGCATGGATAAATTTACTATTTCTGTAATACTAATATTAGTTGAATTTAACATTATAGCATTTGTAGCTGGTATTAAAGGAGATAACTTACGATTACTATCTAGATTATCACGTTTTTTTATTTCTAACAAAAGTTGATTAAAACTAACTTTAAAACCAGATCTTTTCAACTCTTTCATTCTTCTTTTAACACGTATATTCAAATTAGCATATAAAAAAAATTTAATACATGCATCTGGGAAAACTATTGTACCCATATCACGACCATTAGCAACTAAACCTGGTAATTTTCTAAAACAACGTTGTTTATTTAATAATACAGTTCTAATATTTGGAAATACCGCTAATCTTGAAGCAATATGACTAATTTCTGTAGAAATAATATCATTAGAAATATTTTTACCATTTAAAAAAATTAATGTTTTATTAAATTTTTGAACTAAATTAAAGTTTAATTGTTTAGCAAAAAATATAATATTTTTCTCGGAAATAGGAATTCGGTTTTTAATTGTTATAAAGGCTAAAACTCGATACAATATACCTGATTCCAACACACTCCATTTTAAAATTGATGCTATTTTATTACATAATGTACTTTTTCCTGCAGCGCTAGGACCATCTATTGTAATTACAGGTATAGTATTCATTATTATACTCATATAATTTAATTAAAAAATTACATTTATTTCATATAAGATTAATTTTTTATTTTTTTTTATTTTTATACTATTATAATAAAAATGTTAATTTTACTGAATTTATATATAAATGACAATTTATTTGATAAATATTTAGAATTAAATTAATTAAAAAAAAGTAAATATGTTAAATATATATTTTTATTGATAATACTTACTATTATTACATGATTATGAATAATATTGACTAATTTTAGATAATTGTTCAAAATAATTTGGAAATGTTTTTTTTGTACAATTTGGATTTAAAATAGTAATTATAGCATTTGATAAAGAAAGTAAAGAAAAACACATAGCTATACGATGATCATTATAAGTATGAATAGTAGCATTAGAAAATTTTTTAGGAGGAATAATAGATAAATAATCTGATCCTTCTTCAACTTTTGCACCTATTTTCTTAAGCTCTGTTGACATTGCTGATAATCTATCTGTTT
The DNA here is from genome assembly GCF_964059125.1 of Buchnera aphidicola (Eriosoma lanigerum). Classification (NCBI taxonomy): domain Bacteria; kingdom Pseudomonadati; phylum Pseudomonadota; class Gammaproteobacteria; order Enterobacterales; family Erwiniaceae; genus Buchnera; species Buchnera aphidicola. The sequence goes on from NZ_OZ060395.1 coordinate 338,471, forward strand.
CTTTTACTCTCCAATTATAAATATTACGGAGATAAGATTTTTCAATAGAAAATAGTGCAACCATTGCTAATGTCATTGCGGCATCAGGAATATTATTTAAATCAAGATCAAATCCATCTAAATAATTTCGAGAACAAGTAACATAATTACTACCAAATATAATATTAGCTCCTATTTGTTTTAATATTTTAGGAAAATAAATATCACCTTGAATACTATTTTCTCCAATTCCATGTACGGTTACTGATCCTCCTTTAATAGCTGCTGCAGCTAAAAAATAAGAAGCTGATGTAGCATCTCCTTCTACAAGATATTTTTCTGGTGTACAGTATATTTGATTACCTTGAATAAAAAAAGATTTATAAGAATTGTTTTTAATTGTAATTCCAAATACTTTCATTAAATTAATAGTTAAATCAATATATGGTTTAGAAACTAAATCTCCTACAATATTAATTATAGTATCATTCATTGCTAAAGGAGCAGCCATTAAAATTGCAGTTAAAAATTGACTGGAAATGTTTCCATTTAACTCCATTGTTCCACCAATAAATCCACCTTGAAGTAAAATAGGGGGATATGATTTTTTATTAATATATTTAATTTTTGCTCCAGATTGTCGTAAAGAATCAACTAAATGTTCAATAGGTCTTTCTTTCATTCTATTATCACCAGTTAAAATAATATTATTTTCCCTCAATGATAATATAGCTGTTAGTGGTCTGAACACGGTTCCTGCATTACCTACAAATACTGTCAGTTCTTTTTTTTGTTCTAATATACTTATACCTTTACCATAAATTACACAAGATCTATTTTGATTAAACAAATCATATTTTATTCCTAATAATTGCAAAGCATTTAACATATATTTGGTATCATCACAATTTAAAAGATTAGTGATCTTTGTTGTTCCATAACACAATGCAGATAGTAATAATACTCGATTAGACACACTTTTAGAACCAGGTAAATAAACAGAACCATTAACATACTGTATTGGTTTTAACACTAAAGAATTGTACATAATTAATATCTCTGTTAGGTTATGATAAATATATATTAATAATAAATATTTATTCATTATTTATAAAAATTATATTTAACCATATCTTTTTTCAAAATAAATCATAAATTTTACTAACTGTTCTATTCCTTCTATTGGCATAGAATTATAAATTGAAGCTCTTATTCCACCTAATATTTTATGGTTTTTTAAAAATAACAACCCAAAATTATTAGACTCTTTTAAGAATAAGGATTCTAATGATGAATCAGTTAACCAAAATACAACATTCATAATCGATCTGTTACTAGGATGAACATAATTAATATAAAATTCACTGTTATCTATAATAGAATATAAGAGAAACGCTTTTTTTTGATTAATTTTTTCTATTTTTTCTATTCCACCTTGTTTTATTAACCATTTAAATACTAATCCACATAAATACCAAGAAAAAGTAGGAGGAGTGTTAAACATTGAATTATATGTTAATAATGTTTGATAATCTAAAATAGATGGAGTAAGTTGATTAGATTGTTTAATTAAATCTTCTCTGATAATAATTAATGTAATTCCAGAAGGACCTATATTTTTTTGTGCACTAGCATAAATTAAAGAATAATTATTAATATTAATAGATTTTGACAGTATACAAGAAGAAAAATCACATATTACCATTTTGTTAGTAAATTTTGGTTCTTCATGTATAGCTATACCACTAATAGTTTCATTTGGACAATAATGAATATAACTTGTGTTTTTATTAATTTTCCATTGATTCATAGGTAAAATTAAATTGATACGATTATGTACATTTATCACGTTAATTTTTTTTACTAAACAATATTTTTTTGCTTCTTCTGCAGCAGCAGTTGACCAATATCCACTACAAATATAATCTGTACAATCATTTTTATTTACTAAATTCATTGGTATAACCGAAAATTGACCTCTTGCTCCTCCTTGAGAAAACAATACTTTATAATGATTAGGAATATTTAATAGTTTTCTTAAATTATGTTCTGTCATTTCTACCATTTCTATAAAATTTGAATTTCGATGACTAATTTCTAACATAGAATATGAAAATTTATTCCAAAATCTAAAGTTGTTTTGTGCTTCAATCATTACTTCTTTAGGAAGCATAGCAGGTCCTGCACTAAAATTGTAAATTTTATTCATATTTTAACCTAAATACATATTCATATTTTATACTAAAAAAAATTATACTTTATAAAAAATCAACATAAATCAATAATTAATATTAAAAATGATGTTTATTAATTAAGAAATATAATTTAATCCATTCATATAGTTATCTTTTAATATTGTTGGTACTTTAATACTTCCATTACTACATTGATAGTTTTCTAAAATTGCTGCTAATGTTCTACCTATAGCTAAACCAGATCCATTAACTGTATGTAATAAACAATTTTTTTTTAAAATTTTATCTCGATATCTAGATTTTATTCTTCTAGATTGAAAATCTAACATATTTGAACATGAAGATACTTCTCTATACATATTTTGAGATGGAAACCATACTTCTAAATCATATGTTTTAGTAGAAGAAAATCCTAAATCACCACAACATAATAAAATTTTTCTATATGGTAATTTTAATAATTTTAATATTGTTTCTGCATGATATGTTAATGATTCAAGAGTTTTCATAGAGTGTTTTGGTTTTACAATTTGAACTAATTCTACTTTATCAAATTGATGCATTCTAATTAATCCTTTAACATCTTTTCCATATGAAGATGATTCAGAACGAAAACATGGACTATGAGCTACAAATTTCATCGGTAATTGTTGTTCATCTAAAATTTTATTTCTAACAATATTAGTTAATGGAACTTCTGCAGTAGGTATTAATATGTAATTTTTTTTATCTGTATCAATATAGTTAGATTTAACATGAAATAAATCATTTGTAAATTTAGGCAATTGACCAGTACCTAATAAACAATTTTCATTAACCAAATAAGGAACATAAGTTTCTAAATATTTATGTTCATTAATGTGTACATCTAACATAAACTGAATTAATGCTCGATGTAAATGAGCAATTTTTCCGTACATAACAATAAATCTTGAACCAGATATTAAGCTAGCTGTACTTAAATCAAATCCATGTAAATTTTGACCTAATTCTATATGATCTTTAATTGGAAAATTGTATGTTGGTATTTCTCCCCATTTTGTTATTTCTTGATTATCACTTACATTTATTCCATTAGGTATAGAATCATCCGGTATATTAGGTATATTTAAAAATATTTTGTTTATTTTTTCTTGTATGTTATTTAATTGTTTTTTTGAAATTATTAGTTGTTTGTTAATTATAGAAACTTTAGTTCTTAAAGAAGTAGTATCTTTTTGAATAGATTTATAATTTCCAATTAATTTAGATAAATTATTATGTTTTTCCTGTAAATGTTCAGTTTTAATTTGCCATTTTTTTCTAAGTTCTTCTATAGATTGAATTTCATTTACATTTAAACTAAAACCTCTTCTTGCTAATTTTTTTTTAATTATAGATAATTGATTTCGAAATAATTTAGGATCTAACATAATAAATATACATTCAACAATGGAATTTTATAGAGTATACTAATTTTTTTTAATTTTCTCTATTTGAGTTATAAAATATATTAAAAAAATAATTTAAAAAATAGAAAATTATGTAACAATATATATATTGTATTACTTAAAATTTTTAATTTTTTATTCTGTATCTGTATGGTTGAATTTAACATTTTAAAAGATAAAAAAAATTATTTATTTTTATCTTTTAAAATGTTAAATTCAACCATACAGATACAGAATAAAAAATTAAAAATTGAAAAATAATTTATATTTATATTGATTTTAAAAAAAAATTAACAAAAAATATGTTATAGTTATTTAATTTATTAAATTTCATAACAATAGTTCTTTACACATTTCAACATTTTTAAAATGATTAATAATTAGAAAAAAAACAACAAGATTATTTAATTAAATCAAATAAAAATTTAAATAATAATACATATCATAATGAATATTAAAAAAAAAAAAAATTAAATTTAAAATATTTATCATTCAATTACAAAGTATATAAATTTTATGAAAAAAAAAATTAAAAGTAAATTAATCATTGTTGGATCTGGTCCTGCTGGATATACTGCTTCAATTTATGCAGCAAGAGCTAATTTATCTCCTATTTTAATTACAGGTTTAAATCCAGGAGGACAATTGGTGACAACTAATGAAATTGAAAACTGGCCAGGAGAAATTAACACTATTAGTGGTATAGAATTAATGAATCGTATGCATAAACAATCTCTTCATTTAAATACTAGAATAATTTCTGATTTTGTACAAGAAGTAGATTTTTCTCATTCTCCATTTAAATTGTTTGGAGAAGAGTACAAATATACTGCAGATTGTATCATTGTAGCAACAGGATCTAATCCAAGATATTTAGGTTTAGAATCTGAAAAAAAATTTTTAGGAAAAGGTGTATCAACATGTGCTACTTGTGATGGTTTTTTTTATAAAGGAAAAGAAGTAGCAGTAGTAGGAGGAGGTAATACTGCAGTTGAAGAAACTCTATATTTATCTAATATAGCATCAAAAGTTCATTTAATTCATAGAAAAGCAATATTAAAAGCAGAAAAAATTTTAGTGCAACGATTACAAAAAAAAATTCAAAATAATCAAGTTATCTTTTATAAAAATACCAATGTAACAAATATTACTGGTAATTCAAATTCAGTAAATAAAATACATATTAAATTTAACAACACTATAAACGAAATTCCTGTCTCTGGAATCTTTATTGCTATTGGACATAATCCTAATACTGATATTTTTAAAAATCAACTTATTATTAATAATGGATATATTCAAGTTGCAGGAAGAGGAATGCATAAAAATTCTACAAAAACAAGTAAATTAGGAATATTTGCAGCAGGTGACGTAATAGATCATTGTTATCGACAAGCTATTACAGCAGCTGCAACAGGATGTATGGCAGCTTTAGATGCAGAAAAATATTTAGATAACATGATTAATTAACATTTAATTGATCATTATTTAATAATATTAAAGATTAATTTATAATAATTAAATAATTATCATTAGATTTAATTAATTAAATAAAAAAATTATTAAAATTATTTAGGAAATTTAATATGGCAAAAGAAGAAAATATTGAAATTCAAGGAACAGTAATAGACACTTTACCAAATACAATGTTTAATGTAAAATTAGACAATGGTCATAATGTTATTGCTCATATTTCTGGTAAAATGAGAAAAAATTATATTAGAATTTTAACTGGAGATAAAGTAACTGTAGAACTAACACCGTACGATTTAACTAAAGGGAGAATAATTTTCCGTAGTAGATAAATGAATTTATTATTAATTTTTTTAATACATCAATTTCGTATTATTATTTGATTATTATTCCTTAAAATATATGATATTTAAATATATTTACATATTTAATTTTTAAATAACAAAAATCATATTTATCAAAATACATGTTATTTCATTACGTATATAACATCTTATTTTAAATTTTATATGTTTTAAAAACAAAAAAAATAATTTTTAAATGAATTAAATTATATATTTCCTAAATAAGATTCTTATTTTAGTTAAATATATATATATTTAACTAAAAAATAAAAATAATATAATTCAACATTTATTAAATGTAATAATGAGTATTTATTAAATTGTAAAATAGGACACATATAATGCGTACTGAATATTGTGGAAAATTAAATTTAATTCATATTAATAAAATAGTAACTTTATGTGGTTGGATACATAATATTCGTCATTTAAAAAAAAATATTTTTGCAACCATGCGAGATTGTTCAGGATTAATTCAAATTATATTTAATATAAATAACATTGATTTATTTTTACAAGCAAAGAAGTTAAGAAATGAATTTTGTATACAAGTGACAGGAATTGTTCAAGAAAAATACAAAAAAACAAACAATATTATCTATAACTCTAATATTGAAGTATTAATCTCTAATTTAAAGATTATTAATACTTCTAAACCTATACCATTAGATAATACCAAGAACAACAATAATTCAATTAGTTTAAAATATAGATATTTAGAATTACGTAAACTAGATATGTTTAATAATTTAAAAATACGTCATAAAGTACTTCAATTTGTTCATTATTTCATGAATAAAAACCATTTTATATATATAGAAACACCTATTTTAACAAAATCAACTCCAGAAGGAGCTAGAGATTATTTAATACCTAGTAGAATTCATATAAAAAAATTTTATGCATTACCACAATCTCCTCAATTATTTAAACAATTATTAATGATATCAGGAGTGGATCGATATTATCAAATAGCAAAATGTTTTAGAGACGAAGATTTAAGATCTGATAGACAACCAGAATTTACTCAAATTGATGTTGAACTAGCTTTTGTTAACTCTACTCAAGTACAAAAAATTATAGAAAACATGATATGTGCATTATGGTTTAAAATTAAAAATATTCAGTTTGAAATCTTTCCTAAAATAACTTTTTTAGAATCTATGCAATTATATGGAACTGATAAACCTGATTTACGTAATCCTTTAAAAATGATTGATATAAAAGAAATAGTAAAAAATGTACAGTACTTACTACCATTCATGCAAGATGAATTTTATCGTATAGTAGCTATACGTATTCCTAAAGGAACTATTCTTGGAATAACAGAAATTAATAATTATGTAGATATAGTAAAAAAATTTAGTGATTGTAAACTATTTTACATAAATAATCCAGAAACTGTTTTAGAAAATACTAATAAATATAATCCTATTAATAAAATTTTTCCGATACACATTCTTAAAAAAATCATTAAAAAAACTCAGGCAAATATAGGTGATGTAATATTTATTATAGGTCATCATAGTAAAATTGTGAATGAAATTTTTAAAAACATTAGTCCTAAAATAGGAACAGAATTAAAAATCATTTCATGGAATAGTTATAAACCAGTATGGATTACAGATTTTCCTATGTTTCATCAAGAAGTTAATGGAAATTTAGTTAGTATGCATCATCCATTCTCTTCTCCTAAAAATGTTACAATAAAAGAGTTAAAAGATAATCCACTTAAAGTTATTTCACAATCATATGATTTAGTAATTAATGGATATGAACTAGGAGGAGGATCTGTTAGAATTAATGATGTTATTATGCAAAAAGCTGTATTTAGTATATTAGGAATAGAAGAAAAAGAACAAAAAAATAAATTTGGTTTTTTTATTGATTCATTAGAATATGGAGCACCTATACATGCAGGAATGGCTATAGGATTAGATAGATTAATTATGTTATTAACTAATAATAATGATATTAGAAATGTCATCGCATTTCCTAAAACAACGACAGCTTCTTGCTTAATGACCAATGCTCCTAATAAAATTGATACAAAAATATTAAAAGAATTATATATTCAATATTTAGAATAATATTTATAAATAAAATAATAGATTAAATTATTTTTTTTTGTTTAAATAACATACTGAAAATATTTTACTTATACTTAATTTCGTATAAAAATAAATATTTTTATTATATTATATTACAAAATAAAAGTATTTTATAATAATACCAATGTATATTTATATATAAAATATAATTTTTAATTTAAAATAATATATATATTTTCAAATGAAATATTTATGAAATTAAAAATTAAAAAGTATCTTTTAAATAAGTAAAAATATCGTTTTTTCAAATCTTGCATTGATATGAATTGATTATTGAATAATATTCATAAAATATATCGTCTACTAATTCAAATACATTATAAATAGTTTATAAAAAAAATATATTAATAATATTAAAAAATATATTTTTTATAATTTAGTCTTCTCTATAAAACATTTTATTAATTTATACACAAAATTATAAAAAAATAATTGTGTACTATCAAAAAACATTTTATACTCTTTATATTAAAATTGATTTATTAATTCATAATTATAAATAAAAAGTAATTAATCCAAACAATAATTAGATATAATCTATAATATTTAAGTTATATTTATTCAACAAGTAGTACTCTAATTGTATTAGTTTTTCCTATCGAACTCATAATATCTCCTTGAGTTATAATTACTAAATCACCAGGTATTAAAAATTTTTTATTTTTAAGAAGTACTACTGCTTCAGTAGCAGCTATTACACCATCTTGACTACTATTAAAATAAATAGGAGTAACTCCACGATATAAAGTAGTTAATCTTAATGTATTTTTATGACGAGACATAGCAAAAATAGGTAATCCTGATGTTATTCGAGATGTCATTAATGCTGTTCTCCCTGATTCTGTCATAGTTATAATTGCAGTGACTCCCGATAAATGATTTGCAGAATACATTGCAGACATTGCAATTGATTCTTCAATACTATTAAATTTAGCATCTAATCGATGTCTAGATACATTAATGCTCGGAACTGTTTCAGCTCCTTTACATACTTTGGCCATAGCTTTTACAGTTTCTACAGGATAATTACCAGAAGCTGTTTCAGCGGATAACATTACAGCATCACTACCATCTAAAACAGCGTTAGCTACATCCATAACTTCTGCTCTAGTTGGTAATGGATTAATTATCATTGATTCCATCATTTGAGTTGCAGTAATAACCACTCTATTTAATTGACGAGCTTTTCTAATTAATGTTTTTTGAATTCCAACTAAAGCAGGATCTCCTATTTCAACTCCTAAATCTCCTCTTGCAACCATAATTGCATCCGATGCTAAAATGATACTTTCCATAATTGATTCTGTTAATACTGCCTCTGCACGTTCTATTTTAGCTACAATTTTTGCATGACTACCAGATTGAATTAATAGTTCTCTAGCTTCATGTATATCATCAGCTGATCTTGGAAAAGAAATTGCAAGATAATCAACGTTTATTTGAGAAGCTAACTTAATATCTTGTTTATCTTTCTTTGTTAAAGATTTTGCAGATAAACCACCGCCTAATTTATTTATTCCTTTGTTTTTAGAAAGAAAACCTCCTATATTTACTTTAGTATAAATTTTTTGTTTTGTTGATTTTATTACTTTTAATTGTATTCTACCATCATCTAGTAATAATATATCTCCTGCAAAAACATCAGAAGGAAGTTGTTTATAATCTATCCCTACTTTTTTTTCAGTACCATCATTTACTCCTAAAGTAGAATCTAATACAAAAAGATCTCCTATATTTAAAAATATTTTTTCTAATTGAAAACCAGTGATTCTAATTTTTGGACCCTGTAAATCTCCTAATAAAGCAACATTACACTTTAATTTACTCATAATTTCATATACTTTTTTAGCTCTTAATTTATGTTCTTCTTCTGAACCATGAGAAAAATTTAATCTTAATACATTAGCTCCATATTTAATAATTTTTTCAAGATTGTTATCTCTATCAGTAGCAGGCCCTAAGGTAGCTACAATTTTAGTACGCCGTAAACGTCTTAACATAACCTGTTCCTATATAAAATAATTAACTAAAAAAGTTTTTTCAAAATTAAAAAATTATTCAATAATATTAATACTAAAATAGTTCCATATAATTTCACAATCGATTAATTAAAATCAATTATTAAATAAAACGTATTATTAATATAATAAAAGTTATTTACTATTGCAATCAATCTTATTTTTATTGGTTTAAAATATATTAATTATTTATTTATTGTATATATTTTATTCTCTAATTATTAGATATAATTACTATATATATAAGATTAAAATCTATAAAAAAAATCATATCAATACTATTTATTTAACTTGTATATAGAATTAAAATAATAGGATTAAATAAATTAAAACAACAAATTATATATCATAATCTATCAATTGATACTTATTAAGTAATACATTAAATTATATTAAATATGTATTAATATTGGTTTAAAATTATCATATTATACATATTTTTATAAAAATGTTTAAATAAAATAATTAATAATTTCATATAAAAGTAATTGTTAAAAATATTTTTTTATATGTATAAAAAATATTTAAATAAATTTAATTATTCATAAGTAATTTCTTTTAAATATATTAAATTATAATTTATAAATTTAAGAACACATTTAAAATATTTATAAATATATTAAACATTAATAATTACAAACTATTTTTAGAACTAAATACATATTCTAAATCACATTTCAAATTTTATGTAATATAATAGGAAAAAAGTTAAAACATGCTAAAAGAAATAAAAAGAGGATACGATTTAATCATTTTTGGAGCTAAAGGAGATCTAGCAAAGAGAAAATTAATTCCTTCCCTTTATCAGCTAGAAAAAGCAAATCAACTAAATCAAGATACAAGAATTATAGGAGTTGGTCGTGCTAATTGGGATAAAAAATATTATCAATATATCGTAAAAACTGCTTTAGAAACGTTTATGAAAGAAAAAATAGATGAATTATTGTGGAAAAGATTACATGATAGATTAGATTTTTGTAACTTAGACGTTAACAAAACTAGTGATTTTTTTAAATTAAAAAAATTATTAGATCAAACAAAACGAACTATTATTAATTATTTTGCAGTTCCACCAAATATTTATGGAGCTATATGCAATGGTTTAGGATTGGCTGAATTAAACTTTCCACCTTCTAGAATTGTTATAGAAAAACCGTTAGGTACTTCTCTAAAAACATCTCAAGATATAAACAATCAAATAGGAAAATATTTTACAGAATCACAAATTTTTAGAATCGATCATTATCTTGGAAAAGAAACTATATTAAATTTATTGTCTTTAAGATTCGCTAATACAATTTTTTCTAATAATTGGAACAATCAAATTATTGATCATATTCAAATTACTGTTGCTGAAGAAATAGGAATAGAAGGAAGATGGGACTATTTTGATAAAACAGGACAAATGCGAGATATGGTACAAAATCATTTATTACAAATATTAAGTATTATTGCTATGGATCCTCCAAATAACTTAAATGCGGATAGTATTCGAGATGAGAAAGTTAAAGTATTAAAATCTTTAAGATTAATTGATATAAACAATATAGATAAAAATACTGTACGAGGGCAATATGCAACTGGAAAAATAAATGGAATACCTGTCCCTTCTTATATTAATGAAGAAGGAGCTAATAAATCAAGTAATACTGAAACATTTGTTGCAATTCGAGTAGATATTGACAATTGGAGATGGTCTGGAGTTCCATTTTATCTAAGAACAGGAAAAAGATTACCGAATAAGTATTCTGAAATTTCTATTTTTTTTAAAAATTTATCAATGAATTTATTTAAAGAATCTATTCCTATTTTACCTCAAAATAAACTTATAATTAGATTACAACCTAACGAAGGAGTTGATATTCATATTTTAAATAAAATTCCTGAATTAAATTCTACTAACAATTTGACTCAAACCAAATTAAGTTTTAATTATATCGAAAATTTTGATAAAAATTGTCTAATTGATGCATATGAACGTTTGTTATTAGAAAGTATGAGAGGTGTTCAATCTTTATTTGTCCGCAGAGATGAAGTAGAAGAAGCTTGGAAATGGGTAGATTCTATAATTAATGCTTGGAAAAAAAATAATACAAAACCAGAACTATATCCTGCAGGAACATGGGGACCTACTTTATCTAATGATATGATTCAAAAAGATAAACGTAATTGGAATTAACAATATATTTATTGTAATTTAATTGTAATTTATTATAAATATATATTTATAACTAAATATTATGAATTAATTCATATAATTTTTATATATTATATTTATATTATTAAAATAATTATTTAATATATTACATTTCGAATCATATATTTGAAATTAAATAATTTTTTAATAATCATTTTAACGTTGATCAAGCATGATTTTATTGTTTGATCAATAAATATGTTTAATGATTATTTAAATTTTAGTAAATAACTAATATGTATATATATTATTATTATAATATATATATGTTATTTTTTATTTTTGTATACAGTAATTTACTTTTATTATAATTTTAAGAAAGTAAATTTAATTATATATTTTACAAAAATACATAATATATATATTACTATAATAATAGAATTTATTTATATCATTCATATGATTGATAAATGATATCTCATTATGACTAGTTAAATAACTTATATTGAATTTTTAACATTTTTAAATTTTTGTTTATATTTAAATATATTGAATAAAATAGAATATACGTTCATTTCTAATTTTAAAAATAATAAAAAAAAATGAATGTAATTATAATAATATTATTAATTGAACAGGAAATAAAAAATTATATGATCCGAATTATACTTTTTTTATTCACTAATTTAGCAGTAATGTTAATGTTTGGATTAATTTTAAATCTCACTAAAATTGATACTAATAGTTTATATAGTTTAGTTATTATATCAGGATTATTAGGATTTAGTGGATCACTTATTTCATTATTTATGTCAAAATGGATAGCTTTATATTCTGTTCAAGGGAAAATTATTAAAAATCCAAACAATAAAACTGAACAATGGTTAATCAATACTATACATTATTACTCTAATAAAATTGGTATAAATATACCTGAAATTGCAATTTTTCCAGCTGAAGATATCAATGCTTTTGCTACTGGATTTGGAAAAAATTCATCATTGATAGCTGTTTCTAGTGGTTTATTGAACAAAATGAATATAAACGAAGCTGAAGCAGTATTAGCACATGAAATAAGTCATATATCTAATGGAGACATGATTACTATGACTTTAATACAAGGTGTAATTAATTCAATTGTTATTTTTTTCTCTCGTTTATTTGCTAATATAATAGCTATGAATTTTTTTAATAATAAAGAAGATACTGATAATAATCAGATTACGATTACTTATATCATTATATCTACAATATTAGATATAATTTTTGGAATTATAGCAAATATTATTGTTCTTTGGTTTTCTAGAAATCGAGAATTTTATGCTGATGCTGGATCTGCTAAACTAGTAGGAAAATATAACATGATTGCAGCATTAGAAAAATTAAAAATGAGTTCTGAACCAGAAGAACCAAAAAATATAACTACATTATGTATTCATGGAAAAAATACATCAATATTACAGTTGTTTAGATCTCATCCTTCATTAGAACAGCGTATTACAGCTTTATATAATGAACAATATATGTAATATACATATTTATTTAATCAAAAATAAATGTTTTTATTTAATTTTGTTAATACAAATATATTGTTTTATAAAAAAAACCATATATAATAATTATAAAAATATGAAATTTTTTTATTTTTTAGTAATTATATTTGATATTTATAATTTATCAAGCATATTATAAAATAATATTCTCTAATTAAAACAAGTTACAATTCTGTTTATGAAAGGCATTACAAAGTTAACAAAATTCAGAGTAAAGACGTTGATGCAACTTCTCTTGCCGAATCTTAAATTCATGCCATCATGCAGTAATGTCTCTGTTTTTTCCAAAACAATATTTTAAGGAATTACAAAATGGCAAAGATTAAAGGTCAAGTTAAGTGGTTCAATGAATCTAAAGGATTTGGTTTTATTACTCCATCTGATGGAAGTCAAGATGTTTTTGTACATTTTTCTTCTATACAAGGTAATGGATTTAAAACTCTTTCTGAAGGTCAAAATGTTGAATTTGAAATTCAAGATGGACAAAAAGGTCCAGCAGCAATAAACGTATTTTCTATTTAATTTTAATATAAATAAGTAATAATAATTTTAATTTGATGTGAAAATACTAATTTATTAAAATAAAAAGCCTTTGCAAAATTATGCGGAGGCTTTTATTTTTCAGAAATATATTACTATATATATAAAATAATTATAAATTAAGATACGTAAAATACTATTGTTTATGTCTTAATAAATAAAAAAATAATTAACAATGAAATTGTTAATATTTTGTGTTTAATTTTATATTGATTAATATAAATTAATTATAATATATATTTATCATTTTAAATATAGTATTTACAATAACATCACAAATTACTATATTCTATAGAGATTAAAATGGAATTTTTTTTAAATTCATCAAGTTGGGTAGGTTTATTAACACTAATTACTTTAGAAGTAGTATTGGGTGTAGACAATTTAGTATTTGTATCTATTTTAACAGAAAAATTACCTCCATCCCAACGTGATACAGCTCGTACAATTGGATTGACTTTAGCTCTAGTAATGAGATTAAGTTTGTTATCCTTAATGTCTTGGATTGTTACATTAGTACATCCAATCATTCAAAATCAGTATATTAGTTTATCTAGTAGAGATTTAATTTTATTATTTGGAGGATTATTTTTATTATTAAAATCTACTATCGAATTACACGAAAGACTAGAAAATCATCAGCATGAAAAATTAAATAATAAAAATTATGCAAGTTTTTGGCCTGTAGTTATTCAAATAGTAATTTTAGATGCTGTATTTTCATTAGATTCCGTTATTACTGCTGTAGGAATGGTTAATTCTTTATCTATTATGATGATAGCTGTAATTATAGCTATGATTTTAATGTTATTAGCTTCTAAACCTTTAACTAATTTTATGAATTTACATCCAACTATAGTTGTTCTTTGTCTTAGTTTCTTATTAATTATTGGATTGTCATTAGTATCAGAAGCATTAGGTATTGCTATACCAAAAGGGTATTTATATGCTGCTGTTGGTTTTTCAATAATCATTGAATTATTTAATCAAATAGCTCGTCACAATTTTATTAAACATCAATCTAAAAGACCAATGCGACAAAGAGCAGCAGAAGCTATATTAAGGTTAATGATTAAAGAAAGACAAAATAATAATGAAGAATACGTTACGAAAAATAATAATACTACAGAATTGACTATACCATCAGAATCAACTACTTTTAAAGAAGAAGAAAAGTATATGCTTAATGGAGTGTTAACATTAGCAGCTCGTTCTATAAGAAGTATTATGACTCCTAGAAGGGCTATTTCATGGGTTAATATAGAAAAAGAAAGAGATGAAATTAGAACACAATTATTAGATACTCCTCATAGTTTATTTCCCATTTGCAAAGGAGAACTAGATGAAATTATTGGAATTGTACGAGCAAAGGAACTTTTAGTAAAATTAGAAACTAATACTAATATAATAGAATTTGCTACGACTACTCCTCCAATTATTATTCCAGATACATTAGATTCGATTAATTTATTAGGTGTATTAAAAAAATCAAAAGGTAGTTTAGTCATAGTTAGTAATGAATTTGGAGTAATACAAGGTCTCGTTACACCACTAGATTTATTAGAAGCTATTGCAGGAGAATTTCCAGACGCTGATGAAACACCAGAAATTGTTACCGAAAAGAATAGTTGGTTAGTAAAAGGAAGTACTGATTTACATTCCTTGCAACAATTATTTGACATTGAAAATTTAACAACAGAAAAACACTATGCATCGTTAGCAGGTTTACTAATAGCACAAAAAGGACAACTTCCTTTACCAGGAGATATTATTTATATTCCTCCATTACAATTTCAAATATTAGAAGCAAACGAATATCGAATTGATTTAGTTCGTATTAAAAAATATACAAATAAAATAAATTAATATTTTTTATTTTTATTAATATTAATTTATACTATATTTATATATATTTTATATGTATATTTATATATATTATAATTTTGTATATAACTATATTAATTTCAATAAGAATAATTATGAATAACATTATTTTATCTATAGATACATCTTTACAAGGATGTTCAGTAGCGTTACTTGTAGGAAAAAATATTGATTATATATTGCAATATTGTAGTAATGATCATACTAAAAAAATATTACCAATGATTAATGAAATATTAAATCGTAATAAATTAAAGTTAAAAAATATAGATTATATTGCTGTTTCTAATGGTCCTGGACAATTTACAGGAATTAGAACAGGAATTTGCGTAGCTCAAGGATTATCTATAACAATGAATATACCTATAATTACTTTTTCTACTTTAGAAGTATTAGCTGAACAAGCATGGAGAATAACTAGTAAAAAAAAAATAATCATAGCTATA
This sequence comes from Buchnera aphidicola (Eriosoma lanigerum), assembly GCF_964059125.1. Classification (NCBI taxonomy): domain Bacteria; kingdom Pseudomonadati; phylum Pseudomonadota; class Gammaproteobacteria; order Enterobacterales; family Erwiniaceae; genus Buchnera; species Buchnera aphidicola. The sequence continues at coordinate 354,581 of NZ_OZ060395.1, forward strand.
AGATCAAATAAAACAGAAATTTATTGGGGAGAATATATAAAAAATCCATGCGGAACATGGAAAAAACATTCAAAAGAAATAATATTAAATAATCAAGAAATATGTCGTAAAATATCAAAATTTAAATCTATTTGGATAAAAGTAGGAAACGGATGGAATTATATGCATAATTGTAGTTGCAATCAAATAAAACAATACAAAAGCATAAGCATTCCTCATGCTAGAGATATCATTACTTTATCTATTAATTGGATAAAAAAAAATAAATTAAATTCTATTAAAAAAGTATTACCTAATTATTTATATAATTATGTTTAATAATATATATATATATTATTAACATTAATAAATATTAATTCAATTTTAAAAATTTAACAAATTTACTACAAATATTATTACATCAATACAATATAACATTATTTTGGTAAGATAATATTTAATTCTAATATTGAAATATTTTTCTTTTTTTGTTCTAAATGAATTTTAATCATATTAGGATGTATATTTATATATTTAGATAACACTAATAATATTTCATTTTTTAACATTGGAAAATAATCTGGTTCATAATTATTTATTTTTCTATTTTTAGCTATAATGATTTGCAATCTTTGTTTAGCAACATTAGCAGTTTGTTTGTTGTTAGATATAAAAAAACTTAATAAAGGCATTACTTTATCTCCCAAATAATCTTTTAAAAAAACTTTTTTTCTCTTCTTTAAGAAAACGAAAAGGACACATTTCTCCAAGTAATCTATTCACTGTATCTGAATATGATTGTCCAGCTTTAGAATGAGAATCTAAAATTATTGATTTACCTTGATTAGAAGACTTTAGAATACCACAATCTTCAGGTACAACTCCAATTAAAGGTATTCTCAGTATATCTAATACATCATCAACACTTAACATGTCCCCTTGTGCAACTCTTGTTGGATCATAACGAGTTAACAATAAATATTCTTTTATTGGTTTTAATTTTTTTTCTGATCTGTGAGATTGTGATGATAATATTCCTAATATTCTATCTGAATCACGGACAGATGAAACTTCTGGATTAGTCACTACTACTGCTTCATCAGCAAAATAAATAGATAAAATTGCTCCTTTTTCAATTCCAGCTGGAGAGTCACAAATAATATATTCGAAATTCATTTGTGTTAACTCCTCAAAAATTTTATTTACACCATCTTTAGTCAAATATTCTTTGTTTTTTGTTTGAGAAGCTGGCAATATAAATAAATTATTCGTCATTTTATCTTTAATTAAAGCTTGATTTAGAGATACTTCTCCTTGAATTACATTAATTAAATCATATACCACTCTACGTTCGCAACCCATTACTAAATCTAAATTTCTTAATCCTATATCAAAATCTATAACAATCGTTTTTTTATCTTTTAATGCTAATCCAGTAGCTAAAGCTGCACTAGAGGTAGTTTTACCTACTCCTCCTTTTCCTGAAGTAACAACAATAATACGTGTCATATGTAGTAATATCCTTGAAAAAATATTTTTTAATCAATTAATTTAATTTGCAATAATCCATTATTAAAAAAAATATTTACCATTTTTCCAAAATAATGTAACGGAATATTATCTTTTAACCAATATTCTCCAGCTATAGAAATTAATTCAGAAAAAAAATTAGTACAAAAAATTTGTCTACTAGTATCTCCATTAGCACCAGCTAATACTCTACCTCGCATGATACCATAAATATGAATATTACCATCTGAAATCAATTCTGCTCCTGAATTTACATGACTAGTAACTATTAAATCTCTATCTTTAGCATAAATTGTTTGACCTGATCTAATAGGAGTATTAACTATTAAAGTTTTGTTCATGAATTGTAACATTTTTACAGAAGAATGTTGAATATTTGTATTTTTTTCTTTTTTAAAAAAATAATTATTATTTTTTGAAAAAACAGGTAAACCTGATTGTATAATCATTTTTTTTAACATATTATTTTTACATTCAATTACTCCAACAATATATAATCCAGTAGATAATATAGCTTGTTTCATAGAAATCCAATCTATTTTTTCAGATAACAATGAAACATTTAAAACTACAGAAGCATGAGTATATAAATTAGGTAATTTTTGAATTTGTTTTTGTATTGCAGTTTTTACTATGTTTACTTCGTTACTTAATAAATAAAGAACAAAAAACGTAAAACAACTACCTTTAAATTGTATTGGTGTATGTTGCATATAAGTTAACTCTAATATATTTACAATATAAATATATAGTAAGATTATATTGATTAAAATTTTTGAATATTAAAGAAATAAATTAAAAATATTTATTTTTATTAAAAAACTAATTTTTTATTTCATAGTAAGAGACAAAATATTATTAAGAATAATATTTAATTTTTACTATATATTTAATATTTGATTAACTATATTAATAATGATATTAATACATTAATTGAAATTATAATTTTCATAACAAATTTATAATACAACATTATTACGTATATATATATATTATAATAATAGACTATATTTTAAATATTATAGAAATAATATCTATTATTATACTGAAATATTTTTTATATATACTAAAAAAATTAAATATTATTCAATAATGATACAAATAAGTATATTGACATTAAATTAATATTTATATCTTACATTAATTTTTATATTTTAATTAATGTTATTAACTATAATATATATATAAATAATTAATAAAATATTAATATTTATAGTATAATAATATATATATATTCATTAATATATAAAAATTTATAAAAAATGATTAAAAATTTAACAGAAGAAAGCAAAATTTTATTAAAAAATTCTATTTTTTTTTCTAATAAAAACGTGCTTGTCTATGGTGATATTAAAGATAATTTACCTTTTTTATTACCTTCTCAATTAACTCACATATATATAACAAAATATAATATATGGAAATTATTAAATAATGAAATAAAAAATTGCTATGTACATTTTAATTTTAAAATAAAAGAACAACATTGTTATAAAACAGATATATTAATTTATTATTGGCCTAAAGATAAAAAAGAAGCAATATTTCAATTAAAATATTTATTTTCATGTAATTTTATAAAATGTCTATTAATTGTTGTAGGAAAAAATATTAAAGGAGTACGTAGTGCTCCAAAAATTATTAATAACTGGAGTAATTTAAAAAAATTAGATGTTGCTAAACATTGTTCTATATATGTTGGAAATATTCGTCAAAGCATTCAATTCCATATAGAAAAATTATTTAATACATATGTAATTAATAATATGACTATAAAAATACTACCTGGAGTCTTTGGATATAAATCAATTGATCAGGGAACTTTATTACTTACTTCAACTTTTTTAAAAAATTATACTGGAAAAGTACTCGATGTAGGTTGTGGATCAGGTGTATTATCTATATTATTGTTTCAAATTTCATCAAAAATTAATTTAACTTTAATTGATATTGATTCAATTTCATTAGATAATTGTACTTATAACCTAAAATTAAATAATATTCCAGGAAAAGTATTAGCTAGTGATTTATTTTCTAATATTAATGAAAAGTTTGATTTAATTTTATCAAATCCACCTTTACATGAAGACATACAATTAACTACTAAAATTATCAAAAAATTAATAGTAGAATCTAGTCAATACTTAAATAAAAATGGAGAACTAAGATTTGTCACTTTATCTTCATTATTATTTTGTAAATTATTACAAACATATTTTTCTAAAATTAAAATTTTATTAAAAAATCGTTGTTTTATTGTATATCAAGCATTTTTATAAAAATTAATTTAATATTTATTATATTAAATTATTTAATATATTTTTGGTACCCGGAGCGGGACTTGAACCCGCAAAGCTAAAAAGCCGAGGGATTTTAAATCCCTTGTGTCTACCAATTTCACCATCCGGGCAAATTAGATTTGAAAAATATATGAGGCGCATCCCGGAATCGAACCGAGTTATACGGATTTGCAATCCGCTGCATAACCAATCTGCCAACGCGCCTAATATTATTGATATAATAAACTAAAAATAGAGTATTTATCAAGAGATAATATTATTATTTTTTACAATTTTTATCAAGAAATAATTAAAAACATATTAATTAAAATATTTTTTTTTTAAATTTATGATAATTTAAAATAAAAATAATTATTTTTGTATATTAAATATAAATAAAAATTATAATTAATAAAATAAATATATAAATTAATAATCATAAATAAAAACATATTTATATAAAATTATGATATAATAAATGTAAGAATTTATTTAAAATTAATTTTTTATTCAATTTATTTATTGTACAAAATAAAGTAATTAACAATATTTTAAAAACAATAAATAATTTAAATGTAAAATAATTATAATAAATGGAGGGATGGCCGAGTGGCTTAAGGCAGCGGTCTTGAAAACCGCAGGTGAATAAAGATCATCCGAGAGTTCGAATCTCTCTCCCTCCAAAAGTAGTAAATTTAATATTACTGCAAGTTCTATACATTTAATTAATGAAAACTTTGTTTTTTTTTTTTAAATTAATTAATTTTTAATTTATGCCCTCAACATCAATTTCTACTCTTCTATCCGGAGCTAAACAACTAATTAATAACGATTTGTTATTAATATTTTTACAAAATTTACTAGCAATGGAAGATTCTTCTATTGTTTTTTCTTTAATATATTTTTTAGCTATTCCTCTAAATGTCAAATAATTTGAAATTGATTTCATACGATCAACAGATATTTTTTCTTGTTTAGATTTTATTCCAAATTTATCACTATATCCTGTAATGTTATATATAACGTAAGAAAAATTCATTTTTTTTATTTTTTCATTCAATTTTTCTAAAATTAAATGAGCAGCAGAAGTTAATTTAGAACTTCCAAAAGGAAATAAAATTGTTTCTTTTATATGTGTTGTTGTATTCATAATAAAAGAATTAGATTTATTAAAATAATGAAGTGGAACTAATGGAAAGAAAAAACTCATATTAAATTTTCCATGTTTAAATGCTAATTTATTGTTATATTTTATATCTGTAGAATTCATTTCTAATTCATAACCAAACCGATATAATACATGATTTTTGAACATTCGTTCAAAACCAATAGAAAATGTTTCTACTAATTTCGCTGTACTTTTCATTATTTGTTTTAACGGTAATTTTTTAAAAAATAAATAAGGTTGGATCTTACTTCCTATGCTATGATAAATAAATAACTTATTAAATATTGGATAAGATAACTTGATACTTGAATTTAGTTCAATATTTTCAAATTGATTTAATCTATAATTTTTATCAATATTGATATTATCAACATTTAATTCAAAGCTTAAATATGAATTTTTTTCGTATCCTAATATAATAGAATTTGGAATTTTCATTCTTTTTTGCTTAAGATGTTTGGTACTAAAAAAATTATAGTAAGATTTAAGATTGGAATTAGACAAATTAGTTTGTGTACCTAAATATAACTCTGATGTATTATCATCAGCTTTGACGTTAACAGGAAACAATAATAAAATTACAATAAAAAAAAATGGATATTTCATATTCCCCTTACTCTATTATGGTAAAATACAATTTTACAAAAAAAAAATTTTAAAATATACATTATTCAATAAAATATATTAAAATATTTAAATATTTTAAATTGAACTAAAAATCAATCTTATTTAATTAATAACACAAAATACTTTTATATTTCATGATTAAAATAGATATAGTATTTATTACTAGTTAAATAAATTTATTTTAAATTTATGTATCATCAATACAAATTTAAAAAATATCATTAATTAATTTTTTAATATTTTATGTTTATAACATATTAAAGTTATAGTAATACACTTACTATAAATAAAAATTTACAATTATAATAAAAAGAACAATTATTCTTATTAATAAAAATTATAATTTATAGATTATTTTATATTAATAATACAATGATAATTATCATAAATTTCAAATAGAGATAAGATTATTCATCTAATAATACATTAAAGACCTATATAAAAAAAAATGAATTAAAAAAATGAAAACAAGAAAAATAATTGTATTAATTTTATTATAAGAATTTTAAGTAAAAAAAAATATATTACTGTGTTTTCATTCTTGTAAAATATATATTTTATTATAAAAAACAATATTTTATATTGTATATGATACTATAAGTAATATTACTGAAATTTTCATAATATAATCTATATACAAATTGATAAATTATTATAGAAAAATAATTTTTAATATCATATATTTATTTAATACTATTTTTTAAGTACATTACATACATAAAAATATGTAAAATATAATTTAATTAAGAAAATAATATATATTTAATTATTTGACTGTAATTGATGTAAATCGTGTTCAAGTTCAAAAATAATATTTAAAAAATTACTTATATATTGAATATAATATATTTAAAAAATATATAATATTAAATGAATATATGAATTATACATAAATAAACAATTTCATTAACACAGTTCTACTATTTATAGAATCAATATTGAATATCATAGATAAAATAATCAATATAATTAATTTAAAATTACAACTTCTCCATGAGCACCAACTATACCAGTAATAATTTTCCCATTATCCATAACTACATCTATAGTATCATTCATTAAAGCATTACTTAAAGCTTTTCCTTCAGACATAACTATAAATCCATTTCCTTTAATTATAACTGAAATACGTTGATGTAATTTAACTAACCATGGTTTATGTATCATTTCTATTAATATTGGTTCATTTGGTTGAATGTGACGCATGGCAATATTATTTATTACTTGTTTTGTATTTAAACAAACGTTTTCCGATATTTGATCTAATTGTCCTTCTATAACTTTAATATCATTGAATGATATGGTTGCTCCAAAATTAATATGTTTTGCTGATACTAAGTATTTTCCATATACAAATAAATTAAATTGAATTAATTGACTAAAATTTTTACAAATAATTACAGCATGCATTTTCCCCCATTTTGGAGCATTTGACATTAGAACAATATCTGGTTTATTACAAATAATTTTAATATTATTTAAATTTTTTATATTTATTTTCATATTATGAGAATGGATAGGATCTCTTTTTTGTAATAACTTCATTAGTGCATTAGAAATATTAAAATTACTTCCCATATTTTTATCTAGTAATTCTGCAGAGTTAACTGATGATATAAAACATGTTAAAAAAAATATAATAATATTAAAAATATTAAACATCAAATCTCCTGATTTCAATCATATCTAAAAAATATTATAAAAGTATTGCAATACTAAAATATAATATATAATAAACAAACACACAAAAATAATTTTTTATATAATATTAATAAATCTTATGAAATCAAGTTAAAATACATACATAATGTAGATTATGTATTAATTTTATTATATAATACATAAATACGTAATTTTTAAAAAATTATTAATTATTAATTAAAATTTAATATAATTATTCACATTAATTACATATTTAGGAATCGTATGTTCAATAAAATATATAATGCTTTTAAATTTAATGATACAGCACTAGATTTAATTAGTTATAGACAAGCAATTTTAGCATCTAATATTACTAATTCCAACACTCCAAATTATCAATCTAAAGATATTAACTTTTCCAAAGAGTTAAAAAAATCTATGATAAAAAATATCAATTTCAAACGATTACCATTAATAAACACATCATGGAAACATATTAATCATTCTAACGAAAGTTATATTTCTAAGATTAAAGTATTTAACACAAATTCTAAAAATCAATCATCTATTCATAATTCTGTCAATATGAATATAGAACGTGTTAAATTTATTAATAATTCTATTCAGTATCAAACTGTATTAACTTTATTAAATAATCAAATTAAAAATATGTTCAATGTAATACAAGGATAAAAATATGAACTTATTCAATGTGTTAGATATTGCATCATCAGGATTAGATGTACAATCAAAAAAAATTAATATGAATGCTACAAATATAGCTAACGTTGATAGTATGATAATTAAAAATAAAAAAATGTATCCATATGTTGCGAAAAAAATATTATTAAAATTTGATAATAATAAAAATATAGGAGGAGTTAAAATAGATAAAATTATACCAGATTCAGCTTCTTTTAATTTATTATATAATCCCAACAATCCCATGTCTGATAAAAATGGTTATGTTAAGACTTCAAACGTTAATGTGGTTTCTGAAATTATTGATAGTATTTCAGCATCTCGAAATTATCAAGCAAATATTGAAATGATTAATACCATTAAACTACTATTAATAAAAACATTATCAATGGGTCAATAAAAACTAAATTTAGTTAAAAATGTTCAATATATATAAGAAATAAAATTTATTTGTAAAAATTTGATATCAATAAATGTTTGTTATTAATCCAATGTATATATATGTAAGTATGTAATGTAAAAATAACAATTTGTATGTTATTAAATAAATAAAATATATAAATTAGATTAATAAATATAATTGAAATAATATATTGAACTAATATAATATAATCTCAGTATATATAAAATAATTTTTATAAACAAAAAACAAATAAAACTATGTTGATAATCTTAATAATTCATCAACATTGATACAATCTAATATAGATATTAAATAAAAAGTTAAAATAAATTGTAATCTTAATATATAATTAATCATTAGTACTATTAAAAATAAAATACCAATGAATTATTAGAATTATAAAAATTTATTTATAGATTATTTGATTGTAAAAAAAATAAAAATATTGTTATTATATTTAATTATTTTATTATAAAATTTCAAGTATCTACATTATTGAATTAAAGTATAAATAAAATCACAAAAATTTAATTTTAATATTTCTTTAAGGAAGTTAGATATGAGTTTTTCAGATTCTATTAGTGGACTAACAGTAGCTATGAATCAAATTAATACAATTGGTAACAATATAGCTAATGCAACAACTAACGGATTTAAATCTGATAGAACGTATGTCCATGATATGATCAATCAATCTAATCAAAATAACAATTCTATAAATAATGGTGCAGGAGCTGCATTATCTCGTATCACTCAAGATTATTCACCTGGTACGATTAATAAAACTGGAAATAATTTAGATTTTTATATTAATAATGATGGATTTTTTCGTTTACAAGATTTAAATAATTCTATTTATTATACAAGAAATGGAGAATTTCATCTTGATGAAAATCAAAATTTAGTTAATATAAATGGAATGTATTTAACTGGATATTTACAAGATAAAACATCTCCTGAAAAAAAATTAAAAAAAGATGCTGAAATAATCAACTTTAAGAAATTTTATCAAATACCAGCTAAAAAAACTACTAATGTTGATTTAAAAATAACATTTGATAAGAAGGAATTATCACATTTAGATGCATTTGTAAAAGATGATCCAAATACTTATAATCATAAAACTAATATGATACTATTTGACGAAAAATTACAACCACATATTATTGGTATATACTGGAAAAAAAATTTTTCTACAGTATGGACTATTCATATGTTTGATGAAACTGATAATAATAAAAAATTAACAAGTTTCTTTTTGGAATTTTATACTGAAGGACCTTTAATGGCTAATCCTCCTCAGTTCGTCACTATTCAATCAGATGATTTTAAAACATCTGAAGTTAAAATTAATTTTGTTGATTGTATTCAAGAAGATCAACCAACTGATTTTAGTGTACCGATGCAAAATGGATGTAGACCAGGTGAATTATATTCATACAATATTTTAGAAAATGGAAATATTATTGGATATTATACTAATGAACAAAGTGATCTTATAGGGAAAATTGCTATTACTAATTTTTCTAATTTAGATGCTTTAACAAAAAAAGATGATAATTTATGGTTTATAAATAAAAACTATAATTCCAAATTTGTATCAATGACAGATAATAACCAAGAAAACTGTTTAACTATAGGAGCTTTGGAAAATTCTAATGTTAATATAAATAATGAATTAACAAATCTTATTACAGCACAAAAAAATTATCAATCAATATCACAATCAATTCAAGTACAAAATCAATTACTTGAAACTTTATTGAATGATCTACGATAAATTATTCGTTTTAGGATAAAAGTATGGATAACACAATAGATATTGCTAAACAAGCTGCAAATCAAACTATCAATAAACAAGCAATCTCAGCTAATAATTTAGCTAATGTTTCAACACCTGGTTTTAAAGCTCAATTCAGAAATTTATTACATACAATTTCTAATGAAAATGATAATGATAAATTAACCATCGATTCCTTTCAATATGATTTATCACATGGAATAATTAGACATACTGAACAACCATTGGATATAGCTTTACCAGAAGATTATAGTTGGTTTCTTCTTAGAAATGATAGACTTGAAGATTTTTATACAAGAAATGGACATTTTGAAGTTAATGAAAAAGGAGAATTAACAATGAAAGGATTATATGTTATGAATCCAAAAGGTATTCCAGTAAAAGTACCAATTAATTCAATTCCTTCTTTTAATTCTGATGGTGTGTTAACTGCATTAGTGCAAGAAAATAATGAAAGTAAAGTGGTAACTATAGGACCCGTTAAAGTTGTTAATATATTAGATAATAGTTACTTATACAAACATCCAAATGGATTTTTTAGATTACGAGATACTAATGTACCTACAGTTGATTCAATTGTGGAAAAGAACGAAAAAGCACAAGTTATACCAGGTGCTTTAGAAGAAAGCAATGTTAATCCTACTGAAAATGTAATTGATATGATTAATAATACCAGACAATTCGATATGCAAATGAAAATGATATCTGATTGTAATGAAAATGAACAAAAAGCTAATTCTATACTAAATATAAACAATTAATAATGAGAATACTAAATTATGATTCCATCTTTATGGATAGCAAAGACAGGTCTTGACGCTCAGCAAATCAACATGAATGTTATATCTAATAATTTAGCTAATGTTAGTACAAACGGTTTTAAACGATCTCATGCTATTTTTGAAGATTTAATGTATCAAACACTACGTCAACCTGGTTTAACTTCTGATAATAATACAAATATTCCTTCTGGATTACAATTAGGTACAGGTGTACGTCCAATTGCAACCGAAAGAATTCATACTCAAGGAAATTTATCAAAAACTGGATCTACGAAAGATGTAGCAATTAATGGTCAAGGTTTCTTTCAAGTACAACTACCAGATGGTAGTATGGCGTATACTAGAGATGGTTCATTTCAAATTGATCGTAATGGACAGTTAGTTACTAATAGTGGATTTGCTATTCAACCAAGCATTAATATCCCAGTTAATGCAATTAATATGAATATTGGAAGGGATGGTTATGTTCATGTAACTTTACAAGGTGAAGTTAAAAACACTCCTATTGGACAAATAAGTTTAGTTAATTTTGTAAATAGTACTGGTTTAGAAAGTATAGGTGAAAATTTATATAAAGAGACTAATGCTTCAGGAAATCCAATCGAAAGTGCACCAGGAATGAATGGTTCAGGATCAATTTATCAGGGATTTGTTGAAACATCCAACGTAAATGTAGCTGAAGAATTAGTTAATATGATACAAACACAACGAGCATATGAAATTAACAGTAAAGCTATAACTAGTTCTGATCAAATGCTACAAAAATTATCTCAATTATAATATATTATGATAGAAAATTATTAATTTTAGTATTACAAATGTATAAAATTAACATAATACGCAATAATTTAAGGTAATTTTACTGTGTCTAAGTCATTTATTTTAAAATCTAAAATTTGTATAATAACCAGTGTTTTCCTTATACTGAATGGTTGTTCCTCTATTCCACATGACGATCAAGCACAAATAATGATTAATCATTCAAAAAAAATTTATTCAACAATTCCTAATAATGCAATTATGCAAGAAAGTAATAATCAATCGTTATTTGAAGATTATAGAGCACATAATATTGGAGATACAATGACGATTGTATTACAAGAAAATGTTAGTGCTAGTAATAGTTCTTCTGAAAATATTATTCATAACGGAAACAGTAATTTAGGTTTAACTACTTTTCCTAATCTTTTTAATATAATAAATAATAATTCTAAAAGTAGAGCAGAATTTAATTCTTCTGGTAAGAATGAATATTCTGGAAAAGGAAGTAGTACAGCTAAAAATATTTTTACAGGAATTATCACTGTTACTGTTGAAAATATATTACCTAATGGAAATATGGAAGTAATAGGAGAAAAAACGATAAAAATTAATAAAGGTACGGAAAAAATTCGTTTTTCAGGAATAGTAAATCCTAAAACTATTGGTAATAATAATTCAGTTATTTCTACTCAAGTAGCAGATGCACACATTGAATATCTCAGTAATGATTACGTCAATAAAAACAATCATATGGGTTGGTTACAACGTTTATTTTTTAAAATAGCTCCAATGTAAAATTATACTATTTTTCATTCAATATAGAAAATTTTATAATATTATAAGAATTGCATTTAATAATACACTATTAAGTATATATATATTAATATTATGTAAATTCGAAACTTTTTATTATTGTTGTATTATCACAATATTTAATATTACTACAAACACTTAATATTTCATTTTATAAATTTTTTAAATTCATTTATGATAAAATATTTAAAAATTGAGATATTAGGTTTGTAGTATTCAATAAATGCAATATTAAACATTTATTGTATTATTAATATAAATATAAAATATTGATAGAAGTAATTAAAAAGGTTTATTATGAATAACTTATTTTTTAAGACTATCTCTTTGTGTTTATTACTACTATGCAGTAATATAACATATGCTGATCGTATTAGAGATTTAACTACTGTACAAGGTCTGCAAGAAAATCAATTAATTGGTTATGGACTAATTGTGGGATTGGATGGTACAGGAGATGAAACTAGACAATCTCCTATAGCTAGCCAAAGCATGGCTAAAATGTTATCTAAATTAGGTATTACAACATCTCTTGAATCTAATAATATGAGATTACAAAATATTGCTTCTGTTATGGTGACAGCTACAATTCCATCTTTTAGCCATAAAGGACAAAAAATAGACGTGTTAGTATCTTCATTAGGTAATGCAAAAAGTCTCAATGGAGGAACATTACTAATGACTCCGTTAAAAGGAATAGATAATAAAATATATGCAATGGCTCAAGGTAATATAGTTATACATGATACTACTTACCTGCAACCTAAAAATATTTTTTTTAAACAATTACAACATTTTAATGGAGGTATTATTAATCAAGGAGCAATAATTGAATCAGAATTAAAAACAGATTTTGGAAAGCATGGTATTATTAATTTACAATTGAACGAAGAAGATTTTAGTATGTCACAACGTATTAGTGATAAAATTAATTTATATTATCCAGATACAGCTATTCCTTTAGATGCTAGAACTGTACAACTCACAACAACGGAAAATAGAGCTGTACAAATTAGAATGTTAGCAAATATTCAAAATATTGAAATCAATATTCCAATACAAGATGCAAAAGTAGTGGTAAATTCAAAAACAGGTTCCATTGTTATTAATCATGACGTACAATTAGGAAATTGTGCTATTGCACATGGTAAATTATCTGTAGTTATAGAAAAAAAAGAAATATCATTACACAATTTCGATGATTTATTATTAAATCAAGATCAAATTTCGAAAAAGAAACAACCATTAATTTCTATTAATAAGACAGTACAATTAAGGAACGACAACAATTTAAACAATATTATTCAAGCACTAACTACATTAGGAGCTCAACCAACAGAATTAATGTCTATCTTACAATCTATGAAAGATGCAGGTTGTTTACATGCTAAATTGGAGATTATTTAATGGAAACAAAAACATCATTATTACATACATCACTATCTAATACTATTACAAACGAACACCATAATTTATTTCAACATAAAAAAACAATTAATTCTTCAACAAAATTATTAGAATTAGGTAAACAAATTGAAAGTATATTTTTATCAATGATTTTAAAAGTTAGTTCTGTAGATATGTTTAAAAATAATTTATTTCATAATAATCAAGAAAGAATGTATTTAGATTTATATAATCAAACAATATCAACAAATATCAGTAAAAAAGGAATAGGATTGGCAGAATTAATAGAAAAACAAATTTTAACATTACAGTCAAATGAAAAACAACAATATCAATTGCAAAATACATAGTAAAATATATTATTTTTTTTTTGTTTAATTTATATAAAAATTCAAGAGACAATATGAATATATTAATGAATATAGCAAATAATGCGATGCAAAATATACAATTAAATTTAAACAAAAATATAGAAAATATAAATAAGACTAATCAAGATATTAAACATATTCAAAATATAAATAATCAAACAAATGAAGTTAGAAAATCTAACCAAAAGTTTTCTATTCATCCATTACCAATAAAAAATAACAATTCCGAATCATTGATAAAAAATATATATCATTTACATGCTAAGGAACAATTTGAAACAGCAGAATATAATAAAATCAATCGATTAAAAAATATTCTAAATAAATATCAATATATATTTTCTGAATTTATACCAAATTTTTATTCTGTACTTAGAGAACAAATCACCAAACAAACAGAAATAACTACATTTAGTTTAACAACAATTCTTGCTGCTAATGTAGTAATAGAACAAATAAAAAAATTAAATCACGAACTTTCTGAATTATATAAAACTGTTAACTATATGGTATATTACTATGTCTCTGCAATTAATCAAGATTTGAATATAATAAGTAAGAGTAATGCATTAATTCAAACATATTTATATACACAAAAAACAACTGAAACAGATTATTCAAATATATTAAATAATATTATTCAAAAAAGAAATGAATGTATTAATGAATTAAATGCCATTTTAGGTTCCGAAACAAATATAACAGAAAATAATTTTATAATTTCTATTAACAATAACTTTGAACTTATAAATAATTTAATGAGAAAAAAATTCTGTTATATCTGGAATGAATATGATAGCAATCAAGGAACTATAGCATATATTGAACCACTGACGGAAAAAAAACAGTCCATTGAATCTTTAATTACTACAGGTTGGTTAGGAGGAATATTACATTTTCGTAGAAAAATATTAGATAGTGCTACAAATAAAATTGGACAATTAATTGTCAATTTTGCTTGTAGTTTGAACAAACAAAATCATGAAGGATATGATATTAATCATCAACCAGGAAAAAATTTTTTTTCAAATTTATTTCCTGAAGTTAAAGCTAGTATACATAACAAATCAAAACATATATTGTTGTCTTCTTGGAGTTATTCTAATCTTATACAACCAGAAAAATATCAATTAACATTTCTTGGTAATAATAAATGGAAAATTAAAAAATGTTCTGATAATACAAATGTTAATTATATTATCAAAGATTTAGATGCAATCACATCTTCTATATCGTTTTCTGGAATAACATTAAAATATCACAAAACAGAAATGGTGAGTGATGATACATATCTCATACAACATGATTCTAATATAATTGATCAACTTACTGTAGAAGCTACTCCTGACACTCCAATTGCTTTATTTAAAAATCCTAATGATACTGAAGATCATATGTTAAATGCTCAAATTATGTATAACTTACATGAACAACCAATAGTTAATTCTCAAGAAACATTAAATGAATCGTATGAAAAATTTAAAAATAAAATACAACATAGAACAGCAGAATTACAATTAAATACTACTCAAAAAATATCTATGAGTAATTTGTTAATCAATGATCAAAATGATAAACAATCTAAAATGTTTAATTTTGAAAATATCTCTCAAAATATTGATAATCTTCATCAAAATTACATAGCTAATACTAAAGTACTACAAATAGCATCAGAAATGCTAGAAAATACTATGAAAGTTATGTAACCATAATTGTTATAATTATGAAATATAGTATGCATACGTCATATATATATAGTATATATGACGGTATTATGTTATTAATTATGAAAAATATAAATTTTAAAATTATAATAATAATATTATTAAATTCTTTTCAAACTATTTATTTTATAAACTGGAGAACTTGAAAGATTCTTTGCAACATGTGCTCCTGCACCTCTAAAATGAGTGATAAAACATCTTGAATGTATTTGCTTTTTATAAAAACATTTTTTCTTATTATAAATATAAGAAGAAACTTTTGTAATAGGAGCACTAGATTGTTCTTTTTGTATAATTATATTATTATTTTTTTTACTATTTATAGTATATATTACATAATTTAATATATTTTTTGAAGGAAAAAGATAATGATTAAAATAATAATTTATGTCGTGTTCTTTTAATAAGAAAATATTTTTTATTGTCATAGCAACTATATTATTTCGTAATATATCAATTAAACAAAATTTACTAGTATTCTTACTATAAGAAATTATGTGTACTTGATGTTGAATATATTTTTTTTTTATTTCTCTTAAAATTATATATATTTTTTTATAATAAATACGTAATATAATTAATAAATTTATATAATTTATATTATGTTTGATATGAGGTTTAATAAATAAAATTTCATAATATTGTAATAATGTATTTTCTATAACTTGTATAAATGACAATATTGAAAATAAATTTGATAACATGGATTTCATGTAACATTTTTTACTATCACTATTATCGTTATATATTAATATCAATTGATTATTGTTTAAAACTTCCAATGGAAAGGAATCAAGTTTAATTTTTTTAAAATAATTGTAAGAATTAAATAATACATTCATATAATAAATTTGATCTATATATATTGTTTTTATATTATTATTTGTTTTTATTTTTGTTTTTATTTTAGTTAAATTATTTTTATGTGCTAATTGCAAAAATTGCTTATTACATATTAAATTATTTTTAATATTAATGTTACTATTCATTTTAAATAACAATTTCTTATTTTTTCTTAAAAAATAAGAAAAATTATAAAAAATCTTATAATACATATTATTAATTTGAAAGCAATACTTAATATACTTATATTGTTGTAATTTATTTAGAGAATATTTTTTGTTATTGTTAGAATTAGAATTTAAATTTTTATGAACCACATTATATACTTGCATAAACTTTATTTTTTTATGATATTTTATTTTATTTTTTAAACAAATAATTTTATTCCAAAAAAAATTAATGTTGTACCATTTTTTTCTAATAATATTATTTTTATTATTTATTTTATAAAAAACCAAATACTGAAAAAATGATAATATTTTTTTTATTATTATTATTTTTTCAAAAAAAACATTTTTTATAACAATTAATTTATTAATTAATATTTTATATTTTTTTTGTAAAAATTTTTCTGTATACTTAGTTTTCTTATCAAATTTTTTTAAATTTGAAAAAATACGATTTTTAATTTGTTTTTTTTCAATATATCCTGGTTCAAAAATATTATTATTTTCATAATGATAAAATTTTGATAAATTATAGCCAACTTTTTTTATATTTTCTCCTTTACGAATACGTGTAATAGAATAATTAGGTGTTTTCATAAATTGATTAGGAATAATAATTGTATGTCCTCCTAGTTGTCTTTTTTCAATATTATTAACAGCACTTCTTTTTTCATTTAATAAATAAGATGCAATTTCAACAGGTACAATTACATGTACAGCATAGGTGTTTTCTTTAATCGCCTCTTCTTCTATTAATCTTAAAATAGATAAAGAAAGAGATTCATTATCCCTAATAGATCCAGTTCCTTGACATCTAGAACATACATGATAACTAGATTCACCTAAAGAAGGTCTTAAACGTTGACGTGACATTTCTAATAAACCAAAACGTGAAATATCTCCAATTTGAACACGGGCTCTATCATGTTTAACAATTTCTCTTAATTTATTTTCAATAGATTTTTGATGATGAACTAAAGACATATCTATAAAATCAATAACAATCAAACCTCCTAAATCACGTAAACGTAATTGACGAGCAATTTCATATACCGCTTCTAAATTAGTATTAAAAGCAGTAGATTCAATATCTATACCTTTAGTAGAACGAGATGAATTTACATCTATTGCAGTAAGAGCCTCTGTATTATCAACAACAATTTCTCCCCCTGATGGTAATCTAACTTCTCTATTAAAGGCAGAATTAATTTGAGATTCAATTTGATAATAACTAAATAATGGAATTGTTCCTGTATATAATTTAATTTTATTAGAAAAATCAAGTCTTCCTAATGAAGTAATATGACTATTAGCGATAGATAACATTTTTGGATTATCAATTAAAATTTCTCCAATATCTTGCCTTAAATAATCTCTAAAAGCACGTACAATAATGTTACTTTCCTGATGAAGTAAAGCAGGAGGAGAGCTATTTTTAGCTATTTTTTGAATAGATTTCCATAATTTCAATCTAAAATCTAGATCCCATTGTAATGTTTCAATAGATTTACCTAATCCAGCTGTACGAATAATTACTCCCATATCTTTAGGTATAGTTAATGACAATAAAATTTCTTTTAATTCAATTCGATCTATACCAATAATTCTTCTAGATATCCCTATTGCACGAGGATTATTTGGCATAAGGACTAAATAACTACCTGCTAAACTAATAAAAGTGGTTAAAGCTGCTCCTTTGTTACCTCTTTCTTCTTTGTCAATTTGTACTATTATTTCTTGTCCTTCTTTTAACATATCTTTGATATGTACAGTTGTATTAGATAGATAATTTTGAGATATTTCTTTTAATGGTAAAAAACCATGCTTTTCTAAACCATAATCAACAAAAACAGCTTCTAAACTAGGTTCAATTCTAGTAATTATACCTTTATATACATTTGATTTTTTTTTCTCAGAACCAGGAATTTCAATATCTAAATCATATAATCGTTGCCCATCTACTAAAGCTACTCTCAATTCTTCCTTTTGAGTAGCATTAATTAACATTCTTTTCATAATAAAACTCTCTCGTATTATTTAATAAAATTATAATACATTGCAGTAATTAAATAGAATTAATATATATTTAAATATTATTTCGTTGAGATCATTTATTTTTTTTACATATAATTGTATTATCTAAATTATTAATTAAAATTAAATATTAAACATAATTATCTAACATAAATAATTTAAAATAATTATAATAAAATAAAATTAATAAAATACGTAAAAACATATAGTACAATACATCATCAATTAATTTATATTTGACTAATGTAAAGTAATTTAATATTATAAAAATTATACTCTAAAATTTATTTATTTTTTTAACTAAAGAAATTATATATGTCTACTTTAATAAATTCTGTAAAATTTTTAATTATTAATGAAAAAATAATTCCTCAAAGAATTGATAATTATTTATTTACTAAATTCAAAAAAATACCTAAAAGTATGATATATCGAATTTTGAGAACAGGACAAATTAGAGTAAATAAAAAAAGAATCTTACCAAAATATAAATTACAAAACAAAGACGTTATTCGTATTCCTCCTATCATATGTAATAATATTGATATTAATATAAATAAAAAAAAAATTTCTAACAATGAAATACACCAATTGTCAAAAATAGTATTATTTGAAGACGATCACTTATTAGTTATAAATAAACCATCAGGAATTGCTGTACATGGAGGAAGTGGTATTCATACTGGAATCATAGAAAAGTTTAGATTATCACGTCCTTGTAATAAATATTTAGAATTAGTTCATCGAATTGATAAATCTACATCTGGTATACTTATTATTGCTAAAAAACGTTCCTCTTTGCATAGTTTACATCAACAATTAAGAGAAAAAAAAATAAAAAAAACATATACAGCATTAGTGCATGGTAATTGGCCAGTTCATATTAAAATTGTTCAACTTCCATTACTAAAAAAAAACAGTTCCTTATCAAAGGATAAAAATAGAGTATATGTCCATAAATTAGGAACATTATCAGAAACACATTTTAAAATAATAAAAAATTATAAATTTAATACTTTAATAAATGCATATCCAATTACAGGAAAAACACATCAAATTCGAGTACATACTGCACATACCGGTTACCCTATAGTATTTGATAACTGTTATGGACTAAAAAGTTTAGACTATAAAATAAAAAATAAAATGAATTTTCATGCAAAACAAAGATTATTATTACATGCAAAAAATATTACTTTTACACATCCCCAAACTAAAATAAAAATGAATATAGAAGCTTCATTAGACAAATCTTTTCAACAATGTTTAAATTTGTTGCAATAAAAAAATTTATTAATAAAAATAAAAAAAATATATACGATTAAGGATAAAAATAATGGCTGTTCAAAAAAATAAACCAACTAGATCTAAAAGAGGAATGAGACGTTCGCATGATTTTTTAAAGTTACCTACATTATCTATAGATAAAACTTCTGGAGAAACACACCGTAGACATCACATAACTGCAAAAGGTTACTATAAAGGGAAAAAAGTAATTTAACTTAATCATTATTATTATTAATATTTTACATACTAAACAATAATATAAAAAAATAATTTTTACATAAAAACAATTAAAAAACATTCTAAAAAATTTATAAAATTATTATTTATTAATAATATATATATATTTTATAAAAAGATAAATTATTTATTTAATATATATATATTGATATATATTATTTTAAAATAATGAAATATATTATTTATTATACATATTTAATATAATTCTTTTAAAATAAGGATTTTATTCAATGATAAATTTTGCAATGATTTTTCCAGGACAAGGTTCACATAAAGTAGGTATGTTAAATAAATTATATATATATCATAATATACTAAAAAAAACATTTGATGAAGCCTCAAATTATATTAATTATGATTTATGGAAACTAATAACAAGTAATAACTTACATCAATTAAATAAAAATAAATATATGCAAGCTGCGTTATTAACTACTTCTGTATCTATATATAGATTGTGGAAAAAAAAAATGGAATCATACCAACAATTGCAGCTGGTCATAGTCTTGGAGAATATTCAGCTTTAGTATGCGCAAAATGTATTAATTTTAATGACGCTTTAAAAATAGTAATGATTAGATCTAAATTAATGCAAGAATCAATGATAAAAAATCCAGGATTAATGATAGCTATCATTGGATTAAAAATAAATATCGTGCAACAAATTTGTACTAAATATTCAGAAATTCAAATTGTATCTATTGCTTGTATTAATTCAGAATCAGAAATTATTATTTCAGGTCATAAAAATGTAATACCTTTGGTTGGTTCATCTTGCAAAAAACATGGAGCTAAAGCAATTTTTCAATTATCAATTAATGTTGCATCACATTGCAATTTAATGAAATCTGCTGCAAAAAAAATGTTTCATGTATTAAAAAAAATAATATTTCATACTCCAGTCTTTCCTATAGTTAACAATGTTGATGTATCATGTGAATTTTCAGGAAAAAAAATTAAAGATGCTTTGGTTAGGCAATTATATCAACCAATCTTTTGGAAACAAAGTATTGAGTTCATTATATCTAAAAATATTTCTTTAATATTAGAAACAGGTCCTGGAAATATATTAACTAATTTAAATAAAAAATTAATGAATATTGTTACATTATCTTTAGAAGATCCAAAAAATTTTTTAATTTTAAATAAATATATTGAATAGGATTATATAACTGTGAAAAATCAAGTTGCATTAATTACTGGAGCTAATCGTGGAATTGGAAAAGCAATAGCAATAAAATTAAAAGAAAAAGTACAAACAATTATTGGAACATCTACTACTCAGAAAGGAGTAGATGATATTAATAAATTACTAAAAAATCATGGAAAAGGTATATTATTAAATATAAAAAATCATCTTTCTATACAATCTGAACTAAATAAAATTTATGATAAATTTGGAAACATAGATATTATTATTAACAATGCAGGTATTAATCATGATCATTTACTAATTAATACTAGTATACAAGAATGGGAAGATACTATACAAACTAATTTAACTTCTATTTTTTATATTACTAAAACTATTATAAAAAAAATGATTAAAAGAAGAACAGGAAGAATTATTACAATAGGATCCATGATAGGATATACTGGAAATATTGGTCAAATTAGTTATGCTACATCTAAATCAGCTTTAGTAGGATTTCATAAATCACTTGCATTAGAAGTAGCAAATAAAGGAATTACTGTTAATATTATAGCACCTGGTGTAATTGATTCAGGTATGACAAAAAAATTACGAATTAATCAAAAAAAAAAATATTTGTCTCAAATTCCTATGAAACGATTAGGAACAAGTGATGATATCGCTAATGCAGTAGTCTTTTTATCATCTGATCAATCTTCATATATTACAGGACATACATTACACATCAATGGGGGTATGTACATGATGTAATAAATAAAAAAAACCATACTATAAAAATAATCTATTTTCTATCAAATCATCTAGTATTAAAAATAGGAATTTTAATTATGATAAATGAAATTGAACAAAAAATAAAAAAAATTATTGCTAAGCAATTAGGAATCAAGCAAAAAAAAATAAAGAACACAGATTCTTATATTCACGATTTAGATGCTGATTCTCTAGATATTGTTGAACTAGTTATGTCTTTTGAACAAGAATTTAATATTGAAATTTCTGACGAAGATGCAGAAAAAATTGATACAATAAATAATACTATTAATTATATATATAATCGTATTAAAAAATAATGAATTGTCCATAAAACTAATATTGTTAAAAAAAATATTATACTCAACTATTAAAAATTAACTAATTTATACTAAATTGATAACTATTCAAATTCATGTGATTTGTATTAAAATTTATACTATACATAAAATATAAAAAATAAATAAAAAATTTTTATTATTTGTACATAAATATGTAAATCTTATTTTACTTATAGTATTATACGTAATTTATTTAAAAAATAATAATAATATGTATAATTTATATTCATATATACTTCAAACCTATAGTTATAAACTATTACTTTATTAATATATGATTTTTTAAAATTAATTCTATACAAAATATTTTAATTATTTATTAAAGAATCTTTCATATCATTTATAAAAATATACTCATATAATCATGTATAAAAAAAATTATCATAATAAATTTATTGTAGTAGAAGGAATAGAAGGAGCTGGAAAAAACCATGCTTGTTCATTTATAAAAAAAATTTTAGAAAATTATGGCATAAAAAAAATTATCTCGATAAGAGAACCAGGAAGTACTCCTCTTGCAGAAAAAATTAGAACATTAATTAAAGATAAAAATATAAAAGAAAAAATAATAAATAAAACCGAACTACTGTTATTATATGCAGCTCGAATACAATTGGTTGAAACAATTATTAAACCAAAGTTAAAAACAGGAACATGGATTATTAGCAATAGACATGATATGTCTTCTTTTGCTTACCAAGGAGGAGGAAGTAGAATTAATACATCTTTTATTTTAAAGTTAAGAAAGATGTGTTTAAATAATTTTTACCCTGATCTTACCGTATATTTAGATGTAGAACCTAAAGTTGGTTTAAAAAGAGCATTTTCTAGAGGTTCTACAGATAGAATAGAACAAAAGCATCTTAATTTTTTTATTCGAACTAGAAATCGTTATTTACAATTAATTAATAAAAATCCAAAATCAATATTTATTAATGCTAATTATAATATTAAAACTGTAGAACAAAATATTTTTAAAAAAATAAAAATATGGTTAAACAAATAAACATGAACCTATTTCCATGGCTATTAAATATTTATAAAAATATTATTTATCAACATAAAATCAAGAAAAGTCATCATGCTATAATAATTAAATCTACCCAAGAACTAGGTATAACAGAATTAGTATGGAATATAGGAAAATGGATTTTATGCCATAATAAAATAGATATAATGAGTTGTGAAAAATGTATAAGTTGTAAATTAATGACATATAACAATCATCCGGATTGGTATAACATTAAAATTAAAAAAAAAAAATAATAATATTGGAATTGAAAACATACTTTACATTATAGAAAAAATATTACATACACCTCAACAAGGAACAGGTAAAGTATTTTTTTTTTCTAATACTAAAGAATTAACAGAATATTCTATCAATGCATTACTAAAAATTTTAGAAGAACCACCAACCAATAATTGGTTCTTTTTTAAACATACATGTAATTTACGTTTAAGTTATACATTAATGAGTAGATGTATTACATATAATCTATTTCCACCATCAGAACAAGAAGGAGTTGAATGGTTAAAAAAAAACATAACAATTAAAAAAGAATTATATCCAATATCTTTAAAAATTTGTGATTATTCTCCTATAATAGCAAAAAAAATGTTTGTTGAACTAAATTGGGAAAAAAGAATAAAATTATTTACTCAATTAAAACAATCTATTCATAATAAAAATATACTACAGTTAGTTACTCACTTATCTAATTCCAATGATATAAAAAAAATAATTTGGATTTGTTCTTTACTACTTGATTCAATAAAATGGAAACATAAATTATACTCATTAATTATAAATATAGATCAAATAGATTTAATAAAATTTTTATCTTGTAAACAATCTATAACAAATTTAAATCAAACTATGAAATCTTGGATAAAATGTTATTATAACTTAATTAATATTGATGGAATTAATCAAGAATTAATTATATTAGAACAATTATTATATTGGAAAGAAATATTGAATACATTTTGATAATTAAATTAATATTAGAGAATATTATTTATGTTACTAGTAGATAGTCACTGCCATTTAGATCAATTAAATTATAACACTATACATATCAATATTAATGATATGTTACATAAAGCATATAAAAATCACATTAAGTTATTTTTATGCATTGCTACTTCTATACAAAACTGTAAATCAATAGTTCATTTATTTAAAAAAAATAATAATATTTTGTATTCTTTTGGTATTCATCCATTAAATTGTAATGTCAATACTGTAGATTTAATAGAATTAGAACAGTTAACTATGTACAATAAAGTAATTGCAATAGGAGAAACTGGTTTAGATTATTATCATCAACCTATTCAAAAAGAATTACAAAAATGGTTATTTAGAAAACATATACAACTTGCTAAAAAAATAAAAAAACCAGTTATAGTACATTCAAGGCAATCTAATCAAGACATGATACAAATTTTAAAAGAAGAAAATGCTTATTCTTGTAAAGGTATATTACATGCTTATTGTGACGACATTAATATAGCAAAACAATTATTAAACATTGGTTTTTATATTTCTTTTTCAGGAATAATCACTTTTAAAAACTCAGAATATATTAGAAAAATTTTAAAATATATTCCTATTGATTCAATATTAATAGAAACAGATTCTCCTTATTTAACACCTGTTCCTTATCGAGGAAAAGAAAATCAACCTGCTTATTTATATAATATAGCAAAATACATATCTTGTCTAAAAAAAATAGATATAGAAATGTTATCAGAAATTACTACTAATAATTTTTATAAATTATTTAATATAGAATCAAATTTTATTGATTCTTAATTAATATGAATTATATATTATATTTATCATTATAAGATTAACAATATCTATTATTTAAAAAATAGTTAATAAAATCTATCTTATGATTATAATTAGGAGCTTTATAATAATATGTTTGAAAATTCATTTGCAAACCTGCAAAAGGTAGGTAAATCTCTTATGCTTCCAGTATCTGTTTTACCTATTGCTGGAATTTTGTTAGGAATTGGATCTGCTCATTTTAATTTTATACCATTAATTATATCACAAATTATGGCTGAATCAGGTAATTCAGTGTTTTCTAATATGCCTTTGATTTTTGCTATTGGTGTAGCATTAGGATTTACTAAAAATGATGGAGTATCAGCATTAGCCTCAGTTGTTTCATATGGTATTATGATACATACATTATCTGTAGTAGCTCCAATAATTTTACAAATAGATTCAGTGATAATAAATCAACAAAATTTATGTGATACCGGAATAGTAGGAGGAATAATGGTGGGATTAATTTCTTCTTATATATTTAATTTATGTCATCATATCCAACTACCAGAATATTTAGGATTTTTTGCAGGTAAAAGATTTGTTCCAATTGCTTCTGGATTAGCTTCTATAATTTTAGGAATTATATTAGCATGTATATGGCCTCCTATTGGATCGATGATCAAACAATTTTCATCTTGGGCTGCGTATCAAAATCCTCTAGTAGCATTTGGAATATACGGAATAGTAGAAAGAGCATTAGTACCTTTTGGATTACACCATATCTGGAATGTACCATTTCAAATGCAAATAGGAGAATATACTAATTCTATAGGACAAATATTTCATGGTGATATTGCAAGATATATGGCAGGTGATCCTACTGCAGGTAGATTATCTGGAGGTTTTTTATTCAAAATGTATGGATTACCTGGAGCAGCATTAGCTATCTGGAAATGTTCTAAAAAAAAGAACAGAAATAAAATAGGTGGCATTATGATATCTTCTTCTTTAACTGCTTTTCTTACAGGAATAACTGAACCAATAGAATTTTCTTTCATATTAGTAGCTCCTATACTATATATTATACATGCAATATTATCTGGATTAGCTTTTACTATTTGTACTTTTTTTGAAATGAAAGCAGGTACTAGTTTCTCTCATGGATTAATTGATTTTATAATATTAAGCGGAAATAGTAATAAAATATGGTTATTTCCTATTGTAGGAGTAATATATTTTATTACATACTATATTATTTTTTATATTTTTATCAAAAAATTTAATCTACAAACACCTGGTAGAGAAGAATTAATTAATGATATTAAAGTTAAAAATAATAATGAAATAGCATTAGATTTAATACATATTTTAGGAGGAAAAAATAATATTAGTAATTTAGATGCATGTATTACTCGTATTCGAATTACTGTAATAAATATAAACAAAGTTAGTCAATCAGAATTAAAAACAATAGGAGCTTCTGGAGTTATCATATCTGGAAAAGGAATTCAAATCGTATTAGGAACAAAATCAGATAATATCAAATCTATCATGGAAAAATATATGCATAATTAGTTATAATTTAATTATACACAAGGAAAAAGTTTTTACTTAACCTTGTGTAAGGTTATAACAAAATTATAAAAATATCAATATTATTAATAGAACAAACATTATATAAAATTATAATTTATATAATTAATTTAAATAAGATATAATTTATGTTTAAAAAAACTATTTTTCATAAAATTATCAGTGGTGAAATTAAATCATCTATAATATATCAAGATAAATATGTAACAGCAATTAAAGATATTAATCCACAAGCACCAATACATATATTAATTATTCCAAATGAATATATACCAAATTCAAATTATATTAATAAAAACAATAGACAATTATTTGGTTATATGTTCTATATTGCAACAAAAATTGCCAAAAAAGTTCATATTGATCAAGATGGATATAGAATAATTTTAAATTGTAATAAAAACGCTGGACAAGAAATTTATTATTTACATATTCATTTATTAGGTGGTAAAAATTTAGGACCTTTATTAAAATAATCATATAAATTAGTTATTATTTAAAATTAATGTTTAAATTAATAATATTAATAAAATTTAGTTATTATTTAATAAATGTAATATTATAATAATGAATATTATTATTTCAGAAAATATTTTATTAATAGAAATTAATATTAAATTAAAATAAATATATTATTATATTATAATATAATGCCAATTTTTAATAAATTTAAATAAAAAATATCTACTAAAAATACATATTTTTTAAATTAAATATTATAATTAATAATATATTTATTTAAAATAATAATAATACTAATTAAATAATATTATTATTTTTATTTTAATTCAGTAATATAAATAAATTATAATATTTCTATAATTATATTAATATAAATACATTTATTACTTTTTTAATCAATATAAAAATTAATATTTATATAAAAAATTATATTCATCAAAATATTTGTCATAAATATATATAATTTTTACATATAAAATATGTATACTACTAATATATTTATTTAAATTTAAATTATGTTAAAATACATTTTTTATCAAATTAATTATTAGTTTAAAATTTAATAAATAAAAATTTTATTACTTATTAAATATAAAAATATTGTAAAAAAAAACAAATTTTTATTTAATAATTTAATTTATTTATATTAATATTATTATTTTAATATATATTTAAAAATTATACATATATATAATAAAATTATTTATATACATAAAAATATTATTAATTTAATTATTATATAAATAATATGTAATAAATGTTAGACAAAAAAAATTGTCTTAAATCTTGATACTAATTCAATTTTTATATTTATAAAAAATTACTATACTAAAAATAATAAATTTATTATTTTAATATTAAATAAATTAATCTTAAATATTATTTTTTAGAATTTTTAATTACATATAAAATCATTTTTTTTAATTAATGATAATATTAAAGTAATTAGATTAATTAAATATAACTATCATTTCAATAAATTTAAAATTTATATTTTTAATTATAAATCAAATTTTTATTTTAAAAATTATATTTTTTTTATTAAATTTTTATATTGATTAAAATATATTTTATATTTAATATACTCAATAAAAAATTAATACAAAAAATTAAAAATTTTAAATAAATATTTATTCATATTAAAATAAATTTTTCAAATAAAAAATATTTATTTTATATGAAATAAATATAAATAAAATATATCAATTATAAATAATTTTATTAAAATATAATCATTATACCTAATAAAAATATAATCAAAAAATATTTATATAATTGATAAAAAGATAATTTCATATGTATATTATATATATGTGATTTTATACATATATATAAAAAAATAAGATCATGAATTAATTTATTATAATTATATCATTTAATAATTATTTAAAATTAGTTATATATAATTTTTAACAAATATATATAAAAAATATATAATAAAATAATGAATTTTCATTCAACAATAAGAATTTTTTACCGTTCTTGGAAAAGGAATTAAATCTCTTACATTAGATACTCCTGTAATATAAGAAACAAATCGCTCAAAACCCATTCCAAAACCAGCATGTGGAACCGTTCCATAACGACGTAAATCGATGTACCATTCATAATCTTGATTTTTATATTTATATTCTTTTAATCTACTTATTAAAACATCAATACGTTCTTCTCTTTCTGAGCCTCCAATAACTTCTCCAATTCCTGGAAGCAAAATATCAACAGCAGCTACAGTAATTTGATCATCATTTAATCGCATATAAAAAGCTTTAAGAGATTTTGGATAATTTTTAATTACTACTGTTCGATAATTATAATAATGAATTAAATATTTTTCATGTTCAGAAGATAAATTTAAACCAAAACGTACTTGTTCTTGAAAACGTTTTTTAGAATTTAATAAAATATTGATTGCTTCAGAATAATTTATTTGAATAAAATCAGTAATTAAGAATGTTTCGAGTTTTTCTTTTATTTTATGATCTACTTTATTCATTAAAAATTTTATTTCATCAGTACAATATTCTAAAACAGTGTGAACTACATATTTTAATAAACTTTCAGCTAAATTTATCACATTATTTAAATTTATAAACGCTTGTTCTACTTCTAACATCCAAAATTCTGCTAAATGTCTACTAGTATTAGAATTTTCAGCTCTAAATGTAGGTCCAAAAGTATATACTTTTGATAAAGAACAAGCATAAGATTCTAAAGTTAATTGTCCAGAAACAGTTAAAAAAGATTCTTTTCCAAAAAAATCACTATTAAAATTTGTTGAACCATCTGAATTTTTAGGAATAGAACAAAAATTTAAAGTAGATACTCGAAACATAGAACCCATTCCTTCAGTATCTAAACTAGTAATAATTGGAGTTGGTATCCAATAATAAAAATTTTCATTTAAAAAATCATGTAAAGATTTCATAACAATATGTCTAACTCTAGAAATAACACTAATTAAATTTGTTCTAGACCGTAAATGTGGAACAGTTCTTAAAAATTCCATACTATGTTTTTTACTAGATATTGGATATTGATTTGGTTTATCAATCCATCCATAAATTTTAATTTTTTTCGCTATCACCTCATAAACTTGATTTTTACCCTGAGAATATACTAAAATTCCTTTAGCTATAATAGAACAACCTGTAGTTAATTTTAATACTTCTTGATAA
Organism: Buchnera aphidicola (Eriosoma lanigerum); assembly: GCF_964059125.1. Taxonomy (NCBI): domain Bacteria; kingdom Pseudomonadati; phylum Pseudomonadota; class Gammaproteobacteria; order Enterobacterales; family Erwiniaceae; genus Buchnera; species Buchnera aphidicola. Next base: position 384,900 of record NZ_OZ060395.1, read on the forward strand.
TTTAACAAATGATTATAAACTATAAATTGAATTGGATAAACACTAGATCCATCTACAATATCTAAAAAAGAAAATCCTAATTTTGAATCTCTTTTATTTCGCATCCATCCACGAATAATAATTTCTGTATTGACATTGATTTTATTTTTATATACGTCTAGTACAGATACTATACACATATCTTTTCCTATTATTTTAGTTGTTTTATATTATTCTTTTAAAAATTTATTTAAAATTTTAAGAAGTTATTATCAAAAAATGAATTTTTAAAAATAAAATATTTTTATTAAAAATATAACTGTACTCAAAAAATATTTTAAATATAAATAATTTATTGGTATAAATAATTTTATCATATTCAAAAAAAATATATATATTTTTATTATCAATGTACAATTTATGTAAAAAATTATCATGTTTAATTCATTTAATAAAATTATTATTAATAATAAATTTAATATTTTTAAAAAATTATTTATTTTTATAATCAATGCATTATGATTATATATAAATCAAATTATAATATTAAACATATCTCATATTACATATAAAAAATAAAATAAATATATATAAATAAAATTTTTTAATTTTAATAAAAAAAATATTTTATACAAAATTAATATATTCAAAAATTTTAGTTAAAAAAATAATTATATATACATTTCATAAAAGATATTTATTATTAATTAATAATTATATTTTTATATATATAAAATTTCCAGAACAAAATATTTATTTTCTAATATTTTATTAATTATTCAAAAAAAAAA